>JAGHAF010000073.1 GCA_021161675.1 Planctomycetota bacterium | reverse complement strand
TCCTTGCGTTGCGTGCGAGGCGGCAGCCCGGCGGCCGTTCGCTGACGGCGCTGCTGGGGCTGAGCGTGCCAGATTCGAAGCAGTGGCGCAGTATGCTCGCGGTCGTTATCGCGGGGGGGGTGGGGTACGTCGCTGCATGGTGGCTCTCGCAGTTTGTGATTCAACGATACGAGCTCGAATACCACGTCCAGCCGATCAGCAGCATGATTGCCGATACGCGGGATGGCGGCCTGCTGGTGGCGAGTTTCGCGCTGGTGGCGCTGGTGGCGCCGCTGGCGGAGGAGCTGCTGTTCAGGTCATTTCTCTACCTGCCGCTGCGGGAAAGAATCGGGCGCGTGGGCGCGGCATTGGCTGCGGCGGTCCTTTTTTCGGCCTTTCACGCTTACATCCCCGGCGCAGCCCAATTATTCGTGCTGTCTCTTGTTTTCACGGCCCTTTTTGAGGTGAGTGGGAGCCTGTGGGTCGCCGTCGGCGCGCACGCGACCTACAACGCGGTGGGCTTCGCAGTCCTGCGCCTCCTGTAGGAACGGCCGGCTTCCACGTGACCGGCGGCGCAAAAACCATTAGACTACTCCGGATTCCTCTAGAGGCGAGCGACGAAGCAAATGGCCCGTCATAGCCGACAAGTGGAAGAGCAAATGCAGGTGATCCGGCGCGGAGCGGCGGACGTCGTGCCCGAGAGCGAACTGATCGAGAAGATCGAGGGCTCGCTCTCGACGGGCGAGCCGCTGCGGGTCAAGCTCGGGCTGGACCCCACCGCCCCGGACATCCACGTCGGCAACGCCGTGCCCCTTCATAAGCTGAGGGCGTTCCAGGACCTGGGGCACCACGCCGTTTTGATCGTGGGTGACTACACGGCGCAGGTCGGCGATCCGAGCGGGCAGAACGATATGCGCCCACAGCTGAGCCGTGATGAAGTCATGGAGTATGCCCGGACCTACCTGGACCAGGTGGGCAAGATCGTGGACACGGACGAGGCCGAGATACGCTACAACGGGGAGTGGTTCGGCCAGATGAAGTTCGGCGAGGTGATCCAGCTTGCGGCCCGGCTGACCGTGGCCCGCTGCATCGAACGGGATGATTTCGCCAACCGGATGGCGGCCGGCCGGCCGATCGGGCTCCACGAGCTGCTCTATCCCCTGATGCAGGCTTATGACTCGGTGGTGGTCAGGAGCGACGTTGAGCTGGGCGGCGCCGACCAGATATTCAACATCCTGCTGGGCCGCGAGTTGCAGCGCCAGTTCGGCGCTCCTCTCCAGGTGGCGGTGACAAATCCGCTCCTGGAGGGTCTGGACGGCGTGCAGAAGATGTCCAAGAGCAAGGGCAATTACATCGGCATCACGGAGCCGCCCGAGACGCAGTTCGGCAAGGCCATGAGCATACCGGACCGATTGATGAAGAAGTTCTTTATTCTCACCACGGATTTCTCGCTGGAGAGGATCGAGCATCTCCTCTCGGATCAGGTGCATCCGCGTGACGCGAAGGCTGCGCTCGCGGAGGCCATCGTGCGGCGCTACTACGACCAGCAGGCCGCCGACGATGCCCGCGCGGCGTTCGACCGGGTCTTCCGGGAAAAGAAGCTGCCGGAAGACCTCGAGGAGGTTAGCGTGCCGCTGAGCGAGCTGAGGGAGGGCCGGATATGGATCGTCAAGCTGCTGCGCTTGGCCGGATTCGCGGAGTCCAACGGCCGGGCGCGCCGGCTGGTCGAGCAGGGCGGAGTGCGGCTCGGGCCGCCAGAGGCGCTCTCGACGGTGGATGATCCGGACGCCGAGGCGCCGATCTCTGACGGCATGGTGCTCAACGTGGGCAAGCGCCGCTTCCGCCGCGTCAAGCTCGGATCGTAAGCAGACCGCCGGCGCTACTGCGAATGGCGCGTAAGTTGAACACTCGCCGCGCATCGGTTATCATTCGCAACTCATTAGAATGACCCCCTGGAGGAGGCATAGCTTGTGTCACTGACGGGTTGGTTTCGAAAACATCAACGTCACATGCTCGTAGGGGTGGCGGTTTTCCTGATGATCGCCTGGGGAATTGGCCCTGCCCTCAGAACCATGAGGACGGCGCCGCGGAGCAGCGCCGGCGCCATACGTGGCGAGCGAGTCACTCAGGCCGAAACCATGGAGGCCAGGCTCTCGGTCGAAATGGTGTTGAGACTGGGGATGTTGGATTTCCAGAGGGCGTTTGCCCTGCGGCGCCTCTATCCTGAGGCCCGCCGGGACTCCCTCTACCTGGTGTTGTTGAGCCCCTTCCGCAGCTTTGTCTTCCCGGACGGGCCGCGGCTGAGCGACGACTCCGTCTGGAGGTTCCTGGTGTTGCTGAGGGAGGCCGAAGCGGCCGATATCACGTGGAACAGCGCCGAGATCGAAGCATTGCTGGCGGGCGTGTTCCCAGATGGAAAGAATCTGAATGCCAGCCAGTATGAAAACTACCTGCTCAGTCGCCGCTTTACCGATGCTGCTGTGACGCAGCGGGCGGGGGATATCGTCAAAGTTCTCAAACTGATCGCTCTCAGACGCAGCGCCGTCCTTGTAAGCTCCGCCGAATGCTGGCAGATCTACTGCTACCGCAATGAGAGGGTCAGAATAAAGTATGTCATGCTGGACGGCAAGCAGTTCGAGCCATTGGTGGAAGCCACTGAAGAGCAACTGCAGGATTTCTATCAGAATTACAAGGACAAGTTTGTCGGCGAAGGGGGAAGCCCTTACGGATACATGGCGCCCCGGCGCGTGAAGGTCGAGTATGCGATGGCGTCCGTTGAGGAAGTGAAAAAGGACATCAAGGTCACCCGCGAAGAGATAGACCAGTACTACCGGCAGCACAAGGCGGACTACGGAATCGCGGCGGACACGGACAGCGCCGCCCCCGTGGAAATCTCCGATGCAGTGCGAGAGCAAATAAGGGTGAAGCTTGCTGCCCAGAAGGCGGAAGATGAGGTCACTCGTCGAGTGGACGACACGCTGAGCCAGTTGCGATCCGTCAGCGAACGCTATGGCAACGGGCCGCAACCTCTCAGCCAGTACGCGCGGTCACACGGGCTGGATTACCACGTGGTGCGCACCGAGAGCGGGCGGGACCTCGTCTCCAGCCAGCAGTTGGCGCAACTCGCGCCGGGTGGCGAAGAGATGGCGAAGTTCGCCTTTGCCGAGGGGGACGAGGAGCTGTATTTCCCCATGAAGATCGCCAGGCCCGGAGAGTTCACCTTGATCTATCAGGTGCTGGAGCGCAGCGAACCCGAAACGCAGACTTTCGCACAGGTCAAAGAGCAAGTCCGGGAGGATTATGTGAAGGTCCAAGGCGCGGAGAAGGCGGAGCGATTCGCCGAGAAGCTCTGCGACCAAGCCCGGCAGACGGACATGGAGACGGCCGCCCTGGAGATGGGCAAGCGCTTGAAGAACTTACTGCAGGCCGTGGGCCAGACGCAGGGGCAAGAAACCCTCGCCCTGGAGGTGAAAGAAAGCGAGCCATTCGGGCGGAGCGCGGCCCCGTTCCCGGCAGTGGCGGAGAGTGCCTTTGCGCTGGAGGTGGGGCAGGTCGCCGTGGCGCGCGCCAAGCCGCCCTCCTACCGCGTCTACGTGTTCGAGACGACTGAAAGGATGCCCGCATCTGAGGAAGATTTTGCCCGGTCGGAGGAAGCCCTCCGTTCCGGCACGCTTATGCTGAAACAGCAGCGGGCCCTGAATACGTGGATGGGTGCGCTGCTGAGCCGGGCGCATAAAGAAGAGCGGAAGCAGGGATGAAACGCCATGCGGGTTATTGGCTGGCCGGGGCATGATAGGGGGCTTGCGCGGCCCACCGTCGCCACGATCGGCGCCTTCGACGGCGTTCATCGCGGCCATCAGGAGGTGATCGGGCGCACCGTGCAGCTCGCCCGCCGGCTTTCCTGCGCCCCCGCCGTGGTCACCTTCGACCGGGAGCCCACCTCCGTGTTGAGCAGGCCGCCGGAGCTTTCCCTGACCTCGCCGAGACACAGACTCCGCCTGTTCGAGGCGCTGGACGTTGATATCTGCGTGGTGGTGCGGTTCACGAAGGACGTCGCCCGGCTCCCGGCGGACGAGTTCGTGCGCCGCGTGTTTTGCGACTTGCTCGACGTAAGAGCGCTCGTATTGGGCTTTGACTTCCGCTTCGGGCGCGACCGTGAAGGGGACGTGGAGCTGTGCCGGCGTCTGGGCAGGCAGACAGGGTTCGATGTTGTGGTCCTGGCGCCGGTGGAGGCGGACGGAGAGCCGATCAGCAGCACCGCCATACGCAAGGCCGTCCTGGAGGGGGACTTCGCGCGGGCCGAGCGCCTGCTGGGCAGGCCGTTTTCAATTTACGGCACTGTTGTGCACGGAGACGGGAGGGGAAAGTCCCTGGGCTTTCCCACTGCGAATCTGGACCTTCACCACGAGATCATGCCGCCGGACGGGGTATATGCCTGCCGGGCTTACACAGACGGCGAGCCGCTGCCGGCGGTGACCAGCGTGGGAAACCGCCGCACCTTTCACCATGAAGCAGAAGCAGAGAGGGTGGCGGAAGTGCATTTGATCGACTTCGAGGGTCAGCTTTACGGGCAGGACGTGGAGGTGCAATTCGTCGAGCGCCTCCGCGGCCAGCGATCGTGCTCCGGGGGTTCCGAACTGAGGGCCGCAATAGCCGCCGACGTGGACAGGGCGAAGCGGCTCCTGGCGCCGAAGGCGCCAAGGATGAAGGATGAAGGTAACACTTCACCCGAATGAGGAATCTCCAGACAACGAGAATATCCATAGGACTTCACAAAGTTGCGACATCACATCTGGTAGCGCTCGTGCGCCCGAGGCCGATCAGGAACCGTCCGCGTGGCCCCGCCCCCCCACACGGGGGTAGGCGCGGCGTCCACGCCGCGCCCGGCTCCGGCGGGGACGCCGGAGCTACCTCAGGCGAGGGCGCCTGAGCTACACGATTTCTGTGAAATCTTTACCATCTCCCTCGTTCGGCTGAAGTGATACGATATTGGATATTTGCTGTTTGTCGTTTGTCCTTCTTCGTCGCCTTCGTGGTTTATGTTTTCGTTGTCTTTCTGCCGTTGCCGCCTGCGTTGTGCCCGTTGTGTCGTTGTGGTTAATTGTTTGCCGATCTTCGTGTTTGCGTGCTGAAAGGCGCCTGAACGGTTACGATCGGAAGCTGCGTTGCCATACCCGTAATGGTTAGCCCGGATACTTCACGAGCATTTTCCGGATTCGTCTGCAACCCTTTACAGGGAAAGGAGTTCCGCCTCGAAAGCCACGCAATGAAAAATGACACACTGTTGACGCCCAGCGCCCGCTGGACGGGAAAGGCTCGTGAAATATCCGGGCTAGGACGTACTCGGATCGGAACGGAATCCCGCGGTTCAGTCTGAATCGGAGCACTAGAGACGAAGGTTTTTTTCAGTTGCTTTTTGTGCGCGACTCGTGTATAGTTGTAAATGAAAGGTACCCTGCTTCGCCCCGCTGGCGCGGCGCTACGAAGGCCCTGGGGCCGTAGACTGAAGGTGATAGCCGGCAGGTACAGCAGGCGCCGGAGGCGCCGGGGCTAAGTGCGAATCATGAAATCAAACGGCAGCCCTTCGACCTCGCTCAGGGCTGTGAGCTTGTCGAACGGCGCGTCGAACGGCTGACCCCTGTTTCCCTGGAGGCGGCGGGGCTTTCTTGCGGCTCGGAAGGGGCGTAGAGCGTGGTTTCAGGATGGATTTCCTTCCAGCCAACCCATAGGATGACCGGCGCGTCGAGGGGGTCGCCGGTTTCCGAGGTGGCGTGCGCCGTGCGTTCGGAGGTGACGTAAATATTCACGCGTTTCCCGCCGACAATGTCGGAAATCCGGCCGGGTTGCCCCTGATAGAGGCGGGACAGGGGATAGGCGCGGGCCTGCCCGTCTATGAAGACGCCGAGCACGAATTCCTTGGCGGGCAACTCGCCGGTGGCCGGCTCGAAGTGGCGTAGAGGAAAGGGGATAAGGGGCGAATCCGCGTACAGCCTGTCAAGTTTCCCGTCCGTGGCGTGCAGGCTTTCGGACACAAGGGTCAGAGAGTCGGGATGGGCTTCCTTCAGGCCGGCCCACGTCAGGAGGGAAACGGGCAAGGCCTCGACCGAATGGCCCGCCAGAGGGCCGGTCAGCGCCAGGCCTGAAGCGGGGTCCCAGAGGGAACCTGTCTCGACGTCGTAATAGACGTTGTGGCCTCGGTACATCACGCCGGCGTCTCGAAACTGTAGGTCCTTTCCTCCAGTCGCTGCAATCAGGGCCGAGGCGCGTTGCACGAAGGTGTTCCAGCAGAGGAAGACCGGCCGCCCGCCAATGCGGTCTGAGAGTCCGATGTAGGATCGGACCACCGAAAGAGGATAAGCCCTGACTGTGTCACCGACGGTGACGGCGACAACGATGTCGTCTGCACTGAGACCCTCGACTTGCGAGGCCGGTTGGAAAGACGCCTCGGGAAGTTCCTCAACGTGGAAGACCGGCGCCTGAGCGGCGTATCTGCCTTGCATCCGGACGATGTCCTCGAGCGCGACGCCCTGCGCGAGCTGAGTGACGTCGAACATGCAGGCTTTCCTGTAAAGCGGGCCGCCGGGCTGGAGAGCCCTGTCGGGCGCCGCAAGCATATAGGAGCCCCCGCCGCCGGCGACCTGGAAGAGCGGGGCCGGCTTCGCGACCGGCAGGGAGCGTTGCTGCTGCTGCGGCGCTACGGCGGGTTCCGGCGCGGCGCGGGCGTTCTGGTAGTCTTGGGGCGGGGCGGCCTGCCGCGGTTGCCCACGCTCAGGCGGGCTCGCCAGCGAGATAGCCCAGGCGATAATGATGACGGCCAGCACGATGATGAGCAGCCAGATATTGCGTCGCAGGTCGGTCGGCGCCGCTTCTGGCTGCGGCGCCGATGTCTCTGGCTGCGCGGCGTTCGCTTCTGATTGCGGGGCCGGTTCTGAGGATTCTATTTCTTCTTCGTCCATTTTCCTGCTCCTGGCGATAATTAGTGGCGTGAAGGGGCTCCGGAACGCACAGAACGGATATAATATCACACTGCCCGCTGCGAAGGGAAGCAGATGGCGCTCCGCTCAGAAGCTGATTCATTTGACGCTCACGGCGCTGAACTGTAGACTTCTGCTTCCGTATTTCTCGCAGGAAAATCTAAAAGACTGTTCTCATTACTTGAACTGAAGGCAGACAGAAGTGGTTACACATACGGTTTATGAGCACGCGGCTCAACGAGTAGGCATATTCGTGGACGTGCAGAACATGTTTTATTCGGCGAAAGCACTGCACCAGTCGAAGATTGAATACCGAAAGCTGCTCGGCGCAATTGTGCAGGGGCGTCAGCTTGTGCGGGCGATCGCGTACGTGGTGCAGAAGGCGGACGTCGATCAGAGCAGTTTCCTCGAGGCGCTGCGCCGCAGCGGCTTTGAGGTCAAGACCAAGCAGCTCGCCATTCGTGAAGATGGCTCCGCCAAAGGCGATTGGAAGGTGGAGATCGCGCTTGACGCGCTTCTGCTGGAGCCGAAGTTGGACTGCGTGGTAATCGTGAGCGGGGACGGTGATTTCGCGCCTCTGGTTCAGGTCTTGAGCGTGCGTGGGTGCCGCACCGAGGTCGTTTCCTTCGAGCAGAGCACCTCCAATGAACTGATGCGCGGGTGCGACCAGTTCATTCCCATCCGGGAGGACGTTCTGTTCAAGGAGGAGAAGTTCGTCCGTGAACAGGGCGAACCCCATTACGGAGGAGCCAACGAAGACGAAGACGTGCTCTCCCGCTACTCCAGCCCGTTCATGGAAGACTGAGAAAGGCACAAGTCAGGGGGCAGAAGTCAGAAAAAACATCCGTTCCTGCCTCTGACGTTGCGCCTGGTCTTCCTTCGATATTGGATATTTCGCTTTCCCCTTCTTCCTTTGGTCAGATGGTGTATTCTTTATCCAACCGCTGGACCGCTTCGAATCCGCGGGCCATCATCAGATGGTCCACAATGCAGATGGCCACCATGGCTTCGACTACGGGCACGATCCGGCCGCAGATGGTGGGATCGCGGCGTGTGATGGGCGAGAGCACGGTGTTCTTGTGCTCCTTGACGTTGATTGTGTCCTGATCTATGGAGAGCGTGCTGGTGGCCTTCACGCAGACGCGCCCCACCAGGTCGTCCCCGCAGGAGATGCCGCCGAGGAACCCGCCTCCGTGGTTTGTCCGGAACCGGACCTGGCCTTCTTCATCATAGTACATGATGTCGTTGGATTCGCTGCCTTTCATGGAGGCGAAGCCGAATCCGGCGCCCCATTCGACCGCCTTCACGGCAGGGATTGACATCAGGCCCGCGGCCATGGTGGCTTCCATCTTGTCGAAAACCGGCTCGCCCAACCCCGCCGGGACGCCGCGCGCGATGAACTCCACGATTCCCCCCAGGGTGTCGCCGTCGGCTTTGGCCTTCAGGGCGCGCGCCATCATTTTATCGGCGGTTTCCTTATGGGGGCAGTTGAGGGGGTTGGGATTCTCCTCAAGGCCGGCCTTCACTTCCTCGAAGGTCATCTCCGGGCACTTAGCGTCGTAAATCTGTTTCACATAGCCGATGACCTCGATATCTTCCCTGGCCAGGATGGCCTTTGCGACGGCCCCGGCGGCCACCCGGCAGGCCGTCTCGCGCCCGCTGGCTCGGCCCGCGCCGCACCAATCGGCGTATTCGCCGTATTTGACATAATGAGTCAGCTCAGCGTGTCCGGGCCGCATCACCCAGCGGTAGTCCCGGTATTCCTGGATATGCTGCGGCATGGTGTCTACGTTGTATATGATCAGCCCGAGTGGCGCGCCGGTGGTGTGGCCGTCCTGACCGATCCCGGCGAATATCTCGACCTGGTCCTTTTCCTTGCGGGGCGAATCCACCTCGCTCTGCCCCGGACGCCGGCGCTCCAGGTCCGGCTGGATGTCTCCTTTAGTTATTTTCATGCCGGCCGGCATGCCGTCGATGATGATTCCCAGACCACCGCCGTAGGACTCGCCACAGGCGGTCACGCGAAACATCCTGCCGAAAGTGTTTCCAAGCATCTGAACGTTCTCCAGGTTGATGGTGATCGAAATGCCGGTCCTAATGACGGCGGGGAACCTGTGCCCTGCCCGGTGATGGTATCTTCCCACGTCCATTCGGTCAAATGAAAGATGGCGCCGGAAGTCGTATGTGAAACCTCCGGAACGGTGGCTGCGCACGGCGCGCTTCACGTGAGCATGGATTCGAAGAGCCACAGGCCGGCCGCGCCGCCGGCGATCGATGGGAACCAGCCGGCCAGCGCGGGCGGGAGGCTCTGGGTGTCTCCCATGCTGGCGAATACGAAACTCAACGCGTAGAAGCCCGCCGCCACCACTATGGTGATGATGACGCTCAAGGACCGGCTGCGAATGGAGCGCTCAAACCCGACGAGGCAGGGAATGCCGATCAGCAGCAGGATGAAAGGGCTGAAGAAGGAAGCCAGGCGCAGGTGGAAGAGCACGCGGAAGTGCGGGATTTCGGGCTGCTGCCGTATCAGGCGATAAAGCTCCGGCAGGGACTGCGCGAGGCTGAAGGATTCCCCTTCGCCCTGGGCGGCCCTCAGGAAGTCGAAGGGCGTTAGAGCGGTTTGGATGCGCTCCGTGGGCCGGAAGACCTTCTTGCCCACCACTGCGCCGCTCCTGTCGAATTGCCGCACTTCCACCGTCTCCATGGAGATGACGCCCTCGTCAGGCTCGTAGCGCGCCGTGTCCGCCTGCACTATCCTGCGAAGTTTCTTCGGTCGCTCGCCCCTGTAGAACTCCAGCAGCGAGACGTCCTGCATCTTTCCAGTGCTGAAGTTATACTTGCGCACGAAGATGCGGCGGTCAAAGCGGTCGTCTCGAAGCAGCAGGCGCGTCTCCACGTCCTTCTCCAGGACCCTGTTGAGAATCTCTCTCTTCTTAGTCACTTGGGGCCCCATAGTCTCTCGAAAGCCGAAGACGGCGAGGTTGATCAGGAGGGTCCAGAAGAAGATGGGGGCGACGACGCGGTAGATGCTGGTCCCGGTGGCTTTGAGGACGAGCAGCTCCCGGCGCCTGACCATGCTCACCAGCGCCATCCCGGCGGCCATCAGGATCAGCGCAGGCGTTATGTCAGAGAGAAAAAGCGCGATCACGTAAGTGTAATAAGAAGCCATCTTCGGGAGCGTGCTGGCCAGGTTCGTCCCCTGAAGGTCTTCCAACTGCTTCAGCAGGTCAAAGGTGACGTAAAGCACCCCCAACAAGCCGGCGCCACCCAGGAAACGGCTCAGGAAGGCCCAACTGATATAACGGTCGATTTTCTTGAATATCATCTGACATCCCGAGGCGGAAGCACACAACGGACGCTCTGGATTCTAACCAGCATGGAGCCCCAACTCAAAGGTAGAACGGCGGACGGTTAGCCGCCAGCGCGCCGAAGCGCGGCGCTATCCGGCCTTCGTAGCCCCGCCATTGCGAGACGGAGTAGGCTGGCGCCCTCGCGAAAGCGGGGTATTTAGGCTATTAGAATACTGGGTACGGCAACGACAACGGCAACGACAAAAACAAGAGTCTGGGCGCAATCTTTCCCTTTTACCTTCTACCTTGCTCCTTTGGCGCCTTATTGTTTCGTTAAGGGGCTGGACGGACGGACAGAATCTGTTAGAATAAGGGCGGTTGCGTCGGGGGTCGAGGCAGTTGCGCTACCCCCCTCGACTGAGGGCGCAAGCGGTAGCAGAGGAAAGTCCGAGCACCACAGGGCATGGCGGTGGGTAACGCCCACCGGGAGAAATCCCAGGGAAAGCGCCACAGAAAACATACCGCCACGGCTGGCTAACGGCCCGTGGTAAGGGTGAAATGGTGGGGCCCCGCACGCGGGGCTTAATGTAAGAGCCCACCGCCCGGATGGTGACATCCGGGGCAGGGCAAGCCCCGCCGGGTGCAAGGCCGAATAGGGGAGGAGGAGACGGCCCGTCTCGCTATAACTCCCGGGTTGGCCGCTTGAGGACGCCTGCAAAGGCGTTCCCAGATGAATAACTGCCGTCCGCCTCGCGGCGGATTACAGGACTCGGCTTACCGGCCTCCGCGCGCAACCTTTTCCCGTAGCGCATCTATTGCGAAAGGCGCATGATGGAGCGGCTCTGGGCGCCATGGCGAATCAGCTACGTCAAGCAACCCGACAAGAGCGAGGGCGGATGCTTCCTGTGCAAGGCGGCGGCCCAGGAGCCCGGCTCAGGCAACCTGGTCCTTTTCCGGGGGGAAAGCAGTTTCTGCCTGCTGAACCGCTGGCCCTACAACAACGGACATCTGATGGTCGCCCCACTCGCCCACAAGTCGGACCTGGCCGAGCTGACCCCGGGGGAGATGCTCGAACAGATGGAGATGCTCAAACGCTGCAAGCGGCTGCTCGAAGGGGCGCTCGCGCCGGCCGGTTATAATGTGGGCCTGAATCTGGGCGGCGCAGCCGGCGCCGGCCTGGCGACTCACCTGCACTGGCACATCGTGCCCCGCTGGGAGGGCGACACGAACTTCATGCCGGTGCTCGCCGACACCAAGGTTATCCCCCAATCCCTGGAGCAGCTTCTGGAGCTTCTGCGCGAGGCGGACAACGAGGAAAGCAAAAGGATGAAGCATGAAAGTTGAAGGCGCCAGGAAAAGCGAAAGGGGCAGCTCTCAGATGCTGAGAAGCGAGTTCGAAGAGCGCGAATACGACCTGCTGGCGCCCTATGCCGTCAAGAGCGCTGAATCCGCCGGCAGGAAGTTCGATGAACCCGAAGCCGCTTATCGAACCTGCTTCCAGAGAGACCGCGACAGAATCATCCACTGCAAGGCATTCAGGCGGCTCGAATACAAAACGCAGGTCTTCCTCAACCACGAAGGAGACCACTATCGCACCCGCCTGACCCACACCATTGAAGTCGCCCAGATCAGCCGGACCATCTCCCGCACGCTCCGGCTCAACGAAGACCTGACCGAGGCCATCGCCCTTGCCCATGATCTGGGGCACACGCCGTTCGGCCACAGCGGCGAAGATGTGCTGCGAGAGCTGATGGCCGAGCATGGCGGTTTCGAACACAACGCGCAAGGCCTGCGTGTGGTGGACCTTCTGGAAAACCAGTACCCGGCCTTTCCGGGGCTCAACCTGACGGAGGAAGTGCGGGAGGCCATCGCCAAGCACACCACCCGGTGGGACAACCCTGAGATCAAGCAGTTCGGGGCCGGGGCCGCCGTGCTGGAAGCCCAGGTCGTGGAAATCTCGGACTCCATCGCATACGACAACCATGACCTCCAGGACGGCTTCGAGGCGGGGATACTACGCCCGGAGAAGTTGAGCGAGACCGATCTGTGGCAGGAGGCCGTCCGGGAAGTGGAAAATCGCTACGGCCGGCTCGACGAAGTCCAACTCCCCAGGCAGGCCGTGCGGTACCTGATCGGGCTATTCGTCACAGACGTCATCGAGAACACCCGCAAGCGCCTCGAAGCCGGCGAGATCCGATCCTGGCAGGATGTGAGGGCGCAGAAGGACAGACTGGTGGGTTTCAGCGAGCAGCTAAAGCGGCGCAAGGATCAGTTGGAGCAGTTCCTGCTGGAGCATCTGTACCGGGATTACCGCGTTGTGCGGGTGACCAGCAGCGCACGACGATTCATAAGATGCCTGTTCGACGCTTACACGCAAGAGCCCACCCAACTGCCCCCCGAGTATCGCAAGTGGGCGGACAAGGTCGGTCTCGAACGGGCGGTGTGCGATTATATTGCCGGGATGACAGATCGCTACGCGCAGGACCATTACACTCAGCTTTTTGAGCCGTACCAGAAGCTATAATGCCATTCTTGACAATCAAAGAGGGTCCGAAAGCGGGCGAGGCGCTTGCCTTCCCCAGCACGAGCGCCCGCGTGAGCATCGGACGCGCCTCCACCAACGACATCGTGCTGGACGACAGCACGGTGTCCCGGAAACACGCCATCTTGCTCAAGCGCGACTCCGAATGGTACATCCAGGACGCTGGCAGCCATAACAGGGTGCGCGTCAACAACGTCCAGGTGGCAAGCGCGATGCTCGAAGATGGGGATCAGATTCGCCTGGGCAATGTTGTGGCCGTCTTCCACCGGCAGGAGGAGGGCGGCTGGCTGGGGGCGGCGCAGCGCGACGGCGAGATGGGCATGGAAGTGACACAGGCCATATCCCTGGAAGGAGAAACGGACGGGTGCAGCGCCGCCTCGCGGAGCATGAATGCCTTGCTGAGGCTGGGCGGACTCGCGGTGAGCGTCAGGACGTTGCCCGCCCTCTTTGACGTCCTGGAAGACAATTTGAAAAGAATCGTGAAGGTGGATCGGGTGATTGCGCTCTTGTACGAGGAGGACGGCGCCTGGCGCCCCTACTGCCCTGTGGACAGGGACTTCGCCCCGGACATGAGTGGGCTGGACATTGATCCCGCCATCCTGGAGCAGGCGCATCTGGACGGGCCGGTGGCCGCGCGCAAGCGAACGCAGGAGGGAGGATACATAGCCTGCGTGCCCGTGCGCACCGGCCGGCAAAGGCTCGGCGCCATCTATTGCGAACGGCGCCGCTCGGGGCAAGAGTTCACCGATGAGGATCTGAAGGATCTGTTTTACATTGCCGTTTCCATGGGTGTGACCATCCAGAACTTGCGTTTACACCAACGCATGGCCTCGCGGGCCCGGAGCCTGCTCCGACAGCTGGCCGACAACTTCGACATGGTGGGCGAGAGCAAGGCCATGAAGGAAGTCTACCGATTCATCCACCGTGTGGCGCCAACGGAAGCAGGTGTCTTCATCACCGGGGAAAGTGGAACTGGCAAGGAGATAGTGGCCCGGGCTATCCATCGCAATAGCCGCCGCGGCGACGGTCCCCTGGAGGTTGTTAACTGCGCCGCCGTCCCCCCGGCGCTGATGGAAAGTGAGCTTTTCGGCCACGTCAAAGGCGCATTCACCGGAGCGGTGGCCGACAGGCCCGGGCGCTTCGAGCTGGCCAACGAGGGCACGCTGTTCCTCGACGAAGTCGGGGAACTGCCGCTCGATTGCCAGACGAAGCTGCTGCGGGTGCTTGAGGAGAAAAAGGTCCGCTGCATAGGAGACACCAGGGACCGCAGAATTGACGTTCGCCTCATGGCCGCCACCAACCATGACCCCCGCAAAGCAATGGCCGAGGGCAAGCTGCGGCCGGACCTCTTTTACAGGCTGGACCGGTTGCGAGTGGTCATGCCTCCACTGCGAGAAAGGGAGGGCGACGTCGTCCTGCTGGCCGAGCATTTTCGCCGCAAGTTCTCACAGCAATGTAAGCGCTCCGTGGAGGGGTTCACGCCAGAAGCGCTTGACCTGTTCCAGGCGTATGACTGGCCCGGCAACGTTCGCGAACTTCGCAACGTGGTGGAGCGGATGGTTATCCTCACCGACAAGAACATGCTTGGCCCCCACCTGATACCGAAAAGCATCAAGGCCGCAGTCCAGAGCGGCCGGGGCAGGCTCCCAACCCTGCGCCAGGTGGAAAGCCAACATATTATCCGCGCGCTAGAGGAGACGGACGGAAACAAGAAAAGGGCCGCCGAGCTTCTGGGAATAGATCGCAGCACACTCTACGCAAAAATCGCCAGATACAACGTAGACGCCCGAACAGCGCGGCGCCCCCGGAATGCGGCGCGGCAGGGCGGCGGCTTTTGACTGGCCCGCCGATGGCGTTATAATGAGCGCGTTATTTCGGTAGTGTAGCGGCCCGAGAGGACGAAGCCGGCGGGGAGGTGGCCTATGACGTTGTGGGTGTTTCGCACCATTTTCATCCTGGCTTCCGCCGGCACCGCGTATTCCATCGGCCTGAACGTGGGCCATCCCTACGGGGCGCTTATCCTGGGCATTGGCGCCAGCGTGGGCGTTATGGTCGCCGAGTGGTTCTTCAGCAAAGGCTCGATAGCGCTTATCTCCTCCGTAGTCTTCGGCGCCCTCCTCGGGCTGCTCTTCGCCACGCTCACCGTGCAGATAATCGGAATGACACTGCCCCGGGATAAGATGGTCGAGTTCCGGGGCGAGATGACCGCCGCGCTCACCGTCATTTACTGCTACCTGGGAATCGCCTTCATCTACCAGAGCCGCGACAGGTTCAACCTGGTAGTCCCATACATCGAGTTCAGGCGCGAAGAAAAGGGACGCCAGCCCGTCGTGCTCGATACCAGCGCCATAATCGGCGGCCGCCTCCCAGAAATACTCGGCACCGGCGCCATAGAGGGGCCATTCATCGTCCCTCAACTCGTGCTTCACGAACTGCACCAGATCGCCGACGCGGACGAAAAATTGAAGCGCGAACGCGGCAGGCTGGGACTGGAATCCCTTCACGCCCTTCAGAATGACCCCAACCTGGAGATAGAAGTCCGGGAACTGGCGCCGGACTACACCCGCCCCGTCGATGAACAACTGATCCGAATAGCGAAGTTGGTCAATGGGAAACTGCTGACCGACGATTATAACCTGAACCGACTGGCTTCGTTGGAAGGCATTGCCGTAATTAACCTGAACCAACTGGCCAACGCGCTCAAGCCCGTTGTGCTGCCGGGCGAACGGCTCAACGTGAAGCTGATAAAACCCGGCGAACAAGAGCGCCAGGCCGTCGGATATCTCCAGGACGGCACCATCGTTATCGTCGAGGACGCCGCCGGCGTAATCGGCCGGGAAGTCCAGGTCATGGTGCGCAATACCATTACCCGCGACACGGGCCGGATGATCTTCGCCTGCCTGGCCGACCAATGACGCCCGCGCCCCGACCGCTCCTGGACAGTCTGCGCTGTCGCAGAGCGACTGTTCCTCCATTTCAGCGCCGTTCCTGAGCGCCATGTCTTCCCATCCGCCAACTGATGACGCGCTTCGCTTCGCCGTGGTGGTCACCGCCGCAGGCGTCGGCCTCCGCATGGGCGGGCGCAAGAAGCCCTACGTCCTAATGGCCGGGCGGCCCATACTCCACCACGCCCTGGATAGACTCCAGCAGACCGAGGGATGCGCGGAGAGCATCGTCGTTGTCCACGAGGACGAATACCGCGGGGGCCGAGTCGCCGAGGAGCTTACGGAACTGTTCGCTGGGACGCGCGTTGTCTGCGGGGGCGCCACGCGGCAACAGAGCGCCGCCGCGGGCCTGCAGGCCGTCTCAGATGAGCTGGGGCTGGTGCTTATCCACGACGCGGTTCGCCCCCTGGTCAGCCCCCAGGTCGTCCGCCAGGTCGCCCTGGCGGCCGGGGAGCGCGGCGCAGCGATCGCCGCCGTCCCCGCCACGGAGACCGTCAAGAAAGTCGGAACAGGGGACCGGATATTGGCCACCCCCGCCCGGCGTGCGCTGTGGTACGCCCGGACCCCGCAGGGATTTCAAAAAGAGCTTATCCTCCGGGCCCATCGCCGCTTCGCCGCAGATGGCTACAACGGGACAGACGACTCCGAACTCGTCGAGAAGCTGGGCCACAGCGTCTACGTCATCCAGGACAGCTACGACAACATAAAGATCACCACGGCCGAAGACCTGGTCATCGCGGAAGCCATCCTCAAGTGGCAGGAAAGCAGGCGATGAAGGATGAAGGATGAAATTGAACGGCAAAGCCAACGGCAGGCGCCTTTCATAATTCGTAACACTTCACCTAAATGACGAGTTCCAAAAAACATTAACCACGAAGAACGCGAAGATCGCGAAGAAAGGAAATGGATGTAGCGCGCGGCGCCAGCGTCTAACGGTAGCTCCGGCGTCCCCGCCGGAGCCGGGCGCGGCGAGGACGCCGCGCCTACCCATGTGAGGGAGGAAGCCGGGCGCGCCGCGGACGCCGCGCCTACCCGTGTGGGGACGCGCCGGCCACGCGCATGGCTGCT
>JAGHAF010000079.1 GCA_021161675.1 Planctomycetota bacterium | reverse complement strand
CCTCGAAGCCCGCCTCCTGGAAGGTGTAATCCTTGCGTTTGCCCTTGGCCTCTATGCGAAGCGTGGCGTCCGTGACGGTGAGCCGCACCTCTGCCCATGTCGTCCCGGCCGGGGTGGGGAAGGATATCAGCGGAATGGGCGGGGCTTTCCTTCGCCCCGTGGCCAGGAGGCTTTCAAGGTGCCCACGGTCGATGGACAGCTCAGTTTCATCCCACGCGGCCACGGTCTTGAGCGCCACAACCGGCGGCGCGTCGCCATTCCAGATGTCCTCGGGCGGTATTTCACCGGCGACGAACACGAGCGCCGACTTGGCGGCGTTGAGGCGAGTGCTGGCCCCCAGAACTTCGGGGGCATCCTCCCAAGTCAGGCCGCGCGCCAGGAAAAGTTCGCGGGACATCGCCGCGACGGTGGCTTTTCCCAAGGACCAAATTCGTCCGGGTACGATTTCCTCGACATCGCCGGCGAGTTCCAGGGCCCGGGCGACGGCGCTTGCGACACCGCCGAAATCGACCTCCCATTGCCTGAGCCTATCGAGAGGAATGCGAACGCGGCCGTGTTCCGGGCAATGAGTGTAGGCCCGCACGGCCGAGTGGCGCGGGTTCTCGATGTAGGTTACTTCCTCGACATGCCCCTCGGCGCAGGCGTCGCAGACCACCGACGTGGCGTTCTCGACCTGGTGGACGAGCCCGGCATCGGTGAGCTGTTCGACAAGGCCGTCGGTCCAGGTTGCGACCTCATCGCTACTGAAACGCGGCTCCCTGGCGTCCGCCCGTTTCCATATCACTGTAAGGGGGTCACTCACGTTCGAGCCCCCACCGTTTCAGATACTTTTTCGCCACCAGGTGCTCCGGCTTGTCCTTGAGGTTGCAGGAATCGGGCATGGATATTCTGAAGGAGACGGTCTTTTCTCGTCGGCGACCGCTACCGTTGCTGAACCGCATCTGGATCACGGCCGAGGTCACGTTGACCATCGACAGGGGAAGTCGCTGTTCGTGTAGTGCTTCGCTTATGAGGTCGTGGATGTCGGCAGGGCTACCCTTCGGGGGCACCTCGAACGTGATGCGCTTGCGCTCGTTGCCGACGATCGAAAGCCGCAGTTGCCGTACTCTTACCCCAGTGATGCGGTCGGCCGGGTCGGTCGGGAAGGCGAACGCGCGGTCTTTGAGTCTG
Organism: Planctomycetota bacterium; assembly: GCA_021161675.1. Classification (GTDB taxonomy): domain Bacteria; phylum Planctomycetota; class Brocadiia; order SM23-32; family SM23-32; genus JAGHAF01. Next base: position 12,841 of record JAGHAF010000079.1, on the reverse strand, counting down.
TTCAGTTCGTAGGGCTGGGAGTTCCTATTCTCCTCGCCGATCTCCTCATGAAGGATGGTGCGGGCGAAGAGCTTCTGGAGGTCCAGCTTCAGGTTCTTGTCGCCTTTCGCGTAAAGGTCCAGCGTTCCATCCACGGGATCGTAGACGAAGACCACCTCGAACGCCGGATTCTGTCGCCGCCGTTCGAACCGACCCTGCTCGTCGTATCCAATGAACGTGTCCGTGTAGTCCTTGGGGTAGGCGAAGAAGTAATGATAGCGATCCGCCCGGATGTAATGCTCGACGTTGCACCACTTCCCGCGGCCTTGATTCTCACGGTAGTACGCCCCCAGCGCGTCGCCGAGTTCCTTGATTGCCCCAGCGGACAGGTCCGGCCGCTTCTTGGGCATGTCTTTCCGTTTGCGCCAGTAGCGGCCGTTGAGGTGGTCGGCGCGATCCAGAATAGAGACGAGGTCGAACAGTTCCCGGTGGTTGAGGAAAACCCAGAAGGCCTTGTTGAGGAAGCCGTCGTGCTCCTCCAGTTCCGTCGCCAAGTCCATGTCGGGGTCGTGGAACCTGCTCTCGTCTATCAGCGCCCGTGTACCGTCCTCCGAGGCCAGGTCAAAGATGTCCCGGAAATCCTGCTCGACCTGCTCGACCTTGTCCTCGGGCAGCGCCTGCCAGGCCGCGTAGACGGCGTCGACATCCGTCTCGGCCATCCCGTCCCAATCGATGTCGCCCAGTTCGCCCCGGGCCGTGAAATACTCCTTGAGCAGCACGTTCTCCGCCTGCCGCAGGAACAACTTGGGTGCGTAGTCGTTCGCCATCGGCCACTCCTTGCTCATTCTGTCTGTTGCGGAAAGCGGCCGATGTGACGCTGGACGCCGACCACCTTTCCCTGGATTCTGAACTCGCCCGTCCGCACATGGATGGGCTGCGTCCGGCCGTTGGCCGGTTCGAGTCGCACGCCGTCACCCTCGCGGTGGAACCGCTTGAGCGTAGCCTCGTCGTCGATGAGGGCGACCACGATGTCGCCGTCCTCGGCCGTCTCTTGCCTGCGGATGATGACGTAGTCGCCGTCGAGGATTCCGGCCTCGACCATGCTGTCGCCCACGACCTGAAGGGCATAGCCGCCGCGACCGCCGACCAGTTCTCTGTCGACCGTCACCGTCCCGCGGTCATGTTCGATGGCCTCGATGGACTGCCCGGCAGGAATCCGGCCGACGACGGGGACTTCTTCGCAATGGCACGCGGCGCGCTTGCGGCCCTTCTTGATAATCAGCGACCGCGCACCGAGGTCGCCGCGCTCGAGATAGCCTTTCCGTTCCAGTGCTTTCAACAGCGCAAAGACACTGGAACTCTTGATGCCGAACGCGGCCCCGATCTCCCGCACCGTCGGCGGCATCCCGTGCTCTCGGATGAAGGCCTTGACCCAGGCCAGTATCTCCCGCTGTCGCGGGGTCGGTTCTTTGGACGCCGGTCGTGCCATGGCCAGTGCTCCCTTCAATAGACCTCCGATATTGTAGCTAACGGCTGTTAGCAGTCAAACGCTTTTTTCCGTCCCGCACGTTCATCCCGCAGGGGCCTTTTGACAGATGGAGAAACTCGTCAGGAATTGCCTTGGCTTTTCCGCCCGGGTGAGCAAGGGTGTGGTACAGGCTAGCAGCACAACTTGCGGCCACAAAACATGTTAGGAGAATATGGCCCGATGCCGAAAGTAGCGTTCTACACACGGATCAGCACGGACGAGGATCATCAGAAATACTCGCTCGGGGCCCAGAAGGAACGGCTCGAAGCCTACTGCAAGAGCCAGTACGGGGACGACTGGACGCTCCACAAGGTGTACCGCGACACCGAATCCGGCACGCACATGAACCGGCCCGGCCTGGAGGAGATGCTCTACGACGCCGAGCAGGAAGCCTTCGATACGCTGCTGGTCTTCCGCGTGGACCGGCTCAGCCGCAAGGTCCGCGAGCTCGCCCAGATGGTGGACGAGCTCAGCAAACACGGCGTGACGCTCAAGAGCATCACGGAACCCTTCGACACTGCCAGCGCCGCCGGGAAGATGATGCTCCAGATGCTCGGCGTCTTCGCGGAGTTCGAGCACGCGACCATCGTCGAGCGCACACGCGTCGGCATGGAGAAGAAGGCCAAGGGCGGCGACTTCGTCGGCGGCGTGGTCCCCTACGGATACCGCCTCGACCCGGAAAAGGGCCTGGTCGTCCGCGAGGAAGAGGCGCTCATCGTCCGGAAGATGTTCAAGATGTACACCTTCGGCAGGGAAGGGACGAGCACCATCATCACCAAGCTTAATCAGGCAGGTTGCCGCAAACGCAGCGGCAAGAAGTGGGACAAACACATCGTCCTGCGCATCCTCAGAAACCCGCTCTACATCGGCAAGCTCCGCTGGCGGGAGGTCATCTACGAGGGCAACCACGAGGCCATCGTATCCGAGGAACTCTTCGCCAAGGCGCAGGAGATACTCCAGGAGCGTGCCAAGGAACTGAACGGCAGACTCTTCCACAACGGCGAGGAGCGATTGCTTTCCGGCATCATCAAGTGCGCTCGCTGCAAGACCCATATGGTGGGCGTGAGCACGAGGAAGAAGAACCGCAAGTTCCCGTACTACGTCTGCAACAAGCGCTGGAAGACGCACGACTGCGACCAGGACTACGTCCGGGCGGACCTCCTGGAGGAGGCCATCATGTGGGACGTGAAGACGATGTTCCGCGACGAGCAGTTCATGGCCCGCGTGTGGGCCGAGGCCAATCGCAGGCTGTGCGCCGAGAAGCCCGACGTCGAGAAGGAGATCAGGAAGGTCGAGGCGCAGATGGAGCGTACGCGCAAAGCCATCGAACGCTATTTCCGGGCGTTCGAGGCCGGGACCATGAAGCCGAAGCTGTGCAACGAGAAGGTCGAGGACCTCAAGGCCCGGTTGGAGGAGTTGGAGACCGAGAAGCAGCAGCTCGAGGCTCGGCGGAAACGGCTGGAGCTGTCTTCCCTCGACAAAGAGGCGATCGCCCGGATGCTGGAGGAATTCGAGGAGGTGATGGCCGCCGGGACGAACCCACAAAAAAAGCACCTTCTCCAGAGCATCGTGAAGAAGGTGCTGATTCATGATCGGCGTACGGTGGAGGTCTGGTACGGCTTACCAAACTCTCCGTCGGTTCGTACACCGGAATATTTGGCTCCCCGGCGAGGACTCGAACCTCGAACCTAGTGGTTAACAGCCACCCGCTCTACCAATTGAGCTACCGGGGAACCGGCGTGATCTGGCTGTTCTAACGCCCGGCCAATGGTGGGACGCCCGGGCGCCTGTCCTGCTACCCCCCATTCTAACAGCTCCCCCCGGCGTTTCAAGCGCAGCTTAGCGAAGCGCGCCAAACTTGGGCGCGTTCTCGCGTCGGCCGCGGCGAAGCTAATGCCGTGGCGCGGAGAAGAAAGGACCTTCGGCGCGCTGCGCCTGCCCGGCAAGAGCCCAATCGGACACCATGCAGAGAAAAAGACTTGCCCCGAATAATGACAGCCACCTCATCGCGCCAAGAGGGGTTTTGATCGGAATCACCACCATGCGCCGCATAGAGAAAGAGGGAGAGCGCCGGCGAGGCCGGCGTTCTCCCTCAGTTGAAGAGCTTCGCGCCTATTGGACGTACGCGGCCAGATCTGCCATGTCGCCCTCAGACAGCGTCAGAGTGGCGATGGCCGTGACGATATTGGGCGCCGGGACCCCGGAAACTTCCTCGTACGTAATGGTCGCACGGCTGAGGAATCCCTCCGTGCTCACCCTAGCTTCCTGGCTGGAGAACATCAGGTCGCCTACGGTGACGCTCCCGCTGACGTAAGCGCCTTTGACCTTCTCCAGGAGGTTGGCCTTGGCTACGGCTGCCGCGGCCGCTCTGGCTTCGATCATCGAAATCGCTTCGTCGTTGGCAATAGCGGACTGTCCCGCAGCAGTAAACTGGATCAGACCGTCGTCCGTAACCACAGCGCCGGGCGCCGGTCCCGTCACAGCGCAACCCACCAGAGCCAGTGCGAAAACTCCCAGAACCACAACAAGTGTCTTAACCTTCATCTGCTTTCTCCTTGCCAGACTATTGTTCATTACTGAGATGACCTACAGCAATCACTCCCCCATCTGCGGTCTGCCTCGCCGGGCTCCATAACAGAAACAGCAAACCCTATTAGCAGACCGGGCGCCTACGTAAGACCAGCTCTCGCCTCCTTTCCTCCACCTCTCCTCAGGCGCCTTACATTGGGAGCGGGGGGGACTTCGCCTTGTCCTCACGCCGAGCACAATGCCCTTTCATCAAAGAAGGGACAGTATTATGACAGCCACAGTGCAAAATGTCAATACTGAAGTTCAGATATACAAGGACATCCCTTCCTGGCGCTGACCCGCCGACGAAGGCCAGAGCCCCGCGCCCCTGCCGCGCGCGACTGCCGTGCCGTGTCTCCTTGGGGGCGGAGTTATGTGCAACGGACGGCGCCAGTCGCTATAATTCCGAGAGGCGTCCATAAGGGATTCCCATCCCACACATTCGCGGGCCCAACAAGGAGCGGCGACTATGACGCGGTTGTGCGTCGCATTGGTCGAGAAGGGCACAGATACCATGCTGGAGGCGATGCGCGGGCTGCCTCGGGAGGTGGACATGGTCGAATTGCGCCTGGATGCGATGGCGTCCTGCGAGCTTGAGCGGCTTCTCAGCGGCAGGGATCGCCCCGTCATCGTCAGCAACCGCCCGGAACGAGGGGGGGGCTTCTCAGACCGGCCGGAGCGCGAGCGGCTCGGCGCGCTGCGCCGCGCGGCAGAGCTGGGCGCCGAGTACGTGGACGTGGAACTGGATGCCGTGGACGAACTCGGAGCGCTGCCCGGCGCCACGGCAAAGATTGTGTCTTATCACAACTTTGCTGAAACTCCGTACAATCTTGATACCATTTTCCGGCGCATTAAGGCGGTTGAGCCGGCGGTGGTGAAAATCACTGCGAAGGCCAGGGACATGGCGGACGTGGCCCGTGTGCTGGACCTGCTGCGGCGCCGCGCGGGGGATACGCCGCTGATCGCGCTGAGTATGGGCGAGGAGGGCCTGCCCACGCGCGTGCTGGCGGCGAAGTTCGGCGCGTTCCTTACGTTCGCCAGCAGGGAGAGCGGGCTGGAGTCGGCGCCCGGACAGGCGCCTTACAGCGAGATGCTGGGGATGTACCGCTTCCACCAGGTCGACGCGGCGACGACGCTCTACGGGGTGATCGGCAATCCCGTGGCCCATAGCATGAGCCCTGCGGCGCATAACGCGGCGCTGGCGGCGCTGGACATCAATGCCGTTTACCTGCCTTTCAAAGTGACTGATCCCGCACTGTTCCTTGACCAGTTTGAGCCGCTGGGACTGCGCGGCGCCAGCGTGACGATTCCCCACAAGGAGGCGGCGCTCGGGTTGATGGACGAGGCGGACGAGTTGGCGCGACGGGTCGGCGCGGTGAACACCGTGAAGCTGAGCGAGGGGCGCCGCTACGGGTGCAACACGGACGTAAGCGCGGCGGTCCGGTCGGTGGAGGCGGCGGCCGCTCGCGCGGGGCTGGGCCCCCTGGGGGCGCTGGACGTGCTGCTAGTCGGCGCGGGCGGGGCGGCGCGGGCCATCGCCTACGGGCTCCACGGGCGGGTCGGCCGTCTGAGCATCGCTAATCGGACAGTGGAGCGCGGGCAGCGTCTGGCAAAGGAACTCGATGCGGACCCGTACGGTCTGGATGAGGTGGCGGACCTGGCGCCGGACGTCCTGATTAACGCCACCTCCGTGGGCATGTGGCCGGGGGTGAACGAGTGCCCCGTGCCCGATGGAGCGCTGAGGGCGGGGATGGTGGTTTTCGACTCGGTCTACAATCCCATCCGAACCGAACTGCTCAAGCGAGCGGAAGCTGCGGGGGCGACGGTGGCCTCCGGGGTGGACTGGTTCGTAAACCAGGCGGCGGCGCAGTTTGAGCTGTGGACGGGACAGGGGGCGCCCCGGGAGGTGATGCGCCGCGAGTTGGAACACAGGCTTGGCAAGAAGGATGAAGACGCCGTGGCCGGCGAAGGATGAAGCATGAAGGCAGAAGGATAAAGCTTGCGCCCAAACTCTTGTCGTTGTTTTTGCCTTTGCCGTTCAATTTCATCCTTCATAATCCATCCTTCATCCTTCCTTTTTCATCTGCCAAGCATGAGGCGAGCGGCGTTGGTGGCGGGCAGTCCCGCGTCAAGGATGCTCTGGGAGGCGGCGTGGACGTCGTATTCCACGCGCCGCATGGAGATGGTCCTGGCCTCATCGTCGTAGAGGACGTAGCAGGCGCGGGGGTCGAGGTCGCGCGGCTGGCCGACGCTGCCCACGTTGACGATCAACCGCCGGTCCTCGGGCACTTCGAACTCGGGCTCCAGGAAGCAATCCACCGGGTTATTGTCCAGGAACATCACGGGCACGTGAGAGTGCCCGCAGAAGCAAAGGCCGGTCTGGAGCCGATCGAAACTGAGGCGAGCGTCGTAGAGGGTCTGCATGTAATCGAAGTATTCGGGAGAGAAAAGCGTGCTATGCACGAGGGTGATGCCGTTCAGTGATGCGACAAGCTCTTTGCTGCGGATGTATTGCTCGCCTTCCTGGTCAAGCGCTTCTCTGGTCCAGAGGATGGAGTCGCGGGCGTCGGCGTTGAAGTAGTCAACTCGTATCTTGCCAATGGTCGCCCAGTCATGGTTGCCGGCCACGGTCAGCGCGTCAAGCTGTTGCACTATCTGGATGCACTTGTTGGGATAGGCGCCGTATCCAACCACGTCTCCGACACAAAGGACGCGGTCGAGGTCGCTATGATCCAGCTTATCCAGAACCGCTTCGAGCGCATGGAGATTGCCGTGGATATCTCCCAGAATTGCGTACAACATGCCGCGAGACCTCCGTCCAAAGGGAGCTTACCGGTATTGTATCCGATGGACCCGCATACCGACAAGCCACTGCGAAGAGCATCCTTGACGTCCCAAAATGAGAGTGCTAACATGGCCGTACGGTTCAGTCACTTAGCAGAAGATTTCAGGAAGGAAAGCGAACTATGGCACAAGTGGACAAGTTCCTGCACTTTCTTGTGAAGCGAGGAGGCTCGGACCTGCATATTCGAACGAACCAGCCGCCGGTTATCAGGCTCGACGGCAGGTTGCAGAAAATGAAGCTTCCTCCCCTGACGGCAGAGCAAGTCAAGTCCCTGATGTATGAGATCATGACCGAGCGCGACCGCCGCGAATACGAAGCGATGCGCGACACCGACTTCACCTACGAGATTCCCGGCGTGGCGCGCTTCCGGACGAATGCCTTCACGGACATGGAAGGACCGGCCATTGTCCAGCGCCTGATCCCGTTCGATATTATGACTGTGGAAGACCTGGGGTTGCCGCAGGAGATAGTTGACCTTGTGGAGCTGCCGAAGGGCATTATCCTTTGCACGGGGCCGACGGGCTGCGGCAAGAGCACCACGTTGGCCGCCCTGCTGGACCACGCGAACAGGATTCGCAGCGACCACGTAGTCACCATAGAGGACCCGGTGGAGTTCGTGCATAAGAACATCAATTGCATCTTCAGCCACCGGCAGGTCGGCGCCCACGTGGAAAGCTTCACACGGGGCCTGCGCGCCGCATTCCGTGAGGACCCGGATATCATCCTGGTGGGCGAGATGCGAGACCTGGAGACCACGGCGCTGGCCATCCGCGCGGCGGAGACGGGCCACCTGGTGCTTTCAACCGTTCATACGACAACGGCATCCAGCACGGTGGACCGGATTATCGACCAGTTCCCGCCGGATCGGCAGGAGCAGATCCGCGTCATGCTGTCCAGCACACTGAAGGCGGTTATCGCTCAGACGCTTTGCCGCCGCAAAGTGAAAGGCCGTATTGCCGCGTTCGAAATACTGGTGGTTCACAGCGCGGTGGCGAACCTTATCCGCGAGAAGAAGACGTTCCAGCTTCCTTCTGTCATCCAGACCGGCAAGAAGTACGGCATGCGCGCGATGAACGAGTCACTGATGGAACTGGTGATTGGCGGGTTCATCTCACTTGACGAGGCTTATTCGCACTCTGTGGCGAAGCAGGAGATGAACCAGCGGGTGAACTCATACCTTATGCAGGAGGTCCAGAGCGGGCGGTTGCAGCCTGTGGAGGCGGTGCGGCAATCCTATTTCCGCCCCGACATGATCAAGCGCATCCGTGAGGGCGGTCTGAGTAAAAGCATCAAGGACCTGGACCTCTCCAAGCTCGACCTGACTGAGGAAGTTGTCATGTAACTGGGAGCCGGTGCGCATGCTCGGAAAATCCACTCCAGCGTTGTGCGTCCGAGCGCGGGCTTCCAGGCCGCTGGCATGTGCGCTCTTTGCCTTCTCCCTGGTCCTGGCAGCGGCAGGGTGCTCCGGAGAGCGCGTCAGGTTGCGCGTAGCGCCCGGCGTGGACCGTTACCGCTCCAGGCGCCTCATCGCCCCTCTTGAGTTCCGCGCCCGGTGCAAGGAACTGCTCTACGAAGTCGAACTTCACGTCGGCTACGGCCAGGGGCACGGGCATCCTCTGGAAGGCTTCCTCTTCAACACCCAGGTGCGCTGGAATGCTGCGACACGGCCGCTTTCGGGTTATTTCGCCGAGCTTTGCCAGCTCCATAACGTGGGCGCCATCACGATAGAAGGCTTCGAACGGCGGGAAGGAGAATTGCGGGCGGCGCTGCAGCAGCTAGCCGCCCAGAGGCGCCAGCTCGATGCGGTGTTGGAAGCATATCGCAAGGCAGCGAAGGCGAACTCTCCTTCCGTAGAAGCGCATCGACATGATGCAGAGCAAATCCTTGAGAGGGCCGCAGAGATTATCCGCAGCTTGAATGAGGAGCCCTGAAGCGTATCGTTCGCGCCTCTTTGCGCTCGCAAGACGGCGCGCCCGTGTCTGCATTTGCCTGAGGAGTTGCTGTGCAATGGGAACGAAACGGCCCAGAGCGGTAACCCGCAAGCAGATGCGTGAACTTGACAGGATAGCGATTGAGGAATATGCCATCCCGGGGCAGATACTGATGGAGAACGCGGGCAGAGCCTGTGCCCGCGCCGCCAGGGAGATGCTGGCAGATGTGTGGGCCGCGCGCGTCGTGGTGTTCTGCGGCCGCGGCAACAACGGCGGGGACGGATTCGTCGTGGCCCGGCATCTGACCAACTGGGGCGGGCAGGTCCAGGTCCTGCTGCTTGGGCACGCCGAGCATATCCTGCAACAGGGCGGGGAGGCCGCCGTTAACCTCCGGATCATCCGAAACATGGACGTCCCCGTCCTGGAACTCGACGACGCCGAGGCGGCCGCTCAGGCAGTGGCGTCCGTCGAGGCCGACCTGGTGGTGGACGCGCTGCTCGGCACAGGCGCCAGCGGAGAAGTGCGCGAGCCCTTCCGCTCCGTAATAGCGGCCATCAATCAGTTGGAGACGACCGTGCTGGCGGTGGACATCCCATCCGGATTGGACTGTGACTCCGGAGAGCCGCTGGGCATAGCCGTGCGGGCGGATCGCACGGTGACATTTGCCGCGATGAAACTGGGATTCGGGCGCGGCCGCGCGGGCGAGTATACGGGCCGTGTTCAGGTCGCTGAAATCAGCATCCCCCGCCGGGAGATCGAGAGAATGCCTGAGGCGGGCGCGGAAGCGTCAACCGCTCCTTTCTGAAGGAGAGCCGGACTTGAGGATATACCTGTCGGCCCCATTGTTCACAGACGCGCAGAGACGCTGGAATCGCCAGCTTGCCGCAGCGCTTGAAGCGAGCATTGCCGGGGCGGAAACGATTCTTCCCCAGGATTTCAAGTTCGCCGGCTCCTATAATGATCCGCGGGACTACCCACGCATCTTTCAGGCATGTCTCGATAGCCTTCGCCACGCGGATATAGTGCTCGCGGTGCTCGACGGGCCTGACGTAGACAGCGGCACAGCGCTGGAGGTCGGCGTGGCTTACGAGCGGGACATACCCGTGATCGGCATCCGCACCGACTACAGGGAGAGCCAGGATCGAGGGGTCAACCTTATCATAGCCGGCGCCTGCAAGGAGATAGTGCGCGCGATGTCATTCGGGGAGAATATGGATCAGCTCGTCAAGGACGTGGCCGGGAAAATCGTCGCCGCTCTCAAATCGCAGGATCGCAAGAGGGTCCGAAAGGACGCCTGAGCCCTGCGGCGGACCGGCCCAGGCACGAAAGGAACAGAGAGCGATGGCCAGCGTCAAGTGCCCCTACTGCGAGAATCAGTTCGAGTGGACTGAGTCAATGGGCGTGGGGGACGTGCAGTGCCCGCTCTGCGGCAAGACCCTGAGGGTTGTCCAGGAGCGCGGCGAGAAAGGAACGCAAAACCTGGCGCGTCCTCAAACCACCACCGCCTGGGGGACGGAAGGATTCCGCAGCCCGGACCGCCGGGCAAAATACGGCGAAATCAAAAAGGGCGATGTTCTCGGGGGATTTCGCGTAGAGGAGCTCGTAGGGGTGGGGGCGATGGCCGCCGTCTACAGCGCCACCCAGCTCTCCCTGGATCGAATCGTGGCGTTGAAGATACTGCCCCAGGAATTCGCAGAAAGGAAATCCTTCGTCCGGCAGTTCGATAGTGAGACAAGCCTGCTGGCGTCGTTGAACCACCCGAACATCGTAAACATTATTGACCGCGGCTGCGATAGGGGCATTTACTACTTCGCCATGGAGTTCGTGGAGGGCGCCACGCTGGGCGACCTGCTGGCCTCCCAGGAGATTGACGAGGAGTTCTTCCTCCAGATCATCGAGCAATGCGCCGAGGCGCTGGTCTACGCGCACGGGATGGGCATCATGCACCGCGACCTGAAACCCGCCAACATTATGCTCAACGAACAGGGCATAGTGAAGGTGGCGGATTTCGGCGTGGCCGGCCTCCTCGCCGAGGCCCGCGCGGACCCCCGCCGCAAGAAAAGGGTTATGGGCACTCGGGGTTTCATGCCGCCGGAGCAGGAGATACATATCAGCAATACGGACGAGAGAAGCGACATCTTCTCCCTGGGCGCCGTGATGTATCGCCTGCTCGGGGGCAGGTTGACCGAGAAGCTTCCCCCCCCGCCGCCCAGCGAACTGAGCCCCCAGAACGATCCGCGCATCGACAGCCTTGTTATCAAATGCCTCAAGCCCAACCCCGACGATAGATACCAGAGCGCCCGGGAACTTCTGGATGCAATACAAGCCTATCATCACCAGATCAGCGCGGTCCAGGAAGTCTGCCCGAACTGCAAGAAGGAAAACCCCATCACGCAGACGACCTGCGTGCATTGCGGCGCCGACCTCTCTGAACTGTTCGACACGTGCCCGCAGTGCGGCGCGCAAAACCGCATCGACGTCGAACTATGTATGAAATGTGGCGCTAATCTGAAGCAGCTGCGGCGCCAGACTTCGGTGCAAATCAGCAAGACTGAAGAAGACGCCCGCAAACTGGCGCGCCAGCACAAGTACGATCAGGCCATCGAAACCCTCCAGGGCCTCACCGAAATAAAGGGCCGGATGTTCGAGCAGGCCCGCCGCAGGGCCGCACGGCTCATCGCTGACTGCAAAGAGAAACGCAACCAGCATTACCAGCAGAAACTCGAAGAGAGCAAACGGCTCGCACGCGAAGGCGCTCTTAGCGAAGCCCTGGAACTGCTGCAGAGCATGCCCGGGAATTTCGCCGCCTCAAAAAGTCTAAATACATACATCGAAAACGTACAAGCCCAAATGACGCTGGCCCAGAAGAAACTCCAGGAGGCCAGCAACCTGCTGCTGCGAAACCGCGTCCGCCAGGCCGCAGAAATCCTGAAAAAAGTCGAGAAGACGTGGCCAAAGTGCCCGGGCATTGACGACCTAAAACAGGAACTTGACAACCTCCGCCAAACCCAGCAGATGATAGAATACCAACTGGACGAGGCCAGGCGCCAGATGTTGGCCGGAGAGCTGGCCCAGGCCCACCAGTCCATCGAGTTCGCGCTGTCCACCAATCCCGATAATCCCAAAGTAAAGCGGTTCGTTCGCCAATTGCAGCTCACGCAGACACTCACGACGGCCAAGGAAGCCTATCAGCAGAGCAGATACGAGGATGCCGTCGCCGCCTGGCGCAAAGCCTACGCCCAATTGCCGGCCGACGACGAACGGCGCGCGATGCTGGAGGAGAACATCAAGACCGCGCTGGCCAAACGGCAACATAGCGACGAGCAAATCCCTCCCGAACCCGCCCCTCCTGAACCAAGCGCGAGCCCGGCCCGCAGCTTCCTTTTCGACTGGCGCGTGATAATGGTCCTGGCAATCGTCATGGGCGCGGCCCTCGTGGCGTTCGGCCTTTTCCTATTATCGCGTTAGCGACCATTCTTTCGCCCGCGTCGCCAAAACGCCTCGTGGTATATCGAACTTGGAAGCATCCGCCATCTTGCCGTTATCCTGCAAGGCGGCGTAGATGATCAGCCCTTTTGGTTGGTTCAATCACCTCCTTGACAAGACGCGCAGCGACTGGACAGAGACCTACTTTCAGTCTGTGACACTAACACCGTTATCGTCCCACACCCTACAGGAAACAAGATAATCTCCCGGCTCCTCATAGATATGAATTGGCGACATCTCGTTAGAGACACTGCTATCGCCAAAGTTCCATTTGATGCCATCAATGGCGCCGTCAAGATCACCAGCCCTCACAGCGAACCTGACCATCTGTGGCTCCGCCAATAGGGCAGCAATCTGTTGGCAACGAGTACATGCTTCTGGAAATAGATTCTCAACTTTACTACTTGCTCTCTCACTGTTTGCGCAACCTATTGTCCCAGTACTGGCTAAAACAACAAACATTCCTAAAACAATCGCCTTTTCCTTCACTTTCTTCTATCTCAT
>JAGHAF010000020.1 GCA_021161675.1 Planctomycetota bacterium | reverse complement strand
GGTGGGGGGCCTGGGCCCAGCGGGCCAGCTCTGCGTCGCGCCGGTTCAGCACGGCGAAGTCGTCGCCGCATTGGAAGCGGATGATGTTCCGCTTTGCCGCAACGTAGCTTTCGTAAGCGCCGTGCCAGTTGAGATGATTGGGCGACAGGTTCGTGACCACGGCGACGTGGGGCGACCAGGGAAGATGTCCGGCGTCGCTGAGCTGGAAGCTGGAAAGCTCCAGCGCGACCACGTCATCAGCGGCAATGCGGGGAAGCTCAGGGAGGAGAGAGACGCCTATGTTCCCTCCGAGCCATGCGCGTCGTCCGGCCCGCTTCAAGATGTGAAAGACCAGGGCGGTGGTGGTGGATTTGCCGTTGGCGCCGGTGACGGCGAGCACGGGCGCCGGGCAGAGCGCCAGGAAGATATTCATGGGGCTTGCGATGGACGCGCCGCAGTCCCGGGCCAGGCGGAGAAACTTGTTGGAGCGGGGGACCGCGGGGTTTGCGACGACGAGCGCCGCCTGCCTGAAGTCTTCCTCACGGTGTCCGCCCAGGCGCAGACGGGCGGGGCAGGCCCTGAGTCGCTGCAGCGGTTCGGCGAGCTGCTGTTCGGAGCGCAGGTCTGTGATGGTGAGCCTGGCGCCGCGTTCCGCGAGGAATCTTGCGGCGCCCTCCCCCCCGCCGAAAAGGCCGAGCCCCAGCAGGGTGACCGCTCTGCCCTCCAGGTCGGCCAGGTCCTGGCGCAGCCGGCGCAGGGGGGCGAGGGAGACCGGTGTCGAGTTGTCAACCACGTGAGCCATAAGGTTTTAGCCGCCGGACGCCGCATAAGGGCGTGCCGTGGTGGCGGGGAGGAAATCGCTTTGGCGCCTGAGGAAAGCCACTATCGAGGCGGCGGTGTCCTTTACGGTGAGGGTGATGGCGAAGCGTTCCCGAAGGGTGTGCGGGTTGGGGCCGAACGGGGTGTTGTAGATGCCGCGGCGCCGATCAACGAACTCCATCAAGACGGCATGGGAGCGTTCGTCAACGATCCGCCCTTCCACCTGGAAGTCGGTGGCGCCGCACTGCAGGAAAGGCAGCAGGCCGCTCAGATAGCGGCCGAGGCCCGATCCGGTTTTGAAGCGGGTCAGTTTGCCACTGATGCGGAGGACATCCCCGGGCTGATCGGGCAGGTCTCGTCCGTCCAATACCGTCACGTCGAAGCATTGGAGCTTGCGCAGTTCGCGCCGGAGCACAACGCGGAACAGGGCGGCATAGCCGAGGGCTTTGTCGCGGTTGGCGCCCAGATAATCCCCCGGGTCGAAATCCCCGACCATGATTGCGTCGTAGTAAGCCAGGCGCAGGTCTTCGGGGACGTAGACGAGGGAGACCAGTGGCTCGTAGCGGTCGGTCATCCTCTCATAGTTGGTGATGTACTCGTATGTTTTGATGGGGCGGGGGATGTTGCAGCCCGATGCCAGCAGGAGCATGGCTGCCAGCAGCGATACTGCTGCGCCGGGGAGCGAGAATCGGCGCGAAGAGCCTTCCATGAACCCACCTTATCCGAAGAAATCAATATCGAATATCGAAGCCTCAACGTCGAAGCGCGCCGCGGTCGCCCTGCGCCGGTGGCGAGCAAACTTGAGCATTCGACATTCGATATTGGATGTTTCTTAGTGCGTTTGCCGCAGTTCCGCCACCTTCAGGTCTGTCGGACGCACGACAAGCTCGGCCCGTCGGTTCTTGCGACGTCCCTGGGCGGAAGCGTTGGAGGCCACCGGCCGGGTGTCCGCGCAGCCCGTGGCCGCTAGGCGTTTTGGACTGATACCCTCATGCTTTACGAGGTGCTCGACGACCGCGATGGCCCGTGCGCAGGACAGGTCCCAGTTGGAGTCGTAGGGTGAGTAGCGGATGGGCACGTTGTCGGTATGGCCGCGCACCTGGATGTCGGCGTCTGGGTAGCGTTCCTTTATGGCGATTGCCGCTCCGTGCAAAGCTTGCTTGCCCTTGGAGGTGAGTGATGCTTTACCGGAATCGAAGAGCACTTCGGACAGGATGGTGTAAGTGATGGTTCTGTCCGGGTTTTCGGTTACCTGGACGTTTGCTGGCGCTTCAGCGACAAGGGTGGGTGGGCGTTGCTGCTGCGCCTTATCGTATGCTTCCAAGAGGGCTCTTTTTTGGGCTTCCTGTTTCTGAAAGAGCATGTCTTTGTCGCGCAGCTGCTGATCTTTCAGGTCCAGCTTGCGCGACAGTTCTGAGACGGTGGCGGAAAGCTCCTGGACCTTCTCGGAATCGTCCCCGCCGTAGTATTGTTCGGCGGCGAGCGCGCCGGCGGTGGCGCCCAGGCCAACGCCGACCAGCCCTCCGACGGTGCCTCCGGCGGTTGTGGCGAAATGGCCAATGGTGGCGCCGGCGCCGCCTCCGATGGCGCCGCCCATCGCGGATTTCTTCTGCACCGTTGTGCAGCCGGCAAGCAGTGCGAGACTAAGCGTCAGAACGCCAATCACCCTCTTGTTCTTCATCGAAAGCTCTCCTTATCAAAAGCGGCACGTGGAACACTTCAAAGGTAAATGTAAGGAACTGGGGAGGGCTCTTTCCACTGCGAGGACGTGAGCGCCGGGAAGGCAGTCTGGCGGGCCGCGCCGTATCTACGGATTCTGTGGGCCATTTCGGGGTTTGCCGGGCGGTGGGCGGCGGAAAAATCAAGGCCGAAAAAAGGAGGGCAAATCTGGCTTTCGCGGGCGAGCGCCCCCAGCGAGGTCCAAACGGCTCCCGCGCTTGCCGGTTCTTTTCCGCCCGGCGGGGGGCAGAATGCGACTTGTTTCTAACCCAGGTGCTCTATCAAGCGTGGGACTGCCGGTCCCAGGATCACGACAAAGACGGCGGGGAAGATGAAGAAAATCAGTGGGAAGAGCAATTTCACGGTGGTCTTTGCGGCCCTCTCCTCTGCCTGCTGGCGTCGCTTGCGCCGAAGGCTTTCCGAGTGTATTCGGAGCGAGTCGCCGAGGTTCGTGCCGAACTTGGCGGCCTGGTTGATCCGGGCCACCAGGGATTCCACCTCCTCGCAGCCGGTGCGCAGGCCGAGGTGTTTGAGGCATTCCTGCCTGGGCTTGCCGGCGGCGATCTCCAGGTTCAGAAGCGCCAGCTCTTCGCAGAACTCCGGGGCAACCTGCGCCATCTCCTGCCCGATGCGCACCAGGGCCGCTTCCAGGCCCAGGCCGGACTCGATGCACACGATCAGCAGGTCCAGCGCGTCCGGCAGCGAGAGACGGATACTGTCAACGCGCTTGTTCGCTTTGCGGCGCAGCCACATGGTGGGCAGCATCAGCCCGGCCACCACGGCCATGCTGCCGGAGATGATGAGCAGTCTGGGGTTGAGCGGGGCGCCGGCCCAGCGAGCGCGCCACATGCAGAACGCCACCGCCGCCGCCGGGAAGGCTACGGTCAGGGCCATTTTGGCGCCGAGGAAGACCTCCGTCGCTCCCTTCGCCCGGATGCCGGCATGCACCAGCATCTCTTGCAGGCGGCTGTTGGAGGAGCCCCCGATCCGCCATATTCGCGACATACGACGCGCCAGCCTGAGTGGCAGCGCGTCCAGATGACCGCGCTTCTTGCGAGAGGGAGCGCGCCTTCTCTTTGGCTCCACAGGGACCTGGCGGACGTTATCTTTGAAGCGGTCAGAGGCCCTGCCGCCTGAACGCTTCTCCATACGCACGACGGCGAGCACGAATATGGCCAGCACAACGCCGAAAACCGCCACCAATACCAATATGTGTCCAGGGGACATTCTCAGACCTTGATGTTAACGATTTTGTAGATGAAGAATGCTCCAATCAACTGCCAGACGACGGCGAACATGACGAGCTTCTGTCCGGTCGGGTCGGTGAACAGTGGGACCATGTAGCTTGGATTGAGCAAGTAGATCACGCCGCAGAGCACAAGGGGAAGCAGTCCCACAATCACTCCGCTCAGCCTGCCCTGCGCGGTCAGGGTCTTGACCCTGCCCATGATGCGGAACCGTTCGCGGATTGTATTCTGCAGCCCGTCAAGCACTTCGGAGAGATTTCCGCCGGTCTCCTTCTGAATCATCAGGGAGCTGGCGAAGAAACGCACGTCGGGTGTGTTCATCCGGTCTGTCAGGTGTCGGACGACGTCGCTGAAGGGGACGCCGAAACTGAGCTCATCGGCCATAATGCTGAACTCGTCGTTGATGGGTTCCGGCATCTCGTCAGCCACGTTCTGGATGGCGGCGTTCAGGGATTGGCCGCTCTTGACGCTGCTGGACATAAGGTCCAGGGCGTCCGGGAGTTGACTGTTGAACCTTTTCAAACGGCTGCGGCTCTTGAGCCACACGTATATGGTGGGCGAGCCCCCCAAAATCATTGCGAACAGCAATGCAAGGAAGGGATCGAACTGCCGGCGCCATAACACACTGACCGCCGCTCCGAGCGCCGCCAGAAAAAAGCAGACCATCAGGTACGCCGACACGGAGATGGAGAGCTGGGCTTCCATGAGCAGGCCGTCGAGCTTCTCGGCCCAGCTGGCCTTATGCAAGGCCCCGTCCAGGGCGGGGATATCGCTGAAAGCTCTCTTGCGGAGGATTTGCTTCCTTTGCTTGTTTTTTTCTGCTTCTCTTTCTCGCGCCTCGGCCAGCGTGTCGCCCATTTCGTAGTTTTGGATCTGGCGCACCCCTTTGAGCCGCATCCTGATCCGCTGGCGGGTTTCCCCTCTCTGGCTGAGCACCAGCCAGACGCCCATAAAGGTGAAGAGAGCCGCCAGGAAGATCAAAACGAACGTGGCTGCTTCGGCAACGTCCATTGAGCGTGCGCCTCCTCAAAAATCCGGCAGAGGGATCAACTGGGCACAAATAGATCAGGCGACAGCGTGATACCGCCGGCGCGGAGTCTCTCCAGGAACCGCGGCTGCACTCCGGTGGCGATGTGCTCGCCGAGGCACGTGCCGTCCGCGGCGATTCCCGTCCTCTTGAACCGGAAGACGTCCTGCATCGTAATTATCTCTCCTTCCATGCCGGTGACCTCGGTTAAACAGACCAACTTGCGGCTGCCGTCAGGCAGCCTCTGCATCTGGATGACCACGTCCAGCGCGCTGGCTATCTGCTGCCGCACCGCCTTTTGAGGCAGGTTGTAGCCGCCCATTGCTATCATGGTTTCCAGGCGGGTGAGCGCGTCTCGCGGGCTGTTAGCGTGGACGGTGGACATGGAGCCGTCGTGCCCGGTGTTCATCGCCTGCAGCATATCCAGGGCTTCGCGCCCGCGGACCTCCCCCAGGATAATACGGTCCGGCCGCATACGCAGGCAGTTGATCAGCAGCTCGTATTGCGTGACCGCGCCCTCGCCTTCGATGTTGGGCGGCCGCGTCTCCAGGCGCACTACGTGTGGCTGCTGAAGCTGCAATTCGGCGCTGTCCTCGATGGTCACGATACGGTGGTCGCCGCTGATGTAGCCGCTCATGATGTTCAGCGTGGTGGTCTTGCCGGAGCCCGTGCCGCCGCTGATCAGGATGTTCAGTCGCGCCTCCACGCACGCCTCGCATACCTCGGCGATCGCCTCGCTAATTGTCCCGTACTGGCAAAGCTGCTCCATCGAGATGGCCTCACGCCGGAACTTTCGTATCGAAACGACGGGGTAGTCCACGGCCAGGGGGGGGATTATGGCGTTTACACGGGAGCCATCGGGCAGCCGGGCATCACACATCGGGGAGCTTTCGTCAATGTGCCGTCCCACCGTGGACACGATGCGATCCAGCACGTGGCGCAGGTGCGCGTCATCTTTGAATTCCGTGTCGGTAAGGACCAGTTTGCCGTACTGTTCGACGTACACCTGCTTGGCGCCGTTGACCAGGATATCGCTGATGGTGGAATCTTTTAGCAGCGGCTCCAGAGGGCCGAAGCCGACGACCTCGTCAATGATATCCTGGATGAATTGGTCCCGTTCCCGCAGGTTGAAGCTCACGCCGGTTTGCTCCAGCAGTTTGCCCGATACCTGGCGTATCTGCGCTTTGACCTCATCCTCAGCCATTTCACTGAGGATGCTAAGGTCCAGGGCATCCAGCAGTTCACGGTGGACCTTGCGCTTCAGGGCCTGGTATTGCTCACGCCCCAGCGAGACCTTCGCTCGCTGGCCTTTGTAAATCGCCTTTTGCGCCGTGGCCCCGGCGGCCCCCCCTTGCCCGGCTTTTCCGACCTTCTGGCGCAGTTGGCCAAGTCTGGACCCTTGCTCATCAACTTTCGCGCCAGAGCGCGCCTTTCTTACTCTGTCTCTGAGAGACCTCATGCTTGAACACCAGATAAGAAGGAGACTATTGGGCTGTGACACTTCATTTTGCGGCTCACCTTCCTGTCGCAGTCGCTGAGTTGTTCAGTTGTTGAGGAAAGCCGTCCTTAGCAGCTCAGCAGCCTATCAACTCAAGAAAGTGTTTACCCACACATTCAAACGCCATGAGGCGCCCGACATTCAGGTGTCCGGGCTGCCAGGCGCGGTGAGAGGCGGAACGATTCCGGCGAATTCGACGCTCCGCTTCCACCTCATCCGTCGCCTTCCTGATAGCCTGATGCGCCAAATAATAGATAGCTGGTCAACGCGCCCGGCTAAAAAGACCGCGTTTTTTCGTCGGTTTGAGGTAAGCCTTCATCCCGGCCGTGTGCCGAGCCAATGCCTGCAGGCTGCGCGTCACGGGGCTCTTCGGAGCGCATTCCAGGAGAGGTCGCCCCGAGTTCAAGGCCGTTATGCTCGGCTCCGAACGGTAAGGCACCAACCAGTGCAGCGGCAAGTCGACGTGCTCCCCGATCTCCTCGAGGGAAACCTCGTCGCTATCGTAGAAGCGGTTGACGATGAATTTGAGTTTCTCTTTCTCGTATCCCAGTTCGCCGAACGTCTTGAGCGCTCGTATCGTATTCCGGATGGAGGGCAGCACCATGTCGCAGATCAGGAATATCTCGTCCGCCTCATCGAGCCCCACGATCGAACTGTCATCTATAACGTGTGGCATATCCAGGATAACGTACTGGTAGGTCTCGCTGCAGGTCTGAATCACTCCCCGCAGGCGCCATGGGTCCATCTCTTCCATATCCGCGATGGAGAGCGGACCGGGCAGCACACTGATTCCACTCGGATGGTCGGTCATGAACGTCTGCAGCAGGTCCTCATCCAGCCTCTCCTGTTCCCGCACCGCGTCCACCAGTGTGTACCTGATCTGCCTTATGTCCAGGGCGAGCGCTACGGCGCCGAACTGCAGATTCATGTCGATGATACAGCAACTGCGGCCGCCCACCAGCGCGTGACCGATGCCCACCGCCAGGTTGCAGGCGACGGTGGTGACGCCCATTCCGCCGGCGGCGCTGAAGACGGCGATGACTTTTCTTTCCCCACCGGCGGCGATCCCCTTACGCCGGAACAGGTTGTTCATCGTCTTGGCGAGTTCTTCCTGGCGCACCGGGAATTCGATGAACTCGTCACTGCCGGCCCGCATGCAGGAGACCAGAAGCTCCTGGCTGGGTTGCTTGCTGACCACAATGATCCCAACGTCGGAGCCGCCGCTGCCGCTGATGGCCTCGATCGTTTTCAGGGCGGGATCGCTCGCAGTGTCAACGCCCACGATCACGGCGGCCGGTTTTTCTTCCAACACGCGCTTCGGCGCTTCCCGCAGGTCCTCGATGGCCTCCACGTAGAGGGAGGAATCATATTCGTGGAGCGTCTCGATGATCTGTTCGCAATACCGCTCGTTGGGATGAATCACAAATAGAGTGACTTCCGCCATCTAACTGCTCCCTATCGCTCAGGGCGAGTCCGGCAGGGCGGTGTCTATTTCGGAGCCGCTCTCCGCCGGGCGCTCTCCCGCTTGCTGCACCTTCCTTTTCAACTCGTCATTTCCCGGATGCTCGGGAAACTGCTCGAGAATCTGGCTCAGTTTACTGCGGGCCTTCTCCATTTCTCCGTGGTTCACAAACGATTCCAGCGCCTTCCGGCTCAGCCGATAATCAGCCTCTGCGTCCTTGAGCCGCTTCGCCCACTCCTGGTGGGCCGTTGCCAGTGGCTGCGCCAGTTCCTCCTCGTTATACTCCTTGCTGTCAATCTTAGTCAATTCTTCGAGCTTCTCCAATTCTGGCCGCACGGCCGGCAGGTCGCCTTTCTGGAAGGTGATTCTTATCTGCGCCAGCAATTGGTTATACTGCCTGGTCCGCTCCTCGCGCGCGAGGGCGGCCTGCGCTTTGGCCCGTAGGTCCAGCGCTTGCTCTGTCATCTCGATCCCCGGATATTCCCTCTCCCGCTGTTCCAGAAGCAAGAGCGCTTTAGAAGGCTGAGAGTCTTCTTCGAATGCTTTGCGCGCCTCTTCTGTCAACTGCTTGGCCAGTTCCGCTTGGCACTTGTCAATCTGTCGCTGCGCTGAAAGGCTTACTGCTTCGATATCGGCGTACCGCGCTGTGATCTCGTTGAGCTGCTGGATCGCCTCTTTGTACTCCCCGCCCTGCATCAACGCCGCCGCCTGGCTCAGAAGGGCCTCCGCCTCCGTGATGCGGGTATTCTCGTCGGGTGATTCCTGCACCAGCGCGGGGCCTTTCTCGCATGTCCCGGAGGCCAGCTTCACCTTGAGTTCATGGGCCAGTTCAGCTTTGAGGAAGTCAAGTTGCTGGGATTTCTTGATAAGCAGGAAAACGTTCGGGCTGGCCTCCTCCTCCTGCTTCTGGTGGGGGCGCCCCAGGTTGTCCAGACTGCCCACGGCGTACACCTGCGCGCAGCGCATGAACTCCTTGGGCACATTGTCAACTATCTCCAGGATGTCCACTTTCTGCCCCGGACGGATCAATCCGCTGGCGATGTCGTCCGAGTCGGCCTGAATTCGTTGTAGATACATGTCCTCGGGGACGAAGTCCTCAGCTTTGATGATCTGCGGCGCACAGATAATCTGGTTCTCAAATATCTCGCTTCGGGCGTGCCATTTAGTCTCCTTCATCTTATCGGGCTCTCTGATGGCCTGCGCGGGGATCCACCCCATGGGCCAATCGTGGAATTGCGCATTGACGTCGCCCTCCCCGCCCGGCAGCACGATCAACTCCCCGAAACTGATGTCGCGCGTGGCGACAAGCACCGATGTCGTAGGCGCTTGCGGCGCCTTCGGTTCGGCTGCGGAAAGAAGATGGGAGGCCGTGAAGGCCGCCAAAGCCGCACAGATAATCCCGGCCACCAAATACGCCAAAGCTCGTCTGCTCCCCACCGCGTTTCCCCTCCTTAAGGCACAGATAAAAAGTGTTCCCTGTAACCTGACGTTACTGCCGAGTTGTCCTCACCTCGTGTGAGGACATTATTCGTGACGAAAAGCGCAACTGACGCGCAGCGGCACAGTGCCGGAGAAACCCGGCAACAGCGAACCGACGACTACCTGGAAATCGCAGGTCAACGTCACGCTCACCATATCGCCCTCGACCGCATCGGTGAGCCCGCCCGTGCGCTCCTGGCCCGCCTGGTCCGTCACCGTTATCGTTGTTTCGCAATTCTCGCTCAATCCGCTCTGCGCAAGCAACCCGTCAACGGTATTTTGAACATCGGCCTCCGTCCGCGCGGGCAACGAGGCCGTCCGGGCTCCCTGCCGCGCAACGGTAAGCAGCAAATGATAATCGAAGTATGCCCGCCCGAACTCCATTGCGCCGAACACCAGGAGCAGTAAGACCGGCAGCACCAGGGCGAATTCCACAACGGCCTGTCCCCTGCGGCCACGCATGCTCTTGTTGTGCTCGCCGGCTTCCACTGTCGCTTCCTCCCCTGGGCCGACACGGCTTACACTCACGCGACATCTGCGCTCTGCTACAACGCCACACCTCACTGAGACGCCGCAAAACCGGCGCCGCGAAAACAGCGAGGGGGAAAAATCTCCCGCTCTCCAGCCGAGACTCCTCTCCAGCGATCTTACTGAGCGCCGCAAGCGCGCGCAGCAAACAAAGTTCACACCTATGTCATAATACAGAAACATGCACAGGATTGCAACATTTCGCGCCGCCGCCCCTTGCCCTACGCCTGCGAGGCCGAGCCTTGGACATCTCCGGCGCTTTCTGATACCTTAAACTACTTATCCGGAGACGACATTCGCCCCCATCAGGCCCGAGATGTTCATGAGATTCCTCGGCGCCGCCGGCATCATAGAGCCTAATCCCTTGCGCAAAGCAAAAACTGAGAAGGAGAGCAAATGACCTACAGGCAGCTTTTCCAGGAGATAATGAATTATGGCGATTTCGATCACATGCCGGTGATTCACTGGAAGGCATGGCCCGAAACTCTCGAAAGATGGTACGAGGAAGGGTATCCGAAGGATTGTAATCCGCATGAATACTTCGATGCGGTGGGGCAAATGACAGGGATAGGCGCCTATTTGGACCTTTTCCCCATGTTTGAGGAAGAAACTCTCGAAGAGACCGATGAATATCGAATCTTTCGTGACGGGGTGGGAGTGGTCAAGCAGGATTGGAAACACAAAAGCTGTATCCCCCGCCACATTGATTTCACCCTGAAGGAGGCAAAGGACTGGCCAAAGTTCAAAGAGCGATTACAGCCGGACCCTGGACGTCTCCCGGACAATCTCGAAGAGCACATCGAACGGGCAGACCGGTCGGGCCTTCCTATCGCAATCGCCGTCGGTTCAATGATGGGATGGATCCGAAACTGGATGGGCGTTGAAAATATGTCATACCTGATGTTCGACAGCCCTGAGGTGTACGCCGACATGGTCGACACCATTGCAGAGCTGACCTGCTGGGGCCTGGATCAAGTAGTGCCGCTGGCGAAAGCCAAAGGAGTTGTGCCCGACATGGGATTCGGATGGGAAGACATCTGCGGCAAATCCGGCCCGCTGGTGAGCCCCGCAATCTTCGACAAGTACGTGGCCCGCGGCTACCGCAAGGTCCGTGAGAGGTTGGAGTCTTACGGCATCCATCTATTGGGACTCGACTCTGACGGGATGATAGAACCGCTGGTCCCCAACTGGATGGCGGCGGGAGTCAACGTGTTCTTCCCCCTTGAACCGGGCACGTGGAGGGCGACGCCCGAGCGCCTGCGCCGGCGTTTTGGCAGGGAGTTTCACATTATCGGCGGGTTCAATAAGTTGGTCCTCGAGAAGGATTTCGCCTCTATTGACGCAGAACTCCAGTCACATATTCCCGTGATGAAAGAAGGCGGGTTCATCCTTATGCCCGACCATTTGATAACGCCGGGCACGCCGCTCGAGAACTACAAGTATTACCTTGAGCGCGTTCGCCGGCTCCGCTTCTAATCCGGGTATTTCACGAGCATTCTCCGGATTCGTCTGCAACTGTTTACAGAGAGAGGAGTTCCGCCTCGAAAGGCGCCCAATGAAAAATGACACACTGTTGACGCCCGGCGAGGCGATTTTGCTGTCAGGTAAGCCCGCACAAGCGAGCTTGCGCAGGCGTGCCCATAGGCGCCTCTTGGCCGGGGGCTGGTGGCCTTTGCCGTTGTCTACTCTCTGCTCTCTCCTGCGCGCCTGCTCTATTCTGCCCCGCGACTGGGGGGCAAAATGGGCGCCGAGGCGGCCAGCAGACGGACCAGCGTCATGTCCGGCGCCTGGTCGGTGCGCGCTTCCAGATAGTCCGCGCCGTTATCACGGCAGGCCGCTTCCAGGCGGCGGCGGAAGAGGCGCAATGATTCCAGGTAAGCGGGGCGGATCTGGCGGGCGTCGGCGTTGACGCGGGCCCCGGACTCCACGTCCTCAAAGCGCAGTCGCCCTTCGAAGGGGAACTCGGCCTCGGCGGGGTCAATCACGTGAATGAATATGACCGTGTGCCCCTCGTAACGGAATCGCTTCAGGCCGGCCACCAGTTCCTCGAGGGGGGCGATCATGTCGCTGACCAGCACGATAAGTCCTCGTCGGCCGACCATGGCGGCCATGCGCCTCAGGGGCGGCCCCATCTGCGTGGGGCGGGTCGGGACGTGCTCCTCCAGCAGCCGGCAGAAGCTGTCGAGCCGGGCCATGCTGGCGCTCGGGGGCAGCCTCTCGCGCAGGCGGTTGTCCAATATGCTCAGCCCCACGGCGTCGCCCGCCGTCAGCAGGAGGCAGGCCAGGCTGGCGGCCAGAGTGGCGCCGTAGTCATACTTGCTGATGCCCCCCGAGCAGTAGCCCATGGACAGGCTGCCATCCATCAGGAAATACGCCCGGACGTTGGTCTCCTCTTCGAAGAGCTTGACGTAGAAGCGGTCTGAGCGGGCCCAAAGCTTCCAATCAATGTGCTTGAGCTCCTGGCCCGGGCTGTACGGGCGATGTTCGGCGAATTCCACGTTCAGCCCGTGCAGCGGGCTGCGGTGCGGGCCGGCAAGGTAGCCCTCCACCACGTGGCGGACCCGAAGGCGCAGCCCCGCTATCTTACTGAGAAGTTGGGGGTCTAAGTGCTTCCTGTATTCTTTCATCGGCGCTCAGAGGGCCCCGCCGAGCGGGGGTGTCCTCAATGAGTTGTTCGACGATGTCGTCGGTTGTGATGTTGTCGCTGGCCGCTATGAACGTGGTCACCAGGCGGTGGCGCATAATGGGCTTGGCGACGGCGTCAATGTCTTCGGCGGCGACGTGGTATCGGCCCCGCAGCAGCGCCCGCGCTCGGGCTGCCAGAAGCATGAACTGGCAGCCGCGCGGTCCGATCCCCCAGCGCACCCACTGGCGGATGAACCGCGGAACCTGCTGCTCAGTTCCCGCCCGGCTCTTCCTGGCCAGGCGCATGGCGTAGTCTACGAGGTGCTGCGCCACAGGGACCTGTCGGACGATGGACTGGACCTCGAGCAGTTCCTCGCCGCTTATGACCGGCTCGACGGACGCCCAGGGCTCCGCCCTGGTCATCTCCATTATCTGGAACTCCTCCTCCCAGGTCGGATAGGGGATCAGTATCTTGAACATGAACCTGTCCTGCTGGGCCTCGGGCAGCGGATAGGTGCCCTCCTGTTCGATGGGGTTCTGGGTGGCCAGCACGAAGAAGGGGGAGGGCAGTTGGTGGCGCGTCCCGCCGAACGTAACCTGCCTTTCCTGCATGGCTTCCAGCAGGGCGGCCTGGGTCTTGGGCGGGGTGCGGTTGATCTCGTCGGCCAGCACAATGTTGGCGAAGATGGGCCCCTCGATGAAACGCGTCTCGCGGGCGCCGGTGCTGCGGTTCTCCTCGATGACCTCCGCGCCCGTTATGTCGCCGGGCATCAGGTCCGGGGTGAACTGGACGCGATTGAAGCTCAGCGACAGGGCGCGGGCCAGCGTGCGCACCATCATGGTCTTGGCCAGCCCGGGAACGCCCTCCAGGATGGCATGTCCGCCGCTCATCAGGCAGATCAGCATCTGTTCGAGCGCCGCTTCCTGCCCGACTATGGCTTTGGCGACCTCCTCTTTGATCCGTTCCATCGCGTCGCGGAAATGATCTACCGTCGGCCGGCGCTCGTGCGGGATGTCTTTCTCTATGGCGACCACAGTTATGCTCCGATCGTGGATTATGGCTGGAGAATCGGCAGGTTATTGCAGGGCAGTTGCAGGATGAGCAGCGCCACCGCCGTTCCGTATCCCCTGCCGATGTAGTCCCCGTTCCAGGCGCCTTGCTTGTCCTGGGCGGAAACAAGCCAGGCGCTCAATTGGTCGAAGTAGTTATTCCACGCCTCGCCGCCGCGCAGGTAAAGCGCCTGTGAGAGGTAGAGGTGCGCCCAGTAAAAATGCCCGCCGCCCACAGGGGTCGAGCCCGTGGTGGGGACGCTGCGCGTGGCGTAGCGCAGCGCGCCTTCCACCAGTTCCCCCTTGTAGATGCCCGCGGCGTACATCGTGGCGACGGCGGCGCACGTGATGGGCGGACGGCTCCCGCCGGGTTGGTCCACCTTATAGGCGATGCCGCCGTCCGGCCGGGCGGACCTGCGAATGTAATCAAGCGCCCGCTTCACCGTCTCCGACGGGACGCTGAGCCCCGCATTTGCACATGCGCGCAGCCCCTGCATCTGCGTCATGGTGACGGCCCCCTCGGCCTTGTCTGAATCGGGTGTATAGTACCAGCCGCCCTGCGAGTTCTGGCTGCGGGCCGTCAGCTCCACGGCCCCGCGCAGCACGTGGCGTACCCTCTTGCGCAGGGCCGGTTGTCCCTCGGAACCGTAAACCTGCGCCAGGAACAGCATGGCATATCCGTGGCCGAACATCGGGCGTCCGTGCTGGCCGCTGCCTATGAGCCCCGTCTTCGGATCGGCCTGCTGCACGAGGTAGGTCACCGCCCGACGGAGGTTGGGTGAGTGGGGGCCGCTGTAGCAGGTATCGCCGCTGGCCAGCAGGGCGAGCCCGGCCAGGGCGGTTATTGCGACCGGGTAGCGCCCGGTGGAACCGTCGCTCATCCAACTGCCGTCCTCGTTCTGCGTTCGGACCAGGTAAGAGAGGCCGGCGTCAATCGCGCGCCGGGCGTCGGCGCTCAGGTTCGCCTGCACGGAAGGGGAATCTACTTCCTCGGCGGCCGCGCAGACCGCCCCCAGGAGCATTATCAACACCGCAGCCCGACAGAGAGGGTGGCGCACCCGATCACCTCATGTCTTCACTCTTGTTCGTGGCCGTCCATAACTTGCGCGACGTCCACGGCAACGGTCCGTCCCGACACCCCCACGATAACGCGCCCCGCCCTCTGGAGCAAGGGCGCCGGCGCCGGGCCGCCCTCGGCCGGCAGGCTCACGTCAAAGCTCTCGCGCCCGGTTGAGGCGTCCACCCCGTGCAGCCTGACCCGGCCGGCGTCATTCCATCGCAGCAACCACCCGTCCTTGCACCGAACGGGCGGCCCGATCACCTGCGTCTTTCCCTCCTGGCGGAACTCCCAGCGTGGCTCGCCCGCCCGGGCGCCGACCGCCCGCATTACGCACCCGCTTGCCTGCCAGTATGGTTCGCCTCCGTAACTGAGCGTGCGCTTGTAACCTGTTACGTCGAGCAGGTAGAGTTGTCCGTCCCGGTGGGCCGCCCATACGGTTCGGGCGTTCTGCCGGGCCTGGAGTTGAAATATCGGCCTGCCGCTCTCGGTTGAGACGGCCAGCGCGTCCCCGTCGGCGGTGGAGAGCGCCAGCATCCGCCGGTCGGCGAACAGGAGGCGATCAAAGCGCATCGGGAACTGCCAGCGACGCTCCAGCGTCAGCGTCGAAATGTCGAAGCGATACAGTGCGCCCCACGCCCCGACGTAGAGGCGCTGATCCGGTCCCGCCAGGAGGCAGTCGAGGTGGGTCGTCTCAGGGAATTGCCATACGGCGGCCAGGTATCCATCGCGCGCGTCCACCACCAGGAGCCGCCTGGCGCCGGGCAGGAGCAGGCAGATGCGCTCCCCCACCGGGGCCGCCTGCACGCCTACGATCGGCTCCTCTTTACTGCGTCGCTGCGTGAAGAGGGCCTCCCCGGAGAGTGGGTCTATCACGAACGCTCCCACCCCGGCGGCGATGCGGCAGAGCGAAACCGGGCCACAGAGGACGTCGTCCAGCGGGAGGCGCACGACGGCGTTCTCGGAGGGGGTTGGCCGGCCGCAGACTGTCTGAAGCATCAGCTCACGCCGGGGGACGGCGCACCGCGTCTCATCGAGCGCCTGGGGGAGGTGAAGCGCTTTTGCCCACAGCTTTTTGCCGCTGCTGAGGTCCACGTTGAGAAGCTGCGCGGGCAGGGCCACGAGCGCACGGCCGTCCTGCCGGTAGCAGCGGGGATGGCCGGCGCCCCAATACTGGCGCCGCCGGGGGTGGGCCTGCTGAGCCGGCCACAGGTCCGTCTGCCACAACTGCTCTCCGTCCTCCGCCCGCAGGCTGCGCAGGGCCTCTTCACCCAGCACGAGGACCGTATCCCTGGCGCCGGCGGGGGGGCCTGATTCGGGAACGGGATAGCCGGCCCGCTCCCAGACGACACTCGAAGAGGGGGGCGCCTCCAGGCCGCGCTCTTCGGTGGGCCCGGCGTCCAGGACGGCAAGCTCCGCCTTGACGCGGCTGGCGAGCGGTTTGCGCTCCCGGCCCGCCGCCGCGGGGACAAGCGCGGCCAGCGCGTCCCGCATCAACTCCGGAAAGGGACTCCAGCGGGCCACCTGGAGAAGCTTCTCCACGTCCTGTTCTTGGGCTGCCCGCTCTATGAGTTCCGTGAACTGGCGCCGGCAGGCGGCGTCGGTGCGGGCGTCCTCTGCGCACGCTTCTCGCAGGGCCGCGGCAAGGTCCGGCCAGAAGGTCCGGCTGGTCCATGGGCCTCGGATACGGGCCTGGCCGACGGTTTCGACGATGTCCAGATAGGTCCCGGCGATGCCGGCGGCGCCGGGGGTTTTCAGCGCCGCTTTCAGTCTGGCGCGGGCGACGTGCGCGGGGTCCTGAGCGTCGGCGCCTTGCGGCGGAGCGGCGAGCCGGTCGGGGCTGGTCCGACCCCACGCGGAGAGGCTGCCGCCGCCGAGGGCGATCAAGAGGTCATCCGTCGCGGCCACGTCGCTGCACGGGGGCTGCTCCGCCGGCCATGGAATGTAATATCCTTTGCCGCCGTCTTCGGCCCTGTATGTCTGCACGCCGCCTGTCTGGGGGACGTAGATCATGCCGTGTTCGCAGGCGCCTGCGCCGGTGTAGGGGACGTCCGGCTCCTCCCAGACGCTGCGGCCGGTGCGCGCGTGAATGCAGCTCAGCCCACGGTGCTGGATGTAGACGTTGCCCTGATCGCCAGCGCCCAGCAGCGCTTCGGCGGCCTCGAACTCCCGCTGCCAGAGCAATTCTCCGGTGGCAAGCGAGAGGGCCACCGCGCAGCGGCTGTCCAGGGGAGTCGCTACGCAGACTCCTTCGAGCGTGGCCGGCGTGCGGACGCGCCACGTGCCGGAGGGCACGGAGAGGACCTCTCCCAGGCGGTGCATCTCTCTGCCTGAGCGCCGGTAGGGCGTGGCCCACAGAGCGGTTCCATCCCTTGCGTCGAGGCCGCAGATCGCTCCCTCCCCGGTGGGGAAGACGGCCACGCCTTCCGCAAGCGCGGGCGGGGCCGCATCCGCCAGGTAAAGCTCCATCAGGTAGCGAGTTACCTCCTGCCGGCTGTGCAGGGCGCCCAGTTCGGTTCGCCAAAGGGGCTGTCCCGTGCGGGCGTCCAGGCACAGGGCGTAGAGTCGCCCCTGGAATATAGCGGCAACGTAGGCGCGGCCGCGCTGCGCTGTGGGGGCGCTCAGGAACCAGTGGCGTTTCAACGTCACGCCGTTCTGTCCGCCGAGG
Source organism: Planctomycetota bacterium (assembly GCA_021161675.1). Classification (GTDB taxonomy): domain Bacteria; phylum Planctomycetota; class Brocadiia; order SM23-32; family SM23-32; genus JAGHAF01. Next base: position 30,247 of record JAGHAF010000020.1, on the reverse strand, counting down.
CACCAGGACAGGCGCCCATCGGCCGCACTGTAGCAGCGCAATTGATTGGCGTATGAGACGTCTTCGGGGCGGGCGCTCCAGGGCCTGGGCGGGGCGTGCAGTTTGCCGTAATCAATCTGCACGGCGTAGACGCTTCGGCCGTCGGCGCTGATGGTATTCATTCCCTGGTTGATGCAATCGCGCCAGATGGAAGGGGAATCGATCGGGAGGAAATCCGGCCAGGAGGCGTCGAAGAGGTCCACGGTAGGTCTTGGCAGCAGGCCCCGCCACGCGTCCGGCGCCCAGGCCGTCCACCGCCGCTCAAGCAAGGGGCTGCGCAGCGCTACGACGTCCCCCCCGAAGCGCGCGAAGATGCCGTTTTCGGTTATTATCGGCGCGGCGCAGCGCCGGCATAAGGGGGGCTTGGTTCCTCCCGGCCGGGTGGCGAGGCGGGTGGTGGACCAGCAGCGGTGTGGGGGCGGTTCGCCGGCCACCCGCCGCTCTTTCAGGGGGGGGCGCTCCTCCCGCGCGAGCCGCACGAATTCCCGCAGTGAGGTCGCGCGGCCCCCCGGCAGGACAGTGTCCATTCCGCCGGCGCTCGTCTCGCGGACGAGTCGCTCGACCTGTTCGGTCCGGCCCAGGCGCACGAGACACAGCAGTTTCTTGGCGAGGATCGTCTGGCTGAGCGGAGGCGCCGGATGCGCGGCGTCCGTTTCCCGAAGCAGGCGCAGCGCGGCGGCGAACTCTCCCCCGTCCATCAGCAGGGAGGCGTGCGCGGAGGCGGCGCGCAGGCCATGGTTGGTATTGAGGTATCTTGAGTGGGTTTTCTCCAGAAGCGCGGCCCTTGAAAGGGCGGGCCCCTCAATCGCACGGCGGTAGAGCCGTTCGGCCTCAGGTTCATAGAGGAGGCGATAGATGCGCCTGGCTTCGGCCGGAAGGGATGCGATTCTTGCGGTGGCCCTTATGGCCGGCGCGACGTAGCGTCCGTTGATCTCAACCAGGCCCTCCGGGGGGGCTTCGATGATATCCTGCAGCAGCGGGAGGGCTGATTCCCAGCGGCGCTTCTGGATCATTACGTCGGCGGCGCGCAGCTTCTCGGCCGCAGCCATCGCGACTTGTATTCGCAGTGGGCCGTTCGGCGCGCACCGGACGGGGGGGCAAAGAAATGCGCTCAGGATGGTCGCTGCGAAGATAAGCCTCGCCGAACTACGCAAACACATTCCTGACCGTTGATGTTCTGTGCGCCGCAGGGGGGGGGTATCCGGCGTCATTGGCCAGTTTTGGGACCGGAAACGAGGGGCTTGTCCGGCTGCTCCGTCCACTCTATCGTCTGCACCACGCCCGTCCCAAGTGTTTTGGTTAGCTGCTGGGTTACCTCTTCGTAATCGACCGGCACATTGTGGCGCAGCACTATCTGGTAGTGCTGCGTATTCCCGGAGCGCGCTGTGTTCCACTGCAAGATATCAATCGAGTAATCCTCCAGCACCGGCCGGACCTTCTCCATCCAGGCGCCCCGTCCGGCCAGCGCCATGACGAGGTTGATGTATTTATCCTTCTTGCGCATTCTATGTTCCAGGCGGCTTACGCCCAGCAGGGCGAGCATGGCGAGGCACCATGTGAAAAGCGCGGGTCCTATGTAGCCCGCCCCGACCGCCAGGCCCAGCGATGCGGTGACCCAGATGGAGGCTGCGGTGGTGACGCCGCGGATCTTGGCACCGAGCACGATAATAGCCCCGGCGCCGATAAAACCGAGCCCGCTTAGCACACTGGCGGCTATTCGTCCCGGATCGACGCGAACCACAGTCTGGGCGTTCTGACCGGTGAAGAGTTCGGGCATGTGCAGGGATACCAGCATGATCAGCGAGCAGGCGCCGCCCAGGAGTATGTGGGTGCGCAAGCCGGCCGCGCGCCCGTGGCGCTCGCGCTCCCAGCCGATTCCCGCGCCCAGAAGAACGGCTATAAGAATCCTCGCGTAGGGTGTCAAGAATGTTGGAATCATGCTGATAGTTTCCAATGGCGCTGACGTCGCAGGGACCGCCCCGACGCAATACATTATAGCACGTTCGCCCGGTGCGGCAAGCGGCTGTTTTCTTGCCACCTCCGTGGGGTATCTGTTACAATCCGGTTGGGCGGCCCGTGGCCGCTCTTTTTCCCGCTTGACTGGAGGCGCAGCGCGCTGTGCCCCTACTTCCCGGCGAGAGCGCATGTGCTCATCTGAAGACAAGGAACCTGACGGGCGCCGCCCCCACCGCTATCTGCCGCATCTGACGGGGACTCTGCTGGCGCTGCTCCTGGCGTGGTTTCTCATATGGTTTGTCTTCCAGCGGCCCGTCACCCCGGCGGAGAAACGGTTGGCCGCGCTGCGCCAGGCCCTGCGCTATGTGCCGGCCTATTACATCCATGACGTTGACGAGGAGCAGCTTTACCATGCGGCCATGAAGGGCATGATGGAATCGCTGAGGGACAAATACGCGGACAAATACAGCAGGTATGTTACGCCCGCGGAGAACAGGCGTATCCGCCAGGCGACGGCGGGAGAGTTCGGCGGTATAGGGGTGGTGGTGGCCACCACGGGCGCAGGAACGGTTGTGGCGGAGCTCATCCCGGGCGATCCGGCCGAGAGGGCGGGCATGGCTGTCGGCGACGTTATCATCAGTGTGGCCGGAGAGGATGTCTCCGGCCTGTCCACGCGTGAACTTGCCGAGAGGATACGCGGCAAGGTGGGCACAAGGGTGGTTGTTGGCGTGCGCCGGCCGCAGACTGAGGAAGACCTGGCATTCTCCCTGACACGGGCCAGCATCAGCGCTCACAACGTCGAGTGGAAGATGCGTGATGACGGGATTGGCTACCTGCAGCTTCGCGCCTTTGACGAGGACTGCGCCGCGGGGGTCAAGGATGCCCTGGGGCAGATGCAGGGGGGCGGCCTGAAAGGGATCATCCTGGACCTGAGGGATAACCCGGGCGGCCTTATGGACCAGGCGCTGGAGGCGGCTGATCTGTTCCTCGACAAGGGGCTAATCGTCACGGTCAAGAGCCGGGTAGGCGCTGAGGTCCATTCAGCCGGTCCAGAGGTCGCTATCCCCGTGGATGTTCCCGTCGTGGTCCTGGTTAATGCAAGGAGCGCCAGCGCGGCGGAAATCCTGGCCGGCGCCCTCCAGGCCAACGGCCGGGCGCGGCTGGTGGGCACGCGAACCAAGGGCAAGGGCTGCGTCACAAGGTTGTTGACACTGAACGATGGTTCTGCTCTGAATCTAACCGTGGAAAGATACTACCTGGCCGGAGGCGAAGCTGTGGAAGGGCTCGGTCTGGGACCTGACGTGGTGGTGGGCGGCGACCAGGCCACTGCGCAGGGAGAGGGCGCCGCAGCCGAACAGGCGCCTGAGAAGCAACTGAGAGAGGCGCAGCTGCAGCGCGCGGTCGAGCTGGTCCGGGAGCAGATAGCCGGACAATAACACGAAACAGGGGCGGATATGCGAGCGACACGCACTAAGATCGTCGCCACTGTTGGGCCGAAGGCGGCGCGGCAGGAGTGGGTTGCGCGGCTGATAGAGGCCGGCGTGGACGTGTTCCGGCTGAACTTCTCCCACGGCGACCATGAGTCCCACGCCAGCTACATCGAAAGCATCCGCGCCGCGGCGAGAGACTTCCCCGATCCGGTGGCCATTCTCCAGGATTTGCAGGGGCCGCGCATACGCAGCGGCGCCCTGCGGGGGGGCCGGCCCGTCCAACTGCGCGACGGGCAACAGGTTACCCTCCGCGCCGGCGATTTCGAAGGGGATCAGGATAACGTCTCCATTGACTATGAGCCGTTGGCCCGGGACGTCAAACCCGGTGACCGTATCCTGCTCAAGGACGGGCTTATCGAATTGGAGGTCCGCCGCGTGCAGGGCGAGGAAGTGGCCTGCGAAGTCCAGTACGGCGGCGAGCTGATGCCGAGGCAGGGCGTAAATCTGCCCGGCGTGAGCTTGAGCATCTTCGCCCCCACCGAGAAGGACATCGAGGACCTGCGGTTCGGGATGGACCACGGGGTGGATTACGTGGCGCTCAGCTTCGTGCGCAGCGCGGAGGATATCCGGCGCCTGAAGTCGGAGCTGAGAAGCTACGGGGGCGATGATGCCCGCTTGCCCGTGATCGCCAAGATCGAGAAGCCCGAGGCGGTGGAGAACCTCGAGCAGATCCTCGATGTCTCAGAGGGCGTGATGGTGGCGCGCGGCGACCTGGGCATCGAGCTGCCGACCGAGACCGTGCCCACCGTCCAGAAACGCATCATCCGCTCCGCCAACCTGCGCGGCGTGCCCGCCATCACCGCCACCCAGATGCTCCGTTCGATGGTGCGCTCCCCGCGCCCCACGCGCGCGGAGGCCAGCGACATCGCAAACGCCGTCCTGGACGGCACGGACGCCCTGATGCTGAGCGAGGAGACCGCCATCGGGCATTACCCCGTCAAGGCCGTGGAGATGATGGACGCGATCGCGCGGGAGGCGGAGAGCCACTGGCGTGAGGGAAGCGGACCCGACCTGCAGGCGCACAGGCGTGAGCATCGGGCAATGGAGCATGCGCTGGCCGACGCCGCCTGCCAGATCGCGGACAGCATGGGGGTCCGTGGCATTGTGCCGTTCACTGAAACCGGGGCCACGGCGCGTTTCGTTTCTCAGAGGCGGCCGGGCGCTCCTATCTACGCCCTGACGCCGATGGCCGACACCTGGCGCCGCCTTGCGCTGGTCTGGGGTGTCCAGCCCGTGCTGATAGAGACATTTGAAACCACCGATGAGATGTTCGCGCGGGCGGCCGAGCGCCTCCTGGAGCGGGGCCTGGTGGCGCCGGCAGACACGGTCGTCTACGTGGCCGGCGCGCGGGCGCGCACGCCGGGCGGCGCCGATATGATCAAGCTCCACAAGTTCTGAGGCGCCGGAGGCGCCAAAGGCGCCAAGTATGAAGTATGAATCAAACGACAACGGCAACGGCGAAAGCAACCTCTCGACTACGCTCCGCTCGATCAGACTCGGGACAGGCAGGGCAGGCGGCAGCGGCAGAGGTGTGGGCGGAAGCCTTCAGCCTTCAGCCTTCAGAATTCATAATTTCGCCTTCATCCTTCTGTTTGCGATGCTTCTGGCGGCGCCCGGGGGGTGCTCCAATGACCCGTATCCCTCTCCGGGCGGCAAGAAGGTGATATACGCGGCCCTGGGCGAGGACCCCCACGGGCTGGATCCGGCGCAGATCGGAGATACGCTCTCCGGGGCTGTGGCGGCGCAGATATACGATGCGCTCTACGAGTATCATTACCTGAAGCGGAACCCCTACGAGCTGAAGCCGGCCCTCGCCGCCGCAATGCCGAGCGTCTCCGAGGATCGCCTCACGTACACAATCCCCATCAAGAGGGGCGTCTACTTCCAGGACGATCCCTGCTTCAAGGGCGGCAAGGGACGGGAGGTGACGGCGGAGGATTTCGTCTATTCGATCAAGCGGCTGGCGGATGTGGCCAACAAGCCCCGCGGGTGGTGGTTGCTGGAGGGCAAAGTCGTGGGACTGGACGAGTTCCACCAGCGCTCCGTGGACCTGCTGAAGGAGGAAGAGCGGATGGACTACGAAAGCCCCGTCGAGGGGCTGAAGGCGCTGGATCGCTATACGCTGCAAATCCGCCTCAAGGAGCCCTATCCGCAGCTCAAATACGTGCTCGCCATGACCTATACGGCCGCCACGCCCCGTGAGGCGGTTGATAAATACAAGGATGAGTTCCAGAACCACCCCGTGGGAACGGGGCCGTTCCGGCTTGCAGAGTGGAGCAAGCGGTGGCGGCTGATCCTGGAAAGGAATCCCACCTACCGCGACGAATACTACCCCGCCGAGGGGGCGCCGGGGGACCGCGAAGCGGGACTGCTGGATGCCGCAGGAAAGAAGCTGCCCATGGTTGACGAGGTCTACTACACTATCATGTACGAGGCCCAACCGGCCTGGCTGTACTTCAAGCAGGGCTACCGGGACGTGTCGGGGATCAGCAAGGATAACTTCCAGGAGGCCATCACTCCGAACAAGGAGCTGACGGGGGAGTTTGAGCGGATGGGTGTGAAACTTATAAAACAGGTGGAATCCGACGTTTACTACATCGGATTCAACATGCGAGACCCGGTGGTGGGCGCGAGCAAGAAACTTCGGCAGGCGATGAGCCTGGCGTTCGACACCCCGTGGCGGATAGAGCACTTCATGAACGGGCGCGGCGTCTCGGCGCAGGGGCCGGTCCCACCCGGCATCTTCGGCTATGATCCGGCCTACAAGAATCCCTACAAGGGGCCGGACCTGGAAAAGGCGCGGCGGCTCCTGGCCGAAGCCGGCTACCCCGGGGGCATTGGCGAGGATGGAAAGCGCCTGGAGATCAATTATGACATCGGCAGCGCCGGTCCCGGCGCTGTGCAGCGGGCCCGCGCTTTTCAGAACGAGATGGATGAGATCGGAATAAAGGTCAACGTCAAGACCAACACCTGGGCCGAGTTCCTGCGAAAGACCGACAAGGGCGCTCTCCAGGTGTTCAGGCTCGGATGGGTCCTCGATTATCCCGATCCGCAGAATTTCCTCCAGCTATTCTACGGCGCCAATAAGGCGCCGGGTCCCAATAACACGCTCTACGATAATCCCGAGTACAACGCCCTCTACGAGAAGATGAAATCCATGGAGGACAACCCGGAGCGGCTCAGGATCATCCGCAAGATGGTGGGCATTCTGGTCGAAGACGCGGTTTGGATTCCCGGCACTCACTCGGTCAGTTACATACTGAAACACCAATGGGTGCGGAACTTCAAGCCTCACGGCATCACCGGCGGGTACCTGAAATACAGGGACGTGGACGTGGAACTGCGGCGCAGGCTGCGGCGTCAATGGAACCGTCCGAACTACACGGCGCTGGGTGGAATCCTCGTGGCTTTCATCGCAGCGCCGATATTTCTGACGTTTCTGGGCAAACGGATTGGCCGGAGGGCATAGAGCGCTTTGACCGCATACATCATCAGACGCGCGCTCTACACCATACCCCTGGTAATAGGCGTGTGTCTGATTACGTTCCTGCTTTTTGAGGTGCTTTACTCGCCTGAGCTTCGCGCCAGGCGGGAGCTGGGGCGCCATGCGGACAAGAAGCAGATCCAGGAGATCATCGAGCGGGAGGGGTGGGACAAGCCATTGTTTTTCAACCGGCAGGCCCCAGGCTTCGCAAAGGTGCGCGACACCCGTTTCGCAGACCACATGACGCGGCTGCTGACCTTCCATTTCGGGCGCTCCGAGAAGACCCACGAGGACATAGGCCGTAAGATCCGACGCGGGATGGTACCGTCCCTCACGCTGACCGTCCCCATCTTCGCGCTGGGGCTGGTGGTGTCGATATGCCTCTCCCTGGCGGTGGCTTTCTTCCGGGGCACGTATTTGGACCTCTGGGTGGTGGTGATCTGCGTTGCCTTCATGTCTGTCTCCGTGCTGGTTTACATCCTCGGGGGGCAGTTCCTGCTGGCGCAGCATCTGAAGCTGTTCCCCATCTACGGCTACGCCAGGGGCATAAACTCGGCGAAGTTCCTCCTCCTGCCGGTGCTGATAGCGTTGCTGAAGGGACTTGGCGGGGACGTGCGCTTCTACCGGACTATCTTCCTGGAACAGATCAATCAGGACTACGTGCGCACTGCCCGCGCCAAGGGCCTGGCCGAGCACGTGATCCTGCTCAAACACGTGCTGAAGAACTCCATGATCCCCATCCTGACCCGCACCGTGCTGGCCATCCCGTTCCTGTTCATGGGCTCGCTTCTGCTGGAGCGGTTCTTCGGCATCCCGGGGCTGGGCAACATGACTATCGAGGCGGTGGAGAGCGCCGACTTCAAGGTGCTCAGCGCCATGGTTTACATCGGCGCCCTGCTGTTCGCCGCCGGCAACCTGGCCACGGACATCAGTTATACCCTCGTTGATCCCAGGATACGCTTCAGATGAGCGAGACTACGCCGCAGACAACGCCCTTTGCCGAATCTAAAGCGCGATCACTTTGGGGCGATGCGTGGCGCAGGCTTCGGCGCAACCGGTTGGCCATGGTTTGCCTGGGCGTCATAGCGGTTTACGTCGCAGTCGGCATCCTGGATATGATGCCCGTCAGGATGAAGACGGCGGCGGGCGTGAAGTGGGCGCCCGTCATTGACGTGGTGTTCGATAAGGCCGTCGGCGAGTGCGATAAGGAGGAAAGCTACGTGCCGCCGGGCACGGGCAGGCACCTGCTGGGCGCTGACATACAGGGCGTGGACGTGCTCTACAAGACCATGAAGGGGGTCCGCGTGGCGTTGATCCTGGGCGGCGTGACAGCGCTTATCTCCATCCCGCTGGGTCTGCTGTTCGGCATGATCGCCGGTTACTTCGGGGGCTTTATCGACGACGTGGTGGTTTACGTCTACTCCACCCTTGCGTGCATCCCCGGCATTCTTCTTCTGATAGCGCTGATGACCGTCATGGAGAACGGGCTGCTGCAGCTCTGCGTCGCGCTGGGCGTGACGGGCTGGGTGGGCCTGTGCCGGCTTATCCGTGGGGAGACCTTGAAGCTGCGGGAATCGGATTACGTCCTCGCCGCCAGGGCACTGGGGGCCGGCCATGCGCGCATTATCTTCGTGCACATCCTGCCGAACCTGTTCCACATCGTTATCATCGTCTTCACGCTGGGATTCAGCGGCATCATAATGTCCGAAGCGGTGCTCACTTACCTGGGCGTGGGGGTGAAGGCCGGGACCATATCCTGGGGCATGATGATCTCGCAGGCCAAGATGGAATTGTCGCGCTCGCCCAGCGTCTGGTGGCAGTTCGCCGCCGCGGCGGCCGCGCTGTTCATCCTCGTGCTGGCATTCAACGTCTTCGGCGACGCACTGCGCGACGCCCTGGACCCAAAGCTGCGCGTGGGGGGCCGCACAGAGTGAGTCGGGAAGATACATTGCTCATGGTGGAGGACCTTCACGTCCGCTTCGACACGGAGGAGGGGGTTGCGCGCGCCGTGGACGGCGTCAGCTTTTGCGTGGGGCGCGATGAGACCTTCTGCCTGGTCGGGGAGTCGGGCTGCGGAAAGACGGTCACCGCGCTTTCGATCCTTCGACTGGCGCCCTCGCCGCCCGGCCGGATCGTGCGGGGGCGCATAATCTTCGACGGGCGGGACATGCTCGCGCTGCCCAACCGGGCCATGCGCCGGCTCCGGGGCGAGAGCATATCCATGATCTTCCAGGAGCCCATGACTTCCCTGGACCCCGTTTTCACCGTCGGCGATCAGATCGCCGAAGCCCTGCGGCAGCACCGCAAACTGTCCCGCCGCGAGGCGAGCAGCGTCGTCCTCGACATGCTGGTCAGGGTGGGCATCCCGGACCCGGAGCGGCGGATCGGTGAATACCCCCACCAGCTTTCCGGCGGCATGCAGCAGCGGGTGATGATCGCGATGGCGCTGGCCTGCCGCCCGCGCCTGCTGATCGCCGATGAGCCCACCACCGCCCTCGACGTCACCATTCAGGCCCAGATATTGGACCTGCTGCGCCAGCTCCAGGAGGAACTCCACATGGCCATTCTGCTTATCACCCACGACCTGGGCGTTGTCGCCCAGATGGCGGATCGGGTGGCCGTGATGTACGCCGGGCGGATCGTGGAATCCGCCGCGGTGAATGACATCTTCCGGAGCCCGCAGCATCCCTACACGGCCAGTCTTCTCAAGTCACTGCCGGGGGCCTCGGAGCCCGGCGAGCGCCTCCGCGCTATCCGTGGCTTCGTTCCCGATGCGCGCGCTTACCCGTCCGGCTGCCGCTTCCATCCCCGCTGCGACGTGGCGCTGCCGCAGTGCGCGCGGATCGAACCGGCGCTCAGGGAGGTGACGCCCGGCCAGTGGGCGGCCTGCATTCTACTGTCCGAAGGGGGCGCGCATGAGTGAGGATGACGCCATCCTGACGGTGCGGAACCTGAAGAAATACTTCCCCCTGCGGGGGGGGATTCTGGGCCGGACGACAGAACAGGTGCGCGCGGTGGATGGAATTTCTTTCCGCATTCGTAGGGGAAGCACTCTGGGATTAGTCGGCGAGAGCGGCTGCGGCAAGACCACGGCCGCCCGGACCATACTCCGCCTGCTGGAGCCGACGGGGGGCGAGATCATCTTCGACGGCCTGCCGGTGCACTCCCTGCGCCGAGAACCCCTGCGGGCGCTTCGCCGCCGGATGCAGATGATCTTCCAGGACCCCTACAGCTCGCTTAACCCCCGGATGACGGTCGAACGGATCGTGGGCGAGCCGCTCAGCATACACGAACTCGCCTGGGGAAAGAAGCGACGTGACAGGGTGGTGTCATTGCTGGAGAGGGTCGGGCTGTCGGCGGCCTACATGCGCCACTATCCCCACGAGTTCTCCGGCGGGCAACGGCAGCGCGTCGGAATCGCGCGGGCGCTGGCGCTGCGGCCGGATTTCATCGTCTGCGATGAACCCGTCTCGTCGCTGGACGTCTCCGTCCGCGCCCAGGTGATCAACCTGCTGGAGGACATCCAAGAGCAGCAGGGCATCTCTTATCTGTTCATCGCCCACGACCTGAGCGTGGTGGAGCACATATCCGACGAAGTCGCGGTGATGTACCTGGGACGGATAGTTGAGATTGCGCCCCGCGACAGGCTCTACGCCGACCCCCGGCACCCTTACACTCAGGCGCTGCTGCGCGCGGCGCCCGTGGCCGACCCGCAGCGCCGGGGCGAGGTCAGGCCCCCGCGGGGGACGCCGCCTTCGCCGGTGAATCCGCCTTCGGGATGTCACTTCCACCCCCGTTGCCCCTTCAGCGCGGAGGAGTGCGGCAACGTGGCCCCGCAGATGGTGGAAGTCGCGCCGGACCACCTCGTGCGCTGTTTACGGGTCTGATCGCCGGGCGCTACAGCCCAAGGTCAATGGTGATGTCTTTCTCTTTCTTCACTATGGCCACCCAGTCCTTGAGGGCCTTTTGACGTTCTTCCAGCGTCTCCCCGCCAAGTTTGACCGGCACCTTGCTGATGCTCAACAGGATGTTGCCCAGGCGAACGGTAAGCATTGTGTTTTGCTCATGGGCGGCTATCCGGGCGAACTGGTCGAGGAAGAGGGCGCCCACCTCGTCGGCGTGCTCCTCTTTCATCACCTCTTCGACGGCCTTCAGGCTTTCCGCTTTGTCGAAACCGGAGGCCCCTTCGTCTTGCAGGACGTGGATGGTGTTGGCGATCTTCTCCTTCAACGCCAGCGGAGGTTTCAGCATCTTGCTCGCCTGCTCAGAGGCCGTGGGTGGTATGGCCTGTGGCCCGGGCAGTTGGTGCAGCAGCGCCAGGTAAAGTCCCTTGATAAGCTCTGAGGTGTTCTCGCTCGGTTCGTCCCGATATGCCCGCAGGGCCCTGTCCATCTGGCTCAAGGTGTAATCGATGTATTTGTGATCGTTGACTTGCTTCAGCTTGTCGAGCCAGCTTTCCTGCCACAACCTGGCGGCGGCTTTTATGTCCTGCTTTTCCTGTCCCTGCGGGGGGAAGGGCAGGCCGCTGAGTTGTCCGAGCGCGTCTGCCAGCGCGCGGCGAGTCTCCTCGGGCACGTTCTGGTCGGTCTGCATCCTGAGGATGGAGAAAACCGGGCCGAGCTCTCGCTTCTGCAGCATTGTCTGGATCAGGTTGTCTCTGAGCCCCGGGTCCTGAGCCACGACAATCCGCCTGAGAAGGAGTTGCCAGCTTTGCTCGATGGGGGGCGGCAGCGTGTCCGCGTGGGCGGCGACCCACTTGTCGATTTCTTTCAGAAGTTCCTGGGGCGAGAGCGCCTCCATCGCCTGAACGTTCTGGATGCTATGAATCCGCACGAGCGCCAGTCCGGGGGCGTATGACCAGTTGCCGGGCCGGGCGCCGTAAAGGCTGGCCAGCAGCGCCTGGGTTACGTCCTGGACCTGCGGCTTTTGCCCGCCCTTGCCCTCCCATATTCGGCCAAGCGCCTGCGCCGCATGGTAGGCGAGCGGCGTGTCGGGCGAATCCAGCGCCGCCAGCAGCGCCGGGGTCGCCTCCTGAGCCTTCAGCTCTCCGAGCGCGATAGCGCAGTGATCGACCAGGCTCTTGTCGCTGCTCTTTGCGCGGTCGTTGACGGTCTGGATAAGCTTGTCCCGGATTTGCGCGGCCACTTCCGGGGTGGCCATCTGGGCTGCTTTCACCATCTCCAGGCGCTTCTTGCCCCTCTCAGAGTCCGAAGCCTTCTGCAGTTCCGCGAACAGGTTCTGGGGCGTGTTAGTAGCCTGCGCAGACGCCAGCGGCGCTGGCGCCATGAGCGCGGCGAGCATTGCAACACTTACCACCAGCCTGGCCGTCCTGCCAAACCATGCCATGAGGATCACTCCGTTCAGTTCCCTGTAATTGTCCCCGGATCGAAGCCCTTCGCAACAGCTTTTGTAACAAAGGCGCCTCGCACAGTCAAGAGCCGCTCCCCGCTATTACATTACATCGGCGGGGTGGGGCTGCGAGCATCGTCAATTAGGTCTTTGCCATAGTAGCCACAATATCCGCGGACGTCCTCCGAAGATTCAACCGAGAAGAGGCGACGGCGGAAGTAAGAGCATCCCAGGCAATCCGACGTGAACTCTCCCGAACACCTCCGGGGGCGTCTGCGTTTGCTAGGGGCGCGCCCGCCGGAAGAGGGCGTCCTGGGCCGTTTGCCCCGGCCTTCCAACAGGAGAATCCACACCACGCCGAAAACCGGCAGCAGCGCGCCCGCCAGCAGCCATAAGATGGCGCTGCGCCCTTTCTGCGCGGCCACGTAGGCGCTGAAACAACCACAGAATACCTGGAATGCCAGAATGTAAGGCATAGCTTTGACCTCTCCGAGGCTATATCCTATTCGCAGGCGCGCCCGAGCGCAAGGAAGGCGGGGGAGCGTGATGCCGTGAACATTTCCCCTCGTAACGACAACTAACAGGGCGTGAGAGTCTTGCGCGTCGGCGGGATAGCACCCGGGGAATGCGATGCCAGCCTTATTCTTGCTCCGCAAGAACTCTAATTCCTGACCATTAGAGGGCAAGCGCAATGACTATACGTAGAAGCCTTACGGTGTGGACGGTCGTGCTGGCAATCGCAGGGGCTACGGTTTGCGCGCTGGGCGGGACGGCGCGGAGCGACTCTACGGAGCCGCTCGTCCCCGCCGATATCCGCACTTCGCTACAGGATCGCAATTATGCCGATGCCGTTCGCCTCATAGACGCGGATATCCAGCAGGGCGACGAAGGCGCCGACTGCCTGCTCTACCTGAAGGGCGTGGCGTTGTACTACCAGAAGGACTACCAGGGGGCGAGCGAGACTCTCAGCGCCCTGGAGCGCGACTACCCGGACAGCCCGTGGCTGCGTAAGGCCCGCTTCGCCAGGGCCGAGGCGCACGCGGCCCGCCGGGACTACGCGAAGGCCGAAGCCGTCTACGAGGCGGAGGCCAGCCGTCTGCTTGCCACCTCGCGCAAGGACGAGCTGGCCGGCGTCCTCGTCGCCCAGGCCGACAGGCTCGCCACGCCCAGAGACGTGAGCGACCCGGACAGCGCGAAGCCCGACTATCCCCGTGCGCGCAGGTTCTACAACGCCGCCCTGGACTTCGAGATCAGCCGCGCGCTGCGCGACGAGGTGATGTTCAAGCGCGCAAAGGCCCTGTTGGCGGCGGGCAACCCGTCGGGGGCCGCAAATGACCTGGAGGAGTATCTGAAGGCGTTCGACCCGGGCTGGCCCGAAGCGGCGCCCGGAGTCCGGGCGCCCGGCGCGCACGTCTTCGAGGCGCGATTCGAACTGGCCCGCTGCTACCAGGCTTCGGGGAGGCGCCGCGACGCCAGGCGCATCCGGCAGGACCTGGTGGCCGCGCTGGACAAGCGGCTCAAGGCCCCGGCCGAAGCCGACGACCTTTCGCAACTCAAGGTGTTTAGGGAGGATGCGGCGTATCAGATCGCCGAGACCTACCGCGTTGGCGCGCCGGCCGAGACGCTGCGCGCCGTCAAGGCGCTCCGGGACTACCTGGCCGAGTATCCCGCCGGCAAACACGCCGTGCAGGCGGCGTTCGACGTCGCCCGCGACTACGAAAAGATCGGTCGGCACGAGGACGCCGTGCAGGCCTACTGCGATTTTCTGGCCGGCAAGGGCTTCAGCGCCCAGACGGAAGACGCCGCACATAAGCTGGCGGAACTCACCGGGGAGGCTAAGTTCTTGCTGGGCCGCGTCTACCTTGCCCGCAAGCAATACGACGAAGCAAAGGCCGTGTGGCGCGAATACATCGCCGGTTATCCCTCCGGGCCGCGCTGGAGCCAATGCCAGCAGGGCATCATCGAGGCGACCTACAGTGTCGGCGCGGACCTGAGGGCGAAGGAGGATTACGCGGCGGCCCGAGAGGCATGGGAGGCGTTCTTAGAGAAATATCCGCTGGATTCGCGCGCGCGGCAGATCATGTATGACTTCGGCGACATGGCCTACCGCGCGGCCGAGGCGGCCCAGAAGAAAGAGCAGGGCGCCCCGGCGGACGGGGCAAAACTCTACGCAGGGGCGATTAGCGCCTGGGAGAAGCTGGTCAGCAAGTACCCCGGCGCCGAGGAGAGCAGCCGCGCGCAGTACATGATCGGGCAGACCTGCGAGGAGAAGCTGCGCGACCTGGACAGGGCCATCGAGGAGTATCGCAAATGCACGTGGGGTTCCTTCGCGCCGAAGGCAGCCCGTCGCATCGCCCGGATGACCGATAAGCAGCTCACCGTGCTGACCGAGCGCACCTGGCGAACGGACGAATCCCCCCGCATCAAGGTCCGGATGCGGAACATCGAGGAACTGGCCGTCGCCGCTTACCGGCTGGACCTGGAGGATTACTTCCGCAAGACGCAGGGCATCAGCGGCGTGGAAGGGCTGGACACGCTCCTGATTGACGCCGACCGGAGTTGGACGGTCAAGGCCGAGGGCTACGCGAAATACCGGCCTATCGAGCAGGACATCGAGATTCCCATGGAGGAGGGGGCGCCGGGCGTCTTCGCGGTGCGTGTCACCGGCGGGCAGCTTCAGGCGACCACCCTCGTCATACGCAGTGACCTGGAGATCGTGGTCAAGTCGTCGAAGAAGGCGCTCTTGGTCTTCGCCGAGAACATGCGGCTCCAGAAGCCCTGGGCGGGCGCGACCGTCATAGCGTCGGACGGGGAGAAGGTGTTCTTCGAGGGCGCGACAGGCGAGGACGGCGTGCTTTACAAGACGTTCGACGAACTGAAATCCGCCAGTCGCGCCAGCGTACTGGCGCTCAGCGGCGGCCACGCGGCGTCCAACCTGGTCCAGATCGGCAAGCTCGGCTTCTCGGAGGGACTTTCGCCGAAGGGCTACGTCTACACGGATAGGCCCGCGTACCGTCCCGGCCAGAAAGTGGCGATTCGGGCGGTCCTGCGGGAGGTCAGCGGCGGAAGCTACTCGTTCGAGCCGGGCCGGCAGTACGTCCTGGAGGTCGTGGACTCGCAGGGACGCGTTCTGGACACCGAGCGCCTCGCGCTCAGCGAGTTCGGCACGATCCATCACGAGTTCGAACTGGACCCGTCGGCGCCGACCGGCGCGTACACCGTCCGCTGCCGCAGGCCGAACGGCCCGACGTTCTCGGGCAAGTTCGAGGTGCGGCGCTACAAACTTGAGAACATGGAGCTGACCTTCGAGCTGGCCCGGCGCATCGTCTTCCGCGGCGAGCCGCTGGAGGGCAAGCTCGTCGCGCGCTACTACTACGGCGAGCCGGTCGTCGGCCGTCAGGTCGAATACTACCTGCCCGACGGTGCGCGCCGCACCGCCGCGACAGATGAGAACGGGGAGATATCGTTCTCGTTCGACACAGCGCCCCTGTTGGAAGAGCAGCAGGTCACGTTGAAGGCGACCATTGTGGGGGAGAACGTGAGCGCCGACCAGACGGCCTTCGTGGCCGTCAGGGCCTACCGCGCCTCGGTCTCGGCGCTGCGCGGAGTCTATCTGGCCAGGGAACCGTTTGACGTAACCGTCCGCACGGTGGACGTAGAGGACAAGCCCGTCGGCAGGGAGCTTACGCTGAAGGCGCTGAAGCGCGAGTCGGCCCCCGACGGCACGTGGGCGGAGGCGCTCGTCTCGGAGAGCGCGGCAGTCACGGACGTCGGCAGCGGGGAGTGCGCGGTGTCCGTCGCGCTCGACGAGGGCGGCAGGTACGTGCTGCGAGTGGAGGGTGCGGACCGGTTCGGCAATCCTATCACCGCCGAGACGGCGGTCTTCATCAGTGACGACGAGGACGCCACCAGGCTGCGTATCCTGGCCGACACTGAACGTTTCAAGGTGGGCGAGAATCCCACCGTTGTCTTGCACAGCCGCCTGGAGCCCACGCTGGCCCTGCTCACCTACGAGGGTGAGGAGATCATCAGCTACAGGCTGGTCAAGCTGGCCCGCGGGAAAAACCGCATCCAGATTCCGGTCAGCGACGAGCATTTTCCGAACTTCGCCCTCAGCGCGTGCGCAATGGCCGGCAGCAAGTTCTACACCGCCACGCACGAGTTCAAGGTCGAGCGGGAGCTGAAAGTCGCCGTCAAGCCCGACAAGGAGTCCTATAAGCCCGGCGAGAAGGCGAAGGTCAGGATTGTGACGACCGACCAGAACGGACAGCCGGTCTCCGCCGAACTCTCACTGGCCATGGTGGACGAGGCGCTGCTCAGCGTGTATCCGGACCGCTTACCCCCCATTCGTGACTTCTTCGAGGGCGGCGCCCGACGCCAGGCGGCGCTTGCGACGACGAGCAGTTGCACTTTCAGCTACCATCCGGCCACGCAGCCCGTGCCGGAAGCGCTGATCTCGGAAAAGGAGCGGCTTGAGCGCGCCGCTCTCCAAGCAAGTCGCCGCGAGGCGGTTCTCCAAAAGGCCGGGGAGCTCACAAAGCCCCCGGCACAGAGTTATGCGTACCCTAAGAAGCGGCTGTCTGTGGGCGCCAAGATGCTCGAGGAAGGGCTGGAGGTGGCGGACATGGCGCGGCTGTCGAGAGCGAGAAGTGAGAGTAAGAGGCAACGCGGCGACTTAGCCCGCGCGGCGCCTGCGTCCAAAGCCGCCGGCGCCGTTCGTCCGGCCCGGCCGACCAGGGAAGCCTTCCCGGAGACCGCCTACTGGAATCCCGCCGTCGTGACCGACGCGCGCGGCAGGGCCACAGTGATCCTGACCATGCCCGACTCGATGACGAAGTGGCGGCTGACCGTCCGGGGGGCCACGCCGGCCACGCTGGTCGGCCAGCGCGGCGCATCCGTCGTCACGCAGCAGGACTTCTTTGTGGAGCTGAAACTGCCCGCGGTGGTCACCGAGGGGGACACTGTCCGAATCGCGGCCCGGCTGCACAACCTGACGGACTACAAAGGCGACGCCGAGCTGCGCCTGCAGCTCGAGGCAGGGGATCAGAAGGTCACGATCCCGGCCAAGATCAAGCTCGAAGGGCGCGGCGTGGTGGAACATGTCTTCGATGGCTGGAAGGTCCCGGCGGCCCGCCGGCTGACGGTCGCCCTCGAGGGGAGCGCGGGACAGGCGTCCGACGCGCTCTCGCGGAAGATCCCCATCAGGCCCTGGGGGATCGAGTTCGCCGACTCGCGCAGCGGATTGGTTACTGATCGAGCGACGTTCGAGCTGGAGCTTCCGTCGGGGCGCAAGTATGCGGACCTGGCGATGAAGATACGGGTGGACGCCGGCCTGGAGCAGAGGCTCATAGACGCGGCGCTCGCGCGCGGCCCGGTGGTATGGCGTTGCCAGGCCGGTCCGATGCAGACGCAGGCGGACAGCGCCAGCGACCTTCTGGGCGTGGCGTCCGTAATGGCCTACGCGCAGGGGCTGGGCCGGGAGCAGGCGCCTGACTGGAAGCTCCTCGGCGACCGTGCGGAGGGTCTGGTCGCCGCCCTGGTGGTCACGCAGCGTCCCGGCGGGGGATGGAACTGGGCGGGCTCAAGCAAAGATGCGCCGGATCCGCACACTTCCAGCCGCGCCGTCTGGGCGTTGGCCGAGGCGAGGCGAATGGGCCTCGCCGTGCCGTCCGAAACCATGGACAAGGCGGTCGGCTACTTGAAGGTGGCCTACACGGGGGTGAAACAGGACAACAACGAACTGAAGGCCGCTATCCTCCACTCCCTGGCAACCGTGGGCGAGGCGGACTTCGGCCACGCGAACCGGCTCTACCGCCTGCGCCAGAGCCTCTCGCCGGCGGCGCTCGCGCACACGGCCATCTGCCTGGCCCTGCTCGATAGGAAGCCCATGGGGGGCGACGTGCTCGACGTCCTTGCCTCCAGGCGCGAGCAGGGCGGCCGGTGGCCCGGCGCGGGCAATCGCCCCTGGATGCGTAGCGACGACGAGACGACGGCCCTGGCGGCCCTG
This sequence comes from Planctomycetota bacterium, assembly GCA_021161675.1. Classification (GTDB taxonomy): domain Bacteria; phylum Planctomycetota; class Brocadiia; order SM23-32; family SM23-32; genus JAGHAF01. The sequence continues at coordinate 11,922 of JAGHAF010000020.1, read as the reverse complement.
GCCTACCTGCACGTCCGGCCGGGGGACCAGGCTGCGAAAGAAGCCGTCGAGTATCTGCTGGGCCATCAGCCGTGGGTTCCCGCGCGCGCCAGGGGGCCGGCGCTGGCCGCCCTCTCGAAGTGGTTCGCCGAAGAGAAGCCGGCCGCGAATGATTATCGGCTCTCCATGCGCGTGAACGAAGAGGACGTAAGAACTCTGACCGTGCGGGGCGCTTCGCCCGGCCTGACTGTCGTTGTGCCCGCAAAGCTGGTCAAAGATGGTAAGAACCGCGTGGACCTGATCGTCGAGGGCCGCGGCCGGCCTCACTATGTGGCCGTGCTGACCGGCTTCTCGTCCGATTTCGGGACCGTATCCTCACGGCAAACCCACCTGTACCCGTCGCGCCGACGCTATAAGGCGGCGCCGCCCATGTACAAGGGCAAACCCGTGCCGATAGGCTTTGGAATACTGAGCGGATCCGACAGTTCGTGGAGGAATACCGTGTCGCAACTGCCGGTGGGAGAGGCGGTTAACGTTGACCTGAGCCTGGACCGCCGCTGGGCGAGCGGTATGCTTCAGACGCCGGCAGAGTACGGGTACACTGTCGTGCGCGAGCCCCTGCCTGCCGGCGCCACAGTGCTGGATGGTTCGATTCATGGCAGCTTCGAGCGTTACGAGGTGGGCGACGGCGAGATTACCTTCCTGATTGGGCCGCGCTATTACAGCGCCAGCATCCGTTACACACTCGTCGGCTACGCGCCTGGCGCCTACCGCGTGTTGCCTACGGTCGCCCGGAGCGTCTACTCTGAGGGTGTGATGGCGGTCGGGCAGCCCCGCGCGTTCAAGGTGCTGGGCCGTGGTGAGAAGTCGAGCGACCCATATCGGCCAACGCCCTATGAACTCTACTACCTCGGCAAGGCTTACTTCGACGACGGCGTCTACGCGGAGGCGATGCCGCGGCTCGAGAAGCTCTTTGACCAGTGGCAGCAGAACCTGAAGGACAACTACTACCGGGAGACGGCCCGGATGCTGCTCTTCATGAGCATTGACCGCGGCGACGCCCGTAAGATTGTCACGTACTTCGAGGCGATAAAAGAGAGGTACCCCGACCTTGTCATCCCATTCGACAAGGTGCTCGCCGTCGGCCGGGCCTACAGGGAAATGGAGGAGTTCGAGCGGGCGATGCTGGTCTTCAAGGCGACCATCTCGGCCAGCTTTGTGAAGGACGCCCACGTGGCGGGCGTGCTGGAAGAGCAGGGGCAGGCGCTGGCGAGCGTGGACTACATGAAGCGCCTCTGGCTGACGTATCCCGACGTGGGCGCCGTCAGAGACTCCTACCTGGCGCTTTCGGACACGCTCTACGACCTGGCGTCCAGGACGGGCGAGCTGGCCGAACTGAAGGAGAAGGGAATCACCCACGATGACCTGATGCTGGAGGCGATACGCGTCCTCGTCCAATACCTGACGCTCTACCCCGAAGACCCGACGGCCGACGACGCGGGGCTGAACATGGTGAACGCTTACCTGGAGCTTGGAGACTTCAAGTCCACGGTGGCGCTGTGCCGCGCGCTGCGGAAGCGCTTCCCGGACAGTTCGTTCCTGGATAATTTCGAGTACGTCGAGGCTCTCGCGCTCTGGAACCTGGGCGAGTACGACGCCGCCGTCGCTCTGGCGAGCAAGGTGGCCGAGACGGTCTACACGCTGCCCGACGGCACGCGCAAGCCGAGCGACAACAAGGACCTGGCGCTCTACATAATCGGCCAGATATGGCACGCCCGGCGCCAACCCGAGAAGGCCATCGCGTACTACAGCAAGGTAAAGGACAAGTTCGCGGATGCCGCCGAAGCCATTGATTACTTCCAGCGGCGCTCCATCGAACTGGAAGAGGTCAGCACCTTCGAGCCGGGCGAAGACGTCTCGATCACGCTGAAATACCGCAATATTCCCGTCGCGCATCTGCTCGTGTATCGCGTGGACCTGATGACGCTCTACCTGACGGAGAAAAACCTGAGCCGGATCACCAAGGTCAGGCTGGCCGGTATTCGACCGGCGATGGAGCCGCTGAGCGTGGAGCTGGGCGACGGCAAGGACTACGTGGAGAAGGAGAAGAAGATACCGCTCCAGACCCAGGGCAGCGGCGCGTACCTCGTCATCTGTCGCGGCGGCGACCTGGACGCCTCCGGGATGGCGCTGGTGACGCCGCTGAAGCTGGAGATACAGGAGGACAAGGTCAGCGGCCGCGTGCGCGTCAACGTGATGGACCGCAAGAGCGGCAAGTATCTGAAGGGCGTCCACGTGAAGGTCATCGGTTCGAATAACCGCGACTTCGTCGCCGGGGAGACTGATCTGCGAGGCGTCTTCGTCGCCGACGGGATCAGGGGCGCGGTGACGGTGATAGCCCGCGACGAGGAAGGGCAGTTCGCCTTCTACCGCGGCAAGCAGAGCCTCGGCCCGCCGGAAACCAGGCCGCAGGCCCAGAATGTCCCGCAGGCGAGCCAGGGGGAGGTTCAGTACCTGGAAAACGCGCGCGGCCTCAACATAGACCTTCAGCAGCGGCGGGCCCAAGGTCAGAAGGCACTCTACAAGACGATGCAGAAAGGCGTCCAGGTCCAGCAGATGATGCAGTGACGGCATCGCCCGGAGCTCTGCTTGCCAAGGCGCCGAAGATTCGCTATCCTCGTTCGGCTATTGAGCGCGTGGATATACCGGAGGGGATAAGTGCGAAAACTGACAGAGCGGGAGGAACGCCTCGTAAGGCGGACGTTCCTTGATTATCAGCAGACCCAGGACTTCATCCAGTACCCGCTGATCATGGACAGGGCGGAGGGGCTCTACTGCTGGGACAGGGATGGGAAGAGATACTTCGATGCCATAGGTGGCATATATGTGGCGACGCTCGGGCATCGTCATCCGCGAGTCGTTGAGGCGGTGAGGGCGCAGATGGCGAAGCTGACGTTTGTGGCGCCCATGCACTGCATCAGCGACGTGGCGCTGGACTTCGTGGAGAAAGTCGGCTCCGTCACGCCGGGGAACCTCAATTACGTCAAGGCCTTCTGCGGCGGCTCCGAATCGGTAGAGTCCGCGATAAAGTTCGTGCGCCAGTACTTCCGGCAGACTGGGCGCCCCGGCAAGTTCAAGACCATCAGCAGGTATTCCTCGTATCACGGGGCGACGCTCGCCACGATGGCGGCCAGCGGCACGGGGAAGCGCAAGATGAAGTACGAACCGCTGCCGGGAGGCTTCCTGAAGGTGTTCCCGCCGAATTATTACCGCGACCGGTTCGATAGCTGGGAGGAGTGCAACCGCTTCTGCGCGCAGATGTTCGAGGACGTGATAGTCAATGAAGGTCCGGAGAGCGTGGCCGCGGTGCTCGTCGAGCCCATCGGGAATACCGGCGGCATTATCACGCCTACCGAGGAGTATTTCAGGATCATCCGCGACATATGCGACCGCCATGACGTGATGCTCATCTTCGACGAGGTCATCACCGGATTCGGGAAAACCGGGGCCATGTTCGCGGCCCAGGCCTACGGCGTCACGCCGGACCTGATATGCAGCGGCAAAGGGCTGGGAAGCGGTGTCGTCCCGATTGGCGCGATGATAGCCAGGGATGACATGGGCGACGCATTTCTTGGCGCAGATGACGACGAGGTGCACTTCGCGCACGGGCACACCTTCTCGAACAACCCGCTGGCGTGCGCCGCCGGCATCGCGGTGATTGACGAGATAGTGGAGAAGGAGCTGGACAAGAAAGCGCTCGTTCTGGGCCGGCGCCTGGAGGCGCGGCTCGAGGGACTGAAGAGATACGGCGTTGTCAGGGAGACGCGAGGCAAGGGCATCCTGAGGGGCGTGGAACTTGTCAAGAACACGGAGACGATGGCGCCGTTCCCCGAGCTTGGGAAAGCCTTGAAGCGGACAGCCATCGAGAACGGCCTCATCATGAGAATTAGCACCAGTTGGTTTGCAGTGTCTCCGCCCCTCATAGCCGAGGAGTCGGATATTGACGAGATGTGCGATTTGATAGAGAAAAGCCTTAGAGACGCGCTCAAAGCGGTAGGGTGGTAGGCGGTGATGTCCCGGCAGTTCGACGTGCTCATTAAGGATGCGAAGGTTGTGGACGGCACGGGCAGGGCTGCCTTCCAGGGCGGCGTGGCTGTCCGGGGGGAAAGGATCGCCGCCGTGGGCGACGTGGAGGGCGACGCCGCCACGGTGATAGACGGAGCGGGGCTTGTGGTCTGCCCCGGTTTCGTAGACGCCCATAGCCACGCCGACGTGTCTATCCTGGACTACCCCCTTGCGGAAAACTTTATCATGCAGGGCATTACCACGGTCGTGGGGGGGAACTGCGGCTGCAGCATGGCGCCCGCCAGGAGCATGGCCGGCCTGCGGGCAATGCTGTCCGGCCCATTCGGCGAGGGCAGCGACACCGAGATGGATTGGGAGACGTTCGGGGAATGGCTCTCCAAGCTCGAGGACGTGGGCTGTTCCCCCAATTACGTCCCGCTGGTGGGGCACAACACGATCCGACGGACGTTGCTGGGGGAGGACTTCAGGCGCAAGGCCAGCGCGGACGAGGTTGACACCATGAAGCAGTTTGTGGATCAAGCCATGCGCAGCGGCGCGTTTGGGCTCTCTGCGGGCCTGGACCCCATGTGGCCGGGGCATTACGCGGGCGTGGAGGAGATAGTCGAGCTGGCAAAGGTCGCGCAGCGCTACGGCGGGCTGTTCACTCCCCACACTCGGCATCACCAGAACCAGTGGCCTGCCGCCCGGCCCGGCGAGTACGGCTACGGGATATTCCACGCGCCGAAGGGCGAGATAATCGCCGGACGCTACCACGGGCTTCTGGAAGCGGTGGAGATAAGCCGGAAGGCGAACGGCGTCCAGTTGCACATCGCCCATTTCACCCCCGCCTATCTCATTCCGCAGCCCCATCCGGCTTACCTGACGGAAGCCGCGGCAAGGGCTTCGCTGGAAGAGGTCGTTGACAAGGCCATATCTGAGGGTTTGGACGTGACTTACAACGTGCTGGGCTGGTCTCAGAGCATAGGGCGTCGCGCGCCAATGGTGGACTCGTTCTTCAGCGCCAGGCTGCTGCTGCCGGATTGGCTGCGCGCGCTCAGCAGGGAGGATTTCGCCCGCAAGCTCAAGGACAGGGCCTTCAGGGACAAGGTCAAGGTCGTCATCAATTCGGGGAACTTCAAGTTCGGCATGATCCATCCGCTCACCGATCCCTACTGGATGGACTGTTACACGATTCTGGAGTGCAAGAACGGTGAGCGCGAGGGAAAAACCCTCGGCCAGATAGCCCGCGAGCGGCGGCCCGACTGCATCATCGAAGCCGTCTACGAGGAGTCGCTCGAAGCGATGTTCGACATACTGGCCGAAGACCCGGACACGACGTGGGCCCTGATCATTGACAAGAGGGAATACAGGGCGCTCTCCATCCTGCTCGATCATCCCGGCGCAATGCCCTGCACCGACACGTACGCGCTGCCCGCCGAGCCACCGCCGGGGAAAGACGCCGCCCCCAGCGCATATGGCATGTTCCCCCACTACATCAGGACCATGGTGAAGGGAGAAGGCGCGCTCAGCCTGGAGCGGGCCGTGAAGAAAGTGACCTCCGTGCCCGCGCGGGAAGTCTTCGGCCTGGAGGACAGGGGTGTCATAGAGAAGGGCGCGTACGCGGACCTCGTCGTGCTGGACATGGAGAACATCAGCGAGGCGGGCGACTTCCTGAACCCGGCCCGCCCCCCGGAGGGCATAGAGCACGTGCTGGTCAACGGCGCGCTCACCTACGAGAACAAGACGCACACGGGCGCCAGGGCCGGGAAAGTGCTGAGGCGCAACTAACCCGGATATTTCACGAGCCTTTCCCCATTTCGCCCCGCCGGCGCGGGATTGTGTATTTCGCCCGCCAGCGAGCGGGCGAAATGTAGCTCAGGCGCCCTCGCCTGAGAGATACGGCCGCAGCCGGGGGCGGCTACCGGTGAATCAGCAATCCGCCGTCAACCACGATGCTCTGGCCGGTGATGTATGCGCCGGCGTCGGAGGCCAGCAACAGGAGCGCGCCCGCAAGGTCGCACGGGTCGCCGTAACGCTTCAGCGGAATGCGGGCCAGGCTTTCCTTGCGGGACCGCTCGTCCCGCCAGGTCTCGCGGGTCATGCCGGAATGGACGTAGCCGGGGGCGATGCAGTTGACGCGTATGTTGTGGGGGGCCAGGTCGTTCGCCATCATCCGGGTTAGATGTTCCAGGCCGGCTTTGAAGGCATTGTAAGCGGGCGATTCTGCGAAAGTGACCTGGGCGCCCACGCTCGTGATGTTGATGATGGAGCCGCCCTGTTTCTCGCGCATGTGCCGGCCGGCCATCTGCGAGAGGTGGAAGGGGCCCTTCAGCAGCAACTCGTGCTGGGCGAACCAGTATTCATCGGGGTAATCCAGGACGTCCTCGGTCAGGTTGCCGCCGGCGTTGTTGACGAGGATATCAATCGAGCCGATTTCTCTGAGCGTGTAATCAACAAGATTGCTGCGCTCTGTTGCGTCGGTCACGTCACAGGGGCAGGTCAGGATGGGTAGGCTTTCTTTGCCGAACTGGGCCGCCGTTTCCTCCAGCTTGTCGGCCTTTCGTCCGGCGATGACCACTGTGGCGCCTGCTCTGAGCAGGGCTTCCGCCAGGCCCTTGCCGATGCCGTGGCCGCCGCCGGTGACGATTGCGGCCTTACCTTCAACGGAGAACAGGGAATCCAGGTAACTCATCATCGCCTCGCTTTCTTATGGCGTGTGGGTCAGGATACCGGTTCAGCGCGGAACGGGCAAATGCGCCTCGCCGGCCATGGCGCCTGCCTCTGCCGTACATAGTGCTACTTTGTCAACTTGTTGATTTTGGGATCGGCGATTGGCGATAAGCAGTCCGTAAGGAGGTGTCCTATGGATTGCATCGTCAATGAGCCGGACCCTGTTTGTGGACCGTTCCTTGACAAGTTTGCCGATCTGTGGTCGCGGCCTAATCAGCCGCAGTGCTTCGCCGCTTATGTGCGGGGACTCTTGGCGCAGGTGGAGCGCAAGAACGTCGAGGCCATAAGCCGCCGCACCATTGGCCAGCCCTACCAGGGCCTGCGCCGTTTCCTGGGCGAATCGCCAAAAGAAATCGGGCCGCGTGGATGTGTGGCCCCACACGGCCCGTTGTTTCCCATGGCTCCCTGCCCGCCATAGCTCGCCTTCTGGCGAACGACGGCGGGAGCAGGCCGGCGGTGACTTGTGCACCATAGTCCCGACGTCGCGGGACAGAGGCCAATCAGCCGCCGGACTGTCGCCCGTTGTTAGTCGTCACCCTCCATGATAACAGTCGCCCAAGGTAGCGCAAGGCCTCCTCGGAATCGGTCAATTCAGAAAAGGGGCGGCCGAGTGTCTTGCCCCGGCGGCCTGGGACTCCCAGGCTGCCTGCCCGCCTACTTGAGGCGCTTTTCGAGCAAATGGTTCACTCAGCCGCAACTTTTCGCCGTTCTGGCCAATCTCCAGCCTGTTTTCCGCTTGACAGCAAGCATGTGACCAGATAGAATGGACTAATAGACCATTCTGGTCAACTGGTCTCAGGCTAGTGGAGGACGAAACGCGATGGAAGACGATATTCGAGCCCGCATGATTAATGCCGCCAAGACGCTATTCGGACGATACGGCTTCAGAAAGACTTCCCTGGCGGATATAGCGGCCGAGGCGCGGAGGAGCAAGAGCGCAGTTTATCACTACTTCGCCAGCAAGGCGGAACTGTTCCATGCCGTCGTGAATGCGGAGATGGAGGTGCTTTGGCAACGGGTTCGGGAGGCTGTCACCAAGGCAGCTTCGCCTCAGGCGAAACTGAAGGCGTTTGTGCTCACTCGTATGCGGATGGTCCGAAAGCTAGCGAACGCCTACGCCACGCTTCATGAGGATTACCTGGACCAGTTGGGCTTCGTGGAGCGGTTCAGGGAACAGGCCTTCCAGAGCGAAGTCAGGACGATCAGTGGAATCCTTCGAAAGGGCGTAGAGACCGGGGCGTTTGAGATCGCTGATGTGGGACTGGCGGCGCACACAATTGCGGTGGCGCTGAAGGGATTGGAATATCCGTGGATGGTGAACTCGCAGGAGGCGAGGCTCGAACGCGACGTTGACCTGCTGCTGGGGATGCTGATGAAGGCGATCAAGAAGTAAGTTTTTTTGGCTGGTCGTCGACCAAACGACCGATTGAGTCGGCTGGTTGCCATCATGAGACCTTGGAGGACCGATGTGAAAGGCGCATGCTCAAGAATGCTGTTGGTTGTCACATGCCTACCTGCGCTCCTCTTGCCGTCCGGTTGCGTCACGCCCAGTAGTCAGGATCGTAGAGCCCGCACGCGTTCCCTCCGAGAGAGAATTCTTCTGCCAGAGATGCGGCGCCTTGATGAAGAAAGGCAAAGCGGAGTGTTGCGGAGAGCGGGTGTCCCCGACCGGCCAATAACCTTGGACGAGGCGACGCAGATTGCATTGGCCAACAACCGGTCCCTGAAGGTATCGGCGGAAGACGTTCTCCTGGCTATCCAAAAGGCTCGCATTGCCAGATCGGCATTCTTTCCGCAGGCAAGTTTTACCTATGGCTATGACAGGCGCAGCGAGCCTCCAGGCATGAAAGTCCCGGCTTCAACGTTCCTCCCTCCTGGGCCTGGTGTGCCTGAAACCCTCTCGATTGTTGCAGGAGAGAAAGAGTTTCAACGTGCCGAGCTCAAGGTTCAGATGACTCTGTGGGACTTTGGGAGAACGCTCGGAACGTATCGCCAGGCGACCCTGGGGCGCCAAGTCGCTTCCTTGATGGTGGAACGCGCCAGGCAACAGGTACGCCTACAGGTTGCGGAAGCTTACTTCGACATCTTGCGAGCGCGCAGGGCCCGAGCCATAGCTGCAGAGTCACTCGGGCAAGCTGAGGCCCATCTGAAGGCGGTGGTGAGGTTCGAGGGGCAGGGCTTGGTGGACCGGAACGACGTGCTTCAGGCGGAGCTCCGGGTAGCGGAGGTCAGGCAAGCTCTGATCAAGGCCGCCCATGCCGTTGAGCTGGCTACGTCTGCGTTTAACAGCGTCCTTGGAATCAATGTCAACCGGAAAACGGAGGTCGTCGAGGTAACGGGGACCCGGCCAACTGCGATTGAGCTCCGCGAGGCATTAGAACTCGCCGTGGCGAACCGACCGGAGTTCAAGGTGATTGAAAAAAGCATTGAGGCGCAGGAGCGCAGTCTTGCCGTTGCCAAAGCGGGATTCTTGCCCCGTATCTATGTGGCAGGAGGGTATAACCGTCTCGATGATGATTTCCTGCTTCACAAGGATGCCCTACAGGTGAGAAGTGCGGTGCTGGACGTGACGGATGCGAGAGGAAGGCTCGCCGTAGGGGAGAAGGCCGTAGCGCAGGCAGACGAGAACCTCCGCTTGATGAACAACAAGTACCGGCAGAACGTCTCGTCTTCGACAGACGTCATAGATGCCGAGGTGGCTTTGGCGAAGGCACGCACGAACTATTACGCCGCGGTCTACGACTGCAGCGCTGCCGGAGCGCGTCTGGAGGCCGCCGTCGGCAGAGATATCCGCGAACCCGCAGGTCCGCAGGAAAAGGAAAAACAACGCGACGAAAGGAGTGCAGAATGACTGTCGAAACATTGCTCAAAAGGAAGTCATTTCAGTCGCTTTTCCGGCTTCTTATCAACCGGAGGAGCATCAGGAACAAGGTCTTGGGCGTGATCGAAGCGAAGAGTTACAAGGCGCTGGTGGAAGATAATCCGCAGGGCCGGCCCAGGCGCGTACAGGAAGACAAACATGATTACCTGATGGCGTTGTTGCTCGGCTTCGACCGGGCAATCCAGCGTGGGCTGATCTCGAAACACGTAATGAACCGGCTGCTGGATGTTTTCGTTGGCAACGTAATTCTGACGACAGAGCGGGAGGAAGCCGCCCGGTCCCTCGGGTTCGCTCCCCCGCTGTTCATACTGGTCAGCCCGACCGGGAAGTGCAACCTGAGGTGCGTCGGATGCTATGCGGCGAGCGACCCCGGCAACCACGCCAGCCTGGATTTTGATACCTTTGACAGGATTCTCACGGAGAAGCGAGAACTCTGGGGGTCCCACTTCACGGTGATCTCCGGCGGTGAGCCCTTCATGTGGCGCGACGGCCAACGAGGATTGCTCGACATGGTCGCCAGACACCCTTCGGACCTGTTCATGGTCTATACCAACTCCACGTTGATCACTGACGACGTCGCGAAGCGCATGGCAGAACTGGGCAACATCACGCCAGCCATATCAGTAGAGGGGTTTGAGGAAGAGACGGACGCCAGGAGGGGCAAGGGAGTCTACCGGCGTATTCTGACCGCCTTCGAGAATCTCCGCAGGCACGGGGTGCCATTCGGCGTCTCCGCCACGCCCACGAGGCTCAACTGGGAAACCATCGTCAGCGACCGCTTCACTGATTTCTATTTTGAGGGAGAGGGAGCCGTCTATGGCTGGCTGTTCCAGTACATGCCCATCGGGCGCGGCCAGTCGCTTGACCTGATGGTCCCCCCCGAACAGCGCGTCGCAATGCTGGGCAGGATGCAGCGTCTTGTTCGCGAACGGAAAGTGTTCCTGGCGGACTTCTGGAACAGCGGGACAGTCAGCAATGGGTGCATCTGCGCTGGACGCTCCGGTGGGTATTTCTATATCGACTGGAACGGCAACATAGCGCCCTGTGGATTTGTACCCTATGCCACCGACAACATCTACACCATATATGCCAACGGTGGAAGCGTCAATACAGCTCTTGACTCCCCGCTCTTCAAGCAGATACGTGCATGGCAGGACCAGTACGGATACGCCGAGCCTGGCGAGCGGACACAGAACTGGCTGTGCCCGTGCGTGATTCGCGATCATTTCCAACTTCTGAAAGAGGCGGTTTGTGATACGAGAGCCAAGCCTATCAACGAAGAGGCAGCCATCGCCCTTCGGGATGGCGACTACTGCCGTGGAATGGCGCACTACGGCCAGGAACTCAAACAGTTGGCTGACCCGATTTGGGCGGAGCAATACGTGGATACGCCCACGTAGGGCGTGGTGTCCTGCGTGCGCTTGGGCAAAACCATGACTCTCACGATGGGAAGGCAACAACCATGACTGCGAAACGCGATCACACCGAGAAGGAGGATAGGGGCATGTTGGATCTGATCAAAAAGACTCTGTTGACGGGCGCCGGCTTGGCAGTGATGACCAAGGAGAAGATACAGGAACTTGTCGGAGAATTGGTCAAGAAAGGGCCCTTGCGCTACCTCAGAAGACCGCCGACAATGGCATCCGACAATAGATAGGGGCGACCCCTCGACAGGGCCCGGGGGGGGAGCTTGGCGAACCCCGGCCTCGTCGGCGAAACTGATCGCTTTTTGGTAGAGATCGTGATGATAGTTCCAACGCGCGAGGCTTCCGAAGTGTAGCCAGAGGACACGGACGAAGACGGACGGGCAGGAGGCAGGGGTCAGGAGTCAGGGGGAATCAGCGTGCAGGCGCCGCAGTGGTCGCATCCGGCGACGCGGCAGTCGGGGGTCAGCTCCCCGCGGGCGGCCCTCTTCCTCTCGCGCAGGAGAAACGCGCGCGTGAGGCCGAAGTCAATGTGTTCCCAGGGGAGTGCCTCGTCTTCTGCGCGTTCGCGCGTGGCGTAGGATTCGAGGGACATACCCTCCAGCCGGAACGCCTCTTCCCAGCGCTCGAAGGAGAAATGCTCCCGCCATGCGTCGAACTGGGCGCCGGCCTCGCGCGCTCGTCTGATGACCCGGCCCACGCGGCGGTCGCCCCGGGCCAGCGCCGCCTCCAGGAGGCTGCCCTTGGGGTCGTTGAACTTGTAGCGCACGCTCCGGCAGCGCGCCTTGTCCAGGATTATGCCCCGTATCTCCCGGAGCCTCTCCAACCCGACCATGGGCGCCC
>JAGHAF010000067.1 GCA_021161675.1 Planctomycetota bacterium | reverse complement strand
TCCGGCGGGGACGCCGGAGCTACCGTTAGACGCTGGCGCCGCGCGCCACATCCATTTCCTTTCTTCGCGATCTTCGCGTCCTTCGTGGTTAATATTCTTTGCAACTCGTCATTTAGGTGAAGTGTTACGGCAATTGGAGTTTGCCGCCCATCTTGCCGTGTTACGAGTGCCGTCTTCGCGTGCTTCGCAGTCAGTATTCCCTCGGGCGGGCGCACAGCACGCCGTCGTGGACGCGGCGCGTCTCGCAGAAGCCCGCGTCATGCAACCGCCGCATAACGCCGCCGGCGAGGTCACGACCCAGCCTCTGCCCGGGCGCGCCTACGTAGTGGTACAACAGCCCGCCCGGCCGAAGAACCCGTCGCAACGCCTCGTAAAGCCTGCGGGAGTAGAGGTCCCCGGCCTGGTAGATCGTCGGCGGGTCGTGGAACACGCAGGCGAAGCGCCGCTCCGGGCAGTCTTCGACGAACTCGAGCAGGTCCGCGTGGAGCAGCTCGATATTCGCGCGTGAGAACAGCCCCTCGGACCAGGGATTCAGCGCCGCGACGGCCAGCACGTTCGGGTCCACCTCGGTGCTGAGCACGTGGTCGAACGGCCCGGCGGCCAGCAGTTGGGCGCTGTAGCCCAGCCCGCAGCAGGTGTCCCAGCACTGGCCGCCCCGCGCGGGGACGGCGGCCACTTTGCGTTCGGCCCCCTCCCAGGGGTCCATGTCCACGATGGAGTGCATGGTGGCGCCGTTTATGACAATGGTGGGCGGGCGGCCGGCGGCGGACTGGAACAGCTTGTAGTATTTGCGGCGCTCCTCGTCATAGAAGTAAATCTTACTGGGCGTGCCCTGGCGGATTTCGATGCAGTCCTCGGGGTCCGAGAAGGAATCGGCCAGGGCGTCCTTTGAGACCTCCTGTCCGTCCGGCAGGGCCACGTAAGCGGGATGGGCCGTTGCCAGCCCCGTCGTTTTGCCCAGGTCGGGGCTGATCTTGATATGCCCCCCATCCAGGTCCAGGAGGCGACGAGCGGTTCGGCCCGAGATGACGGTGGTCTTTTTCCACTCCGGCGGGCTCATTGTCGCTTCGCTCCAGGCGGCGGGCGGTCGTTATCCGAGCAGTTCCTCGAGCCGGCCGCCCAGCGCGTCCGCCTGGGCCTGTTTGACCTTCTCGGCGCCCGCCAGGACGAGGTCGAGCATTTGGGCGTGCTGTTCACGGTCGAAGGGCTCGCGTTCCGCGGTGCCCTGCACTTCGATGAACTTTCCTTCGTGGGACAGCACCACGTTCATGTCCACCGAGGCTGTCATGTCCTCTTCGGCGCAGAGATCGAGCATCGGGCGTCCGTCCACGATGCCGACGCTCAGGGCGCACACGCCTCGCAGCAGGGGGACCTGCTCGAAGATTTCCTCATCACGCATGTGCCAGAGCGCATCGAGCAGCGCGACGAATCCCCCGGTGATGGAGGCCGTCCGCGTGCCGCCGTCGGCTTGTATCACGTTGCAGTCGATCCAGATCGTGCGCCGCGGGAAGGCGTGCAGGTCCAGCGCGCCGCGCAGCGAGCGGCCGATCAGGCGCTGAATCTCCTGGTCTCGGCCCGCCGGATAATCGCGCAGGCTTCGCCGATCGGCATTCGCCGAGGGGAGCATGCAGTACTCGGCGGTCAGCCATCCTTTCGCCTCGTCAAGGCAGTGTTTGGGTACCCTGTTCTGGAGCATGGCGGTGCAGAGGACTTTCGTCCTGCCCATCTCGATAAGGACTGATCCCGGGGCGTGACAGGTATAGTTTCTTTGCAGGCTGATGGGACGCAGTTGGTCCGGCTTGCGGCCGTCGGTTCGCACTGATTTTCCCCCTGGCGAAAAATGTTGCGCACGGGAAAAGCGCTCTATTCTAACAGGCCGGGGACGAGAAGTAAAAAACCGGGTTAGATCATGGCGGCGCGACAAGCGCGATGTCCCAAATGCCAAAAAACGTGGCATGAATGCCATCTGTGGATGGCGTGTTGCCATGGCTGGAATGTGATTCTCTCACGTTCAACCTTCGAGCAATCGCCGCAGCCGGTCGGGTTCGATTCTGACCTGGAACGTTGAGGCGCGGGCAAGGCCGACTTTCCCCGGGGCGGCCCCCTTGAGCTGGCGCACGTACTTGCACTGCGTGTAGTCTACCTCGGCGTAATCGGCGTCCCGTATCTTGGAGAAGTGCACGGCCAGGTGCGCGGCGTCCAGCAGGCTCTCCTGCGGCAGTTCCCCGGCGGGCGGCTTCCTGAGCACTACGTGCGGCCCCGGCCAGCCGCGCACGTGGAGCCAGTAGTCGTTACCCCGCGCGATGGTGAAGGTAAGGCGCCGGTTCCCCTTATCGCTGCGGCCCACCAGTATGTCCAGGCCGTCGGCGGATTGGAAGATGCGGGGCCCGCCTTTTTGCATGGGCGCGCGCTCCAGCCGCTCTCGCGGCAGACGGAGCCCGACCTCCCGGAGCCGCCCCTTCAGGTCTTCGAGTCGCTCGATCGAGTCGGCCTCTTCAGCGCGGCGCAGCAGACCCTCCAGCGTCTCGATCGCCTCTTGCGTCGAGCGCAGCCGGGCTTCGAGTTTCTCGACTGAATGGCGCGCCTTCTTGTAGCGATGGAACAGCCGCTGGAGGTTCTCCGCGGGTGAGAGCGCCGCGTCCAGCTCTATGGTGAGTTTGGGGCGGTCCGGGTCGAAAAGGTCTTCGACCACCAGTTCTTTCTGCCCCCTTTGGAGGCGGGGCAGGGCGATTTTCAGCAGCTCGCCCTTGCGGCGCCACGACTCGGCCTGCTCCGCGCGCCGCAGCTCCTCGCTGACTTTCTCCAGGCGCCCTCGATCCCGTTTCAGCTCGCGGCGGAGCGCCTTCGCGATGTCGGCCCGGGCCGACTCCAGGTCTTCCTCGGCCTCGAGGGGGGCGTAATAGCCCTGAATGGCGCGGCTCAAAGAGAGGGGATCGAGCGGGTCAACGCTGTCTTCGAAGCGATTCCGCCGCGCCCTGTCCGGGACGCGCTCCGGCCGCTCGGGCATCTCGTAATGCGCCCCCGGGAATATCCGCCGCCGCCCGGAGTCCTCGCCGATCAGCGCCCCGAGCACGCGATCCGACTCGTCCACGAGCAGCATGTTGCTGCCCACCCCCACAAGCTCGGCCACCAGCCGCACCGGGTGAGCGCGCATCAGCTTGTCTCGCTCCCGCGAGCGGAAGACTACGATGCGATCATCCGGAGCCTGCCAGATTTCCTCTATCGGGGCGCCGGTCAGGTGCTGGCGCGCCACGTTGCAGAAACCGGCTGCGGGCCGGGCCTGTTCGGGGCGGGTGGTCATCAGGTGGATGCGGCTGAAACGCGGATGCGCGCACAGCAGCAGCCAGTACAGCGCAGGGCCGTTGCGAACCGTCAGGATCAGGCGCCAGCGGTCCGGCTGATCAATCCGCTCGATGCGCCCGCCGGTGAGTCCGCCCGCCAGCTGGCGCACAACGCTCTGTATCTCCGCCGTTGAAAGCGACATGGCCGGCGCTCCGAGGTCAGGAACATGGATATTCGCAGCGCGTCGCCCGAATCAGCATTGAACCGCGGATGAACGCTGATAAACGCCGATCAGATGTTATTGACGACACCTCTGAGAACGCACATCCAACGACGCCTTCGCTCAGTTTGTCTGTTCGATCTGTGTTGAGCGGCGTTCATCGGCGGTCTCAAAAGGACAGAGCATAAGACTTGACAGAAACCGGCCGGGCGCGCGAAAAAGAGCGGCGCCTGCAAGCGCTTGCAGGGGCCGCTCGGGTGTGCCGGCGCAGAACTCTCAGCGCTGCGCCCTTTGGCCTTTACGGATATTCTTCAGTCTTTCACGGCGCTCGCGACGGTGGCGTTCGGACGGCTTTTCGAAGCGTCTGATGCGCTTCGATCTGTTGATGATGCCCCCTCTCTCACACAGCTTCTTGAACCGTCGCAGAGCGTCCTTGACGGGTTCGTTGTTCCGCACAGTAATCTTCGGCATAAAGAAAAAACTCACCTCCTCCTGTGATTTCTTCGGGATAGAACGAAAGATGAGACGCACGACTTCGCAATTTTATACACAAAGCTACCAGTTCGCGGCCGGTCTTGCAAGTTCGCGCGGCCGTTTTGCCGTCCAGCTCAGGCGCCCACGCTGGAGGCGTATGTAGCTCAGGCAGGGCGCGGCATGGAGACCGGCGAGAGGCCGTCGAGATTCCCGGCGTCTTTGACGCTGCACAGTCTTCACGACACTATTGCAATACGCTTTGAGAACGTCGAGGTGACGCAGGCGCAGACAGCGCGCGTGGCAGTAGGAGGAGTTGCCCGACCATGCGTCGGCTGATCAGAGACCTGCAATGCCGAATTATCTGCCTAAGAATGAATCTCGTTCAAGGGCTCTTTGTTGGAGAGTTCTGCTATGAGACGGGCTTTCGCCTACTTCCTCGTGGGAGTGTTCGCGCTACTCTGTGGCGTTTTGGTCGGTCTGAACGTGAGCGAGAATGACCATTGGAAAGTAACCAATGAATACCGCAGGTGGGTAGATGAGCGGGAGTCCTACGAGCCGGCGGGCCCCCCGGGGCTCCTTGTTTCTCGCGACGAGCCGCCGGATATTGGCCCCGGCCTCGCTGCGTTGGAAGCAAAGCGGGAATTGACCCATCTCGATTTGGCCTTTCCGAATGTTCCCAGCATACGTATTGGAGAAACTGGGGTCTGAAGCTGAAGTTCTGGCATGAGACGCGCCACAGCGATTGCGTATGGAGCCCGACCCACTTGTGAGGCCCTACCTTGTCAATGCGCTGCCAGCGATGGAAGACGATTCCCAGGATATCCTGGACGCGCTACCGGGCGAGTTTCGCTCGGAGCAAGATGATCAAGTCAAGACGTATCTCGTTGGAGCCCCTGCTGCCGGTCCGGGCCATATAGGCGCTGAGCTGTAGTTGTTTTGGCCGGCGGTTTGCCCTATGATGTCCGCCGACGCGCTTCGCTGTCCTACTGTTAGAAGAGAGGGTTCTCGCCGTGACAAGAGCTGTTCAGATAAAGAATGGAAACGTGATCGAATGGCGCGACGGCCTGTGGAAGGTGGTGAGCAGCCACCAGACCTTCGTCGGGAAAAGGGGCGCCTACATGCAGATGAAGCTTCAGAGCATAGACGACGGCCATATCGAGACTCACCGTTTTCGTTCCAGCGACGAGGTGGAGAGGGCCTTCGTGGAGACCCGCCGGATGGAGTACCTCTATGAGGACGGCGTGAGCTACGTGTTTATGGAGCCGAAAACCGGCCAGCAGGTCCACCTGGGGAAGGCGTTCTTGAGCGAGGCGCTGCCCTATCTTGCCTACAATACCCAGGTGGATGTCCAGTTCCACGGGGACAGGCCGGTGGCCGTTGCGATGCCGCCCAGCGTGGCGCTGGAAGTGATCCGGACAGAGCCGGCGGTGAGGGGCGATACCGCCACCGCAGTAACGAAGCCGGCGCAAGTAGAGACCGGCCTGACGGTGAGGGTGCCGGGGCACATCACCACGGGCGAGAGAATCCGCGTGGATACTCGGAGCGGGCAGTTCCTCGGCCGGGAATGATAAGAACAGGAGGCAGGAGTCAGGAACGGATGTTTTTTCGCTGACCCCTGATGCCCGACGCCTGACTCCTGATTTCAGTTTGACGTTGCTTTTCCGGGGATTACTCTGATGCCGGCGAGCGATACAGAGTTCGGAGAGTTCTCCGGCCTCTACCAACGGCTGCAGAACAGGTTCAGCGAACAGCTCGGTGAGAAAGAGCCGCTCTACGGGGAGGCCGGACGCGGCATCCGCGAGGAAGTGGTCTGCTGCATCTGGTTCGGCGGCCATTTCCCGCCCGAGGGGCTGAGCGCCGATGACGGCCGGCGCCTGGAGGTACTCTCTCCCGGCTGGTGGAACGTCGAAGGCGGGCCGGACTTCGTGCGGGCCGAGTTCATCCTGGAAGGCAAGGGACGGGTCGTCGGCGACGTCGAGGTCCATACACTGTCTTCCTCCTGGTACGCCCACGGTCATCACCGCCAGCCGGAGTATAACGACGTGGCTCTCCACGTCGTGCTCTGGGACGACCAACGCGCCGGGGGCAAGCGCGTCATTCGAAGCGAGGACGGCTCTGCGGTCCCGCAGTTGATCTTGAGCGACTTCATCGAAGAAGACCTGGAAGAGCTGGTCGAGCTTATCGGCCCGGAGGATGAGCAGCCCCGCGAGGAGGCCGTGATGGCGGAGGGGCGCTACTGCGGCCGGGCCTACGCCGAGGGCAAGATGGCCCCCGAATGGTTGGGCAGGCTCCTGGATGCGGCGGGCGATTACCGGGTGCTGAGCAGGGCCTCTGCGTTCGCCGACCTCTTCAAGAATCATTCGCGTGAGCAGTTGTTCTACGAGAGGCTGGCGGAGGCGCTCGGCTACAAGAACAACCGGATGCCTTTCATACAGCTGGCCGGGCTTCTGCCCGTGAAGAGCCTGCGCCGGATCGTGCCGGTTGACGAGGAATTCGAGGGGCGGGCGATTCTGCTGGAGGCGCTTTTCTTCGGCGTGGCGGGTTTTCTGCCCCAGGGGGAAGTGGGGCGGTTCGATCCGGAAACCGCCCGATACGTCGAGCAATTGCAGGGCGCGTGGGAGCGCCTCGGCCGTGTGCCGACCGACGTTCGGCTTTCCAGGAACCACTGGAAGTTCGCCGGCGCCCGGCCGGTGAATTATCCGCCCCGCAGGATCACGGCCCTGGCCCGTCTCTACGCCCGCCACCTGCACGACGGCGTGTTCGCGCGGCTGGTGCGCCTGGTCGCCACTACGCGGCCCGAGGGCAGGCGGCGCGCCGACGTCGCCCTGCGGGAGGCCCTGGTGAACTTGCTTCGCCGCCTGGAGCATCCCTATTGGTCCTGCCACTACACGCTGGGAGGAAAGCGGCTCGCTAAAGCCAAGGCGCTGGTCGGGCGGCAACGGGCCACGAGCATACTGGTGGACGTGGCGCTGCCCATGCTTGTGGCGCACGCACGGCAGCAAGACGACTCCCAGACCATCGGGCGATTACATCAACTGTGGAAGCGGATGCCCAGGCGGCCGGACAACACCATCACGCGGAGGATGGGCCAGGTGATGTTCGGCGGCGCCGGGGAGTCGCGCAAGGTGGTCACGAGCGCCTGCCGGCAGCAGGGGTTGCACCAGATATATCGCGACTTCTGCCGAACGAGCCGGGGCTGCCGGCAGTGTGTGGTGTACCTGGCCCACCAGGCGGAAGAATCCCTGCTTT
>JAGHAF010000042.1 GCA_021161675.1 Planctomycetota bacterium | reverse complement strand
CGAAGAATGGTTGTCCGTGGTGGCCCGATTCAGGTGGGCGCACAACTCGGCTCGCGCAGGTAGGGCGCGAACGAGTCGCGAGCCCCGCGAATGCGGGGGCGAGTCCCGCGGGGAGGCAACGCCGCAGGCGGGCCCAAGGTCTACACCGACCCCAGTTTGTTGGATGTCGCGGGCGCGCCGGAGGCGCTGCCGGAACTTTCGGTCACTGACGGGGTCAAGGTGGAGGGCAGGGCGGCACATCAGACAACCTGGCGGATCAGTGGGCCGTGTCGGACAGCTTCGGACGACAAGCTTCCTTACACACCAAGGCGCCGCAGGCGAAGAGTTCGCCACGAGTGGATCAAACTCGAGCCGAAGGCGGCAGCAATGATCCGAGCGGAAACGCCGCCGCATAGAGTCCGTCCCTGTGGAACAGTATCACGACCTGCGCCGCCAGAGTGCCGAACACCCCGCCGCACGGCGTGGCAAGGAGGCCCGTGCTCTTAGAAATTAGCTGCCTGGTTCTTTGCCTATGAAGCGTGCCTCATAGGTTGCCTCATGGATTCTGCACTCGAACAACGTCACCCGACACGGTGGTCGTCATCGGGTTGTAGATGCCCCCAACGAAAAGCCAGACCAATGCGTTGAGGAACGTCACTTCGTGTCGGATCTTGAGATTTCGCACTTCGCAGCCAGGTGAGACGTGCCTGCCGACGATGGCCTTCAAATCCGGTTCTGACGTCGGAACCAGCGCGAAGATGAAGAAATGGTCCCATTTCTCGTCTTTGAAATGGTCCACTATTGATTCACTGGTCGGATCCGGCCGTCGGAATGAAGTACCAAACGGCAGGTCTTCACCGCGGTACACGGTCCGATAGCATCCCGCGGAGATACCCAACAACGAGCAAGCGAGAAGCAAGGGCACAATGCGTTTCATTTTCATGACATTACTCCAAAGTAGTTAGTGCGGGCAGGGCTCAAGGTCTCAGAAGCACAATGGACACCGTGATAGTTGCAACCTCGATAATGAAGGTCGGGTGGCGCTCGGGAATCCATGGCGCCCTGGGGCACGCGGATGGCTGCCTTCATGAGTTTCTTCTCAGCCCACTCAAACTGGGGAACTCTAATGCGTCAGGAGCTGCTCCGCCGTCAACTATGGCCTTCATTCTACCGACGTGGGTTGGCGCGTCAAGGTCCTTCTGCAGACGGGTGCACGCCGGGCCCGAGCGCACCACGCGCCAGAAACTGAACCGTATGCGCTACCATGCCACGGGGCAAAAGGCGAAGGGCGGCATCCAAAAAGGCGCCAGGCGCTCCGAGCTCTACGGCACGGGGATCAGTGGCCGCACAGTGCGGCGAGAACAAGCCCGCAAGCGCCTTCTGGAGGCGTAGAAAGAATACGAAAAATTCATCAAGGAAAAGCGAAAACGCTCAAAACCCGTCCCTCAGGCCGCCCCCAGTTGACACAGACATCGGTACACATAGACGTGGAGCGGGCGAAGGGACTCCCTTCGCTATGCTCAGGACAAGCTCACCTCTCCACGGATCAAGGCCAACTTCTTCTCCCGCCGCCAGCCTTTGATTTCTTTCTCTCGACGCGCCGCCGAGTACTGATCGGGATACTCCTCGGAGTGGAGAAGCTTAGCTCCGTGCTGCCTCATGCGATGACGTAGATCGCTAGTGATACCCGTGTAGAACTGCCCACTCCGGTCGGATATGTACACATGCCACACCTCCGCTTCCGTTCCGGCGGGTTGGTTCACCTCTCCACTATCTCCTGTTCGCCCGGTCTGGCCCGCCAGAAGCGAGAGATGGAGCGGGCGAAGGGACTCGAACCCTCGACGTCCAGCTTGGGAAGCTGGCATTCTACCGCTGAATTACGCCCGCTCGGGCATTGGTGCATCGTACGTCCGGCGGCAGGCATTGTCAAGATAAGTTTCGGCGCATGGGGGCCGCGGCGCGCTATCCCTCCGACGCGAAGAATGCCTCCACCGTCCGCAGCGCTTCATCGCGGGTCTTGAAGACCTGGTGGCGCGTCGGCAGGCTGCTCAGGAAGATGCGCCCGTAACCCTTGGTGACCATCCGCCGGTCCGCCACGATTATCACCCCCTTGTCCGTGCCGCGCCGTATCAGACGGCCGAATCCCTGCCGGAAGTTGATGACGGCTTCGGGAAGGGTGTAGTTCATGAACGGTTCAAGGCCGAGGGCTTCCATGTAGCCCATGCGGCCCCTGACGAGCGGGTCGGTGAAGACGTGGAAGGGCAGCTTGGTCAGCACGAGGCAACTGAGCGTCTCGCCGGCGATGTCCACCCCTTCCCAGAAGCTGCGCGTGCCCAACAGGACGGAGGAGGGCACGGAACGGAAGAAGTCGGTGATGGCCTGGCGGCTGCCGCTGTGGCCCTGCGCCAGCACGGTGATGCCGGCCCGTTCGAGGGGCTGTTTGACGGCCTTGTAGACCGACTCAAGCAGGGAGTAGGAGGTGAACAGCACCATCGCGCGGCCATGGGTCACCTGGAGCAGGTCGGCCAGGAAGTCGGCCAGTTGCGTGTCGAACGCGCGGTCGCGCCTGCCGCCGGGGTCGGGCAGGAAGGTGGTCACGCCCACCAGGGCCTGCCGATCGTAGTCGAAAGGCGATCCGACGGCGATGGAATGGATGTGGCCGGGGGGGAGGTTCTGGGCGCCAAGGCGCCGGAGCATGTAGTCGAAGTCTCCGTCCACTTGCAAGGTGGCGGAGGTGAAGATGACTGTCCTTTTCTCGGAGAAGAAGAAATCGCGCATGTATCGTTCGATCTGCAGCGGGGCGGCGTGGATGGAGTAGAAGGTGCGATGCTGGCGGGCGTGGCGCTCCAGCCAGTAGACGAACTGTTCGTCGTCCTGGAGGAGGACGAATTCGATGGACTCGCTCACCTGGCGGAGCTGCTCCATGGCTCCGCGCAGGTCGTGGGCGAGGGACGCGAGGGACTTGGAGTCCTCGGCGAGTTCGTCGAGCATTTGGCAGACTTTCTCGACGGCGCTGCCGAGTGAGCGGATGCTCTCTCGGAGCCGCCCGGCGCCGTCCCATGCGTCCGTTCCCGTTCCCAGGTCGGGCTGGCATTCGCAGAGGAGGAGCCTGTCAACGTTTGGGGGTATTTCCTCGAAGGGCATGGCCAGCAGCTCGAAAAACTGTCTCGTCGCCTTCGTGACATCCTCTATTTGCTCCATGGCGGCGCCGGCGGCGGCGAGCAGTTCGGATGCAGCCTTCTCCGGCAGGTTGGAGCTTCTCGCCTCGTACATCAGTGATGACAGCAGGCCGCTGCCGGCGCCGTCGCCCCGCTGGCGGTAGAGCAGGTTGGTGGGCCGATAGATGCTCAGGGTGTTGACGCCCACGGCGAAGGCGTCGGTTGCGACGTCCTCGACGTTCTGGGCCTCGTCGAAGATGACGCAGCGGTAGGGGGGGAGCACGGGGGTGCCGATTTCGGCGAAGAGCAGGGCGTGGTTGACGACGATGACGTCCGCCAGTTGGGCCAGTGCGCGCGCCCGGCGCACGAAGCACTGGTTGCGGTGTGGGCAGGCCCGGCCGGCGCATTCTTCGGAGCCGGCCACCACTGTGGGCAGGACGGCCCGGCTGCCTTCGGATACGGAGAACCCGTTGCACTCGGAGATGTCGCCCGTTTTGCTCGTGCCGGCCCAGCTTACAAGAGAGGCCAAGGCGAGGTATTCCTCGGGCTCGGAGAGTTCAAGTTGGTAATGCCCCACCGTGTGGAGGAAACGCCGTATGCACAGGTAGTTACGCCGGCCTTTCAGCAGGGCGGCGTCGAAACGTCCGGGCAGGAGTTTGCTCAGAAAGGGCAGGTCTTTCTGGTAGAGCTGTTCCTGGAGGTTCCGCGTGTTTGTGGACACCACGACTTTCTCGTCGTTCGTGCAGGACCATGCGATAGCGGGGAGCAGGTAGGCCATGGATTTGCCAGTCCCGGTGCCGGCTTCCACCATGAGGTGATGCGGCTCGTTGAATGCCTCGCAGACCGCTTCCACCATCTGAACCTGCTCCGCTCGGTGTTCATAAGCGGAGAGGTGGCGTCCGACGACGGCGTCGGGGCCGAACATTGCGCACAGCTCTTCCGTCGGGAGCGCTTTCTCGGTCGGTTTGGGGTTTTCAAAGCGCTGCGCCTCGCGCAGCAGTTGACTATGGTCGCTGAACAGGCGCTGGAGCGCATCTTCTGATGCGTCCTTCAGTTCGAAGTCCGACGCGTCGGCAGTGTGGCGCAAGACCTCGGCCAGCGGATCGAGGGCAGCTTCAAGGAGGCGATAGATTACGTCGAGCACCGGGCCGGGGAACTCCTGGAGCTTCTCGAGCATGGCGAGCCAGACGGCGGCCAGCGCAACGGTGCGGCTCGGGGCGCGGGGGGTGATGCTCAAATCACAGGACAGTTGCCCCGCCAGCTGGAGGAGGCGGTAGTCGCTGGCTTGCGGCAGAACGATATTGGCGAGTCGCAGGGCGTCGCAGACCTTGGGCGGCGCCTCGCCGGCGGCCTCGAAGAAGTCGCAGAACCGCTTCTGGTCGTAGACGACGACGCAGTCATCGCCGCAGAACTCGAGCAAAGCTCGCAATGCGTGCGCGGGCTCGGGCTGGCCGGCGAGTTCCTTGGCGCAGAGCCCGCTGAACTTGCAGAAGGCCGCGGTGACGGCGCCGGGATTTGCAAGCCGCTGGAACTTCTCGGTGACCTTCTTGCCATCGGCACGCAGCGCGGCTACCTCGACCACGGCGTCTTCGCCGGGGGAGGGGCCGGTGGTCAGCAGGGAGGCGAATGTAAAAGTTCTCACGGTCTTCCTTACGTGGCTATTCCTATGTAGGGTTTGCATTCTACCCCACCAGCAGGGCGGATGGAAATGAATGCGAATCCGCACGCGATTATTGCAAAAGGACGGATGTTATGCCAATAATGGCGATGGTTGTTGGCGAGCGGATTCGGGTTGGATGCAGTCGGGAGGGATGCGGCCATGATAGAGCGGAAAATCGGTTTCGTCGGCGCCGGCATTATGGGCGAGGCGCTGATGCGCGGGATGTTGGAAGCGAAGGTGGTGGAGCCGGACGGCGTCTTCGCCGCCGACCCATCGCCGGAACGACGTAAGGTCTTCGCAGAAAAGCTGGGCGGGAACGTCTTCTCGGAGAATGTGGACGTCGCGCGCCGGTGCGGGGTGGTGATCCTGGCCGTCAAGCCCGGCGTGGTCCCCGCAGTGGCAGGCGACCTGGCGGGCGTGTTGACCGAGGATCACCTCATCGTTTCCATTGCGGCCGGGGTGAGGCTGGAGCGTCTGGAGGCTCTGTTCGGGACAAAGCGCATCGTGCGGGTCATGCCGAACACGCCTGCGCTGGTGGGGGCGGGAGCGGCGGCGTACTGCCTCGGCGCCGGCGCCACGGAAGGCGACGGGGCGGTGGTGGAAGAGATGCTCAACTCGGTCGGCATCTGCGTGAGGGTTGAGCAGCGCCACATGGACGCCGTCACCGGCCTGAGCGGCAGCGGACCCGCTTACATCTACATGGTGGTAGAGGCGCTCAGCGACGGGGGCGTCGAGATGGGGCTGCCCCGCGAGATAGCGACGCGGCTGGCCGCGCAGACGGTTCTGGGAGCGGCCAAGATGGCGCTGGCGACGGGCAAAGATCCGGGCGAGTTGAAGGGTCAGGTGACCACCCCGGGCGGCACGACCATCGAGGGAATCCACGCCCTGGAGGTGGCCGGCCTGCGGCGGGCGTTGATAGATGCGGTGGTGGCGGCCACCGAGAAAAGCCGCCGCCTCTCGGACAGGACATGACTTGAATATGCCGTTATGGAGACGGCTGTGTTCGTTTGGGTGCGAAGGAGTGTAAACTGGAGGCTGCTGAGAAGGTGAATTGTAAGAGCGAAAGGGTTGCGCTCCGCGTTTAGTCATCCCTATTTGTTTCACGCGTTGGAGGAAAAGCAGACGTGTTTGATCCGAAGAAGCCCAAGAAGACCGAAGTAAGAGGCGACGAAATATTTTCTGACGAGCGCCGGGCTCGCGCGGGTCGTTCGCGATGGCTGCTGAAGATACTCGGATTCTTCGCGCTGCTGTGGTTCTTGATCCGAGTTGTGCCGAAGCCGTCGCGGGCCCGTTATCCTTGCCAGCGCATTGCTTTCCCCATTGCGTCGGGGTTCGTGGTGTGGGCGGCGGCTGCCGTCGGCTCGCTGTCGCTGCTGCGCAAGGCCAGGCGCCAGCTCAGGCGCGCCCGGTACATAGGGGCGGCGGCGCTGCTCGCGGTGGTGGTCGGCGTCCTCTGGATGGTCGGCGCGGCGACTGACAGCGCGCCGGCAATGGCGGCTCCCCCACCGGTGAACCAGCCAGCGGGCGAGGCGAAGGGAATCCATCCGGGCCGGGTGGTCTGGGCGCACGATCCGGGGGCAGTCAACTGGGCAGGGCCTGAAACCGGGATGCTCTGGTACCAGCACATAGATCAGGAGAAGGTGAATCGGATGCTGGCAGAGTCGGTCAAGGGCCTGACGGGACAGAAAACGCTCTTGGCGGCGTGGGACGCGCTGTTCCACTACTTCAACCGGGCGCATGGCAATGGCGACGTGGGATACCGGAAGGGCGAGAAAATCGCCATAAAGATCAACATGACGCTTTGCACGGAGGGGGACACCATCCGGATGGGAAAGAGCTGGGACTATGCGGACAGGATTGACAACTCGCCCCAGCTCACCATCGCTCTGCTCAAGCAACTCGTTGACCAGGCCGGCGTGCCTGCGCAGAATATCTGCATCGGTGACCCATCGCGCATCATGCCAAACTACTACTACAACATGGTGAGCAACACGCCGGGCCTGGAGGACGTGATTTACCTGACCCGATATGGCTCTCCGGCCTCCGGTCGGAAGCTTGTGCAGTACTCGGACGAGCGCTTCCACTGGAGCGATCCCGACGCGCAGTACATGCAGACGGTCAGCCGGGAGGACTTCCTGCCGGTCAGCTTCGCGGAAGCTGACTATATGGTGAACTTCGCCGTCCTGAAAACCCACTCGCTCAACGGCATAACCCTCTGCGCGAAGAACCACTTCGGCTCGCTTATCCGCAACCCCAGCCCAGACAATGACAAGCCCTGGTACCGGGGCTCGTATGACATGCACCGCTCCCTGGCCGGCTCCGTGCCGGGCATGGGCCATTACCGCTGCCTGGTGGACCTGATGGGGCATCGCAATCTGGGTGGCAAGACGATCCTGTACATGATTGACGGGCTGATCGCCGGCCACGACTGGGAGGGTATCCCGGAAAGGTGGCGCACGGAACCGTTCAACGGGGACTGGCCTAACAGCATTCTCATCTCCCAGGACCCGGTGGCCATTGATTCGGTGGGTTTCGATTTCCTGTATGCGGAGTGGCCGGACGGCTACGCGAACATGGACGGCGTCCTCGATTACCTCCAGGAGGCCGCGCTGGCCTCGGCCCCTCCATCGGGCGCGGTTTACGACCCGGACGGCGATGGAAAGCCTCTGGCAAGCCTCGGCGTGCACGAACACTGGAACAATGCGCACGATAGGCAGTACTCGCGCAACCTGGGCGCCGGGGAAGGCATCGAACTCCTGGCGCTGGAGACGAGGTGACAACTTGTGGCAGCGATGACGATGCGCGAGCGAATGTTGGCCGTGGTTCGCGGAAAACCGCATGATCGAGTGCCCTTCTGCCAATACAGCGGACTCTCAGGCCCGGACGAGGAGATATGGGCAGAACTCGGTCGCGACAACATGGGCATCATGGGGTGGTGCTCCTTGCACAGGCTTGTGCACTCGCGCTGCTCGATCGAAACGGAATGGACGCAGCAGGATGGACGGATCGTCCGGCGCACGGTTATCAAGACTCCCGAGGGGACGCTGTACCAGAATCGCGTCAGGGCCGCCGTCGCATACGCCACGCGAAAACACTTTGTGCAGACTCCACAGGACTACCGGATACTTCTCTGTTACCTGCGGGACCTGCGCGTCGAGGCCGCGCCTGAGGAATGGCTGGAAATCTACAAGAGATACGGCGACGACGGGCTGCCGCACACCACGATCCCGCAAACTCCCTATCAGCAGCTCTGGATCGAGTGGGTCTCGCTGGAACGCCTGTCGATAGACATGCACGACGAAGTTCCGATTCTGGACGAGGTGTTCGCGGAGCTTTTTCGCGTGCAGCAGCTGGTATTTGAGGTGGTCTGCGAGCTGGCAGGGGAGTTGCCCATTCCTTACATCATTTTTCCCGACAACATCACCGCACCGGCGATAGGCCGCGCCAGGTTCGAGCGCTTTTGCGTGAGTTCCTACAAGGAACTCGCGCGAATGCTGACGGCTGCGGGCCACGACATCCCCATCGGCGTTCACATGGACGGGGACCTGCGTGCGCTGAAGGACGAGATCGCCGACGCCCCGATCCGGCTCATAGACTCCTTTACGCCCTGGCCCGACAGCAACGTCACGGTCGCTGAGGCGCTCTCCTGGTGGCCCGACGTGACGCTGCTGCTGAACTTCCCTTCCTCGGTGCATCTGGCCGAACCGGAGCGTATCTATCAGGCGGCCACTCACATTCTTCGGCAGGCCGAGGGGAGCGGGCGGCTCCAGATTCAGATTTCCGAGGACCCGCCGCCGGGCGCGTGGAAGAAAAGCTTCCCGCCCATCATGCGGGCCATACGCGAATTCGGGCCCGTTCCATGAAGCGCACGCCTGGCAGCGCGCCTTCGGCTACTTGCGGGCGTACGTGCCCATCAGTTGAGCGTCGGCCAGTATGTGTCCCCGCATGGCCGCGTCGAGCTGGCTCTTGGTGAAATTAGCTGGCATGTCCAGCTTCTCGTCCAGCGCGTAGAGGTGGAAGAAATACCGGTGCGGCTTGCCCTTAGGCGGGCAGGGGCCCCCGTAGCCGGCCCTGCGGAAATCATTCTGCCCCTCAATGGCCCTGAAGGCCTGGCGCCC
Organism: Planctomycetota bacterium; assembly: GCA_021161675.1. Taxonomy (GTDB): domain Bacteria; phylum Planctomycetota; class Brocadiia; order SM23-32; family SM23-32; genus JAGHAF01. The sequence continues at coordinate 14,248 of JAGHAF010000042.1, read as the reverse complement.
GCTGCTTCGACCCATGCCCTCCGGGAGTTGTCGCGCGGAGGCAGGTATCTCGCAGATGAGCCAGTGGGTGAACGTCCCGATAGGCGCATCCGGGTCCGTCATTTTCAGGGCGAAGGTCACTGTGCCGTCCGGGGGATTCTCCCAGCTGAGCGGAGGCGAGGCATCGTCGCCGTCGCAGGTATAGAGGGCGGGGATTTCCTCCCCAGGCCCGAACGCCGGACTGCTCAGGACTAAGTCGCCCGGGTGCTCCAGGATGGGGGCGGGACCCTTTCTAAAGCAAAGCGTCAGAGAAGCTAACAGCAGTAAGGCAACTGCAAAGAGAAGTGGAAGTCCTCGCGATGTTTCTCGCATGATTCCCCCCTTGTGAATAACCCTCTGTGTCCAGTCTCTATTATCGGGATTATGAACGGTGATGCCCGCGCGCGGTGCGCGCTATCCCACAGCCGTTCGGCTCTCCTCAGTGTCGAAGTGCCGTGCTCACCTGTTCCACTGTTCTCCTGCTCGATTTTGCCCCGCATGAGGCAAAGTGCGCGCCTCCCGGAGGACGTCCTCGCGCTGGGGGCGCAGCACGGGGAGGAAGTCACAGTATTTTGTCATCAGATCGGCCTCGAACTCCACACACGCAACCAGCTCCCGTTCGTAGACCAAGCGGCCTTCCGCAGCAGGATCACGTCCACGGCCTCGGTCCCCAGCAGTTCTCCCAGCTCATGGGGCAGTTCGTAGCGGCGATCCGGGTCTGCCCCGGCCTTCAGGAGAATTCCGAAATCGTAATCGCTCGCACCCTCGGCGTCCCCCCTGGCGCGGGAATCGAACAGGCAGGCGAGCGGCACGCCCGCTCGCCCGGAGAAGTAGTCCTGGAGTTCAGCGTCTGGTGGCTGCTGTGCGCGCGCTTTCATTTCTCCGGCTCCGTTGCCGCACCCCGTCTTGCTTGCCACACTAACAACGGTTGAGGATGATGTCAACGCGAAAATAGATCGCCGGACAGTGTCAAGGCTGCCAGTTAAGCTTCTGATAGACTTCCTCCCACCGCTCTTTCATTCCGTCTGTGAAGAGCAGGGGTTCATAACCGAGCTTCAGGTAAATCTTCAGCGCGGGCAGGCGGAAGTCGTCGGTGCTGAGGCAGATGTTCGTGTAGCCGGCCTGGAGGAAGCGCGCCGTCATCGCCGCGCAAACCGCCAGCCCCAGCCCCTTCCCGCTGTGTTCGGGGTCCCCGCCCACCCACATCAATTCGGCGCCCCGCGGACGCTCTTTGCTGGGGCTGTGAACGCTGGCGGCCGTAGCGACGATCTTCCCGCTGGCCAGGTGCTCGATTACGAAGAAGCCTCCAGGTATTGCGTTTCTGGACAGCTCTTCGGTGCGCTCTACCGTCCAGTCCTCGAAGCCGGCCCTGCGCAGCAGCACGGCGTGCGCCTCCACGTCCTCCGGGCGGAGCTGGCGCAGGACGTAGCCTGGCGGGACATCTGGCTGCGGCGGGGAGCCGAGCAGACGCTCGGGCCATATCATTTTCAGTTGCGGGCGGGCGGGCTCTTCAGGCCACTGACGCGAATCCGGCACGTCCAGCCACCTGCCCTGCCTCCGGATGGACTCCTGGGAGATCAGGCCGGGCAGCGTCATGTCCATCGCCTCATGGATGCCGATGGGGCAGGGCGCTTCGCCCCGGATGGCGCGCAGGAAGTCCTCGACCTCGTAATAATCGCCCCCGCCGTGCCCGGCTTTCAGGGCGGCTTCGGGGGGATTTAGCCAGCGCTCGGGCAGGTACTGGCCGCCCAGCGAGTCGGCGCTGATGACCTGCTCCAGCGCGTGCCATTTGACCTCCTCGCTCAAGGACCTGAGCCAGAGCTTGCCGTCCTCGCCGGGCCCGCCGCGGGAGGACTCGTAGACGCCGTCCGTGCCCTGGAGCTGGTAGTTGGTCCCGGAATCGGGCCGGTCGGATATCATGTCGACCCGTATCTTGATAAGCGCCCCCTTCACGGTTTTACAGAGCATGACGTTAGTGTCCTGATGGTACAGGTCGCCCCGGGGGTCGCGATAGTGCTGCCCGCTGCCCTCGCAGCAGACGCGCGCCACGCGATCTGGCGCCATCCACTGGAGGATGGGTCCCAGGCTGTGCGTGGGGTAGGTTACGCCGTCGATTCCGGTCTGCCACTTGCGGCGCCAGGGGGTGTCCTCGTTCATCTGTTTCAGCTCGTGCATGTATTCGCCCTCGGCGTAGTAGAGCTCGCCGAAGAGGCCGGCCTCCGCCAGTGCCTTTATGAAGACGTTGGGGCGCATGTAGCCGAAGTTCTCGGCCATCATGTAGAGGGCGTCGGACTCCTTGCAGGCGCGCACCAGGTCCTTGCATTCCTCGATGGAGACGCCGGCGGGCACCTCGCTCAGCACGTGGACGCCGCGCTCGAGCGCCTTGATTGACTGGGGCACGTGCAGCGGCATGGGCGTGCCGAGCACCACGGCGTCCAGTTCGGAGCGGCCCAGCATTTCGTCATAGTCCGTGTATTTCTCGGGCTTGTCGAAACGATCCGCGCAGCGTTCCAGCGCATCTTCGTTAATGTCACAGATGGCGTGTATCCTGGCCCCGTTCAATTCCATGGCGCTCTGATAGGAGCCGCCGCGGCCGGCGACGCCGACCAGGCCTACGTTCAGTTTGTCGAGCTTGCTTTCGCCCTTCATCTTTATCCCCGTGTTTTCTGTTCCATGTAGCACTCGGGTTCGGGCGGGAACTTTCCGTCACCGATTGGGCCGCGCATATACTCACGGACGACCTTGAATCCCATCTTCTGGTAGAGATTGAAGCCCGCGGGGTTGGCTTTTTGCACCGTGAGCGTCATGACGGGCGGCCCGACGTGCCGGGCGATTTGGAGCACGCGTTTCATCAGCGTCTGGCCTGAGCCGTTGTTCTGATAATCGTGGCGAACGCAGATGCCGAAGATGCTCTTATCCGGCTTGTGGGCTTCCCAGTCGTACCAGGCGTATCCGACGATCTCCCCCTCGGGGTTCTCCAGCACGACGCACACGTAGTCCGTCTCATTGGCGCGAGCGGCGTTCTTAGCCGCCTGCTCCCGGTTGAGCGGGTAGGGGCAGTAGAACCGGTTGTCCTCCTCGGGGACGGACTCGTAGAAGTCTCCAAGCGCCGCTGCGTCATCGAGCCGGAGAGGACGCACGGTGACGGTGCGTCCGTCCTTGAGGCTGACCTCTCTGTAGGCCCACTGGCGCGAGTCAGGGACCTCCAGCCAGATGCCGTAACGCCGGATGGACTCCTGGGAGACGAGTCCGGGCAGTGTCATGTCCATCGCCTCGTGGATGCCGATGGGGCAGGGCGCCTCGCCGCGGATAGCGCGCAGGAAGTCTTCGACCTCGTAATAATCGCCCCCGCCGTGCCCGGCCTTGCGGGCCGCTTCGGGCGGGTTGAGCCAGCGCTCGGGCAGGTACCGTCCGCCCAGTGAGTTAGCGCTGATGACCTGTTCCAGCGCGTGCCACTTGACCTCGTCGCTCAGGGCCCGGAGCCAGAGCTTGCCGTCCTCGCCGGGGCCGCCGCGGGCGGATTCGTAGACGCCGTCCGTTCCCTGGAGTTGATAGTTGGTCATGGCGTGGGGACGGTCGGATATCATGTCGAGACGGACCTTTATGAGCGCGTCTTTTTCCGTCTTGCACAGCATGACGGCGCTGTCCTGGTGGTACAGGTCGCCCCGGGGGTCGCGGTGGCGCTGTCCGCTGCCTTCGCAGCAGACGCGCGCCACGCGATCTGGCGCCATCCACTGGAGTATGGGCCCCAGGCTGTGAGTCGGATAGGTCACGCCGTCGATTCCGGTCTGCCACTTGCGGCGCCAGGGCGTATCCTCGTTCAATTGCTTCAGCTCGTGCAGGTATTCGCCCTCGGCGTAGTAGAGCTCGCCGAAGAGGCCGGCCTCTGCCAGCGCCTTCACAAAAACGTTAGGGCGCATGTAAGTGTAGTTCTCGGCCATCATGTAGACGGCGTCTGACGTCTCACAGGCGCGCACCAGGTCCTTGCACTCCTGGATCGAGACGCCGGCGGGCACCTCGCTGAGCACGTGGATGCCGCGCTCCAGAGCCTTGATAGACTGGGGCACGTGGAATTGCATGGGGGTGCCGATAACCACGGCGTCCAGCTCGGAGCGGTCAAGCATGTCATCGTAGCTGGTGTAGGTCTCTTCGACCCCGAACTGCTGCGCCGCCCGCTCCAGCGCTTCCTCATTGATGTCGCAGATGGCGTGGATGACGGCGTTGTTCAGTTCCAGCGCGCTGCGGAAATTGCCGCCGCGGCCCGCTGCGCCGACCAGGCCCACCTTGATTCTTTCGGACTTCTTCATGGAACAGCTCCGTTACTCTGAGACAGCTTCTTTGACTTTCCTGATGAGCCGGGCGGCATTGTCGTGCAACACGGCTTTGACGCGCTCCGGGCCCATCCCTAAGTTCTCGAACACCTCCTTGAGCGTGCGCAGCCCTTCGTAGACGAAGATTGTGTATTTAGCTTCGATCTCGGGGGCCTCACGCTCCTTGTTGAAGTAGAACGGATAATTGGTCCGATTGACGTAGGTTCTGCCTTTCCATTGACGGTGACCGCGCATGTAGAAGACCGGGTTATCGGTGCCGTAAAGGATCCGCTCCGGCCCGAGCAGCTCCAGGGCAAGGCGGTGCACGGCGGGGTTGAAAACGGCCGAGTTGTCGAAATACAGCCCGGGATCGTCGGCCAGCGGGGGAAGTCCCTCGCGTGCGTGGGGCTCCGTGTAGCAGCGGCCCAGGTGGGCGATTACGAGCGTGATGTTCGGGTATTTCTGCCGTATTTCCTTGATCTGCCGGATGTTGGCCGGGTGGGGCAGGCGTTCCTTCTTGGGCACGTGGAGCGTAATCCACGCGCCGCGTTCATCGGCCACTTCGAGTATGTGATGGGGCAGGTAATCGAAGATATCCGCCTGGATGTGAGCGTCCCGGGTCTTGTCCGATGGGCCGATAAGGCTGTAGTAGGGCTTCAGGCCGATCACGCCGGGGCGAGACAGTTCCTTCGCCACGCGCTCCTGTGACCAGCTCGGCGGGGAGACCACCAGCGCGGGCCAGCCACGCTCGTTAGACTCCTGGCACACGTAGTCGTTGACTGCCTCAAGGTCGTAGTCCAGGCTCGGAGAGCCCATCGTTACGGTGGTCTCGCAGCGTCCCTGGAAGATGATGTCGTCGCAACGCGCGGCGACGTCGGCCCGGACCGGCTCGCTGACCTCGTTGACCCAGTACTGGTGTTTCTTCTCTTCCGTGATAGGTACCGTCCGCAACGCCGAATCACCGACGTGCCTGTGAGCGTCAATGATCTTGTCCGGAACCCAATCGGCCAGATGTTCCTCCCAGAATCGGCGGTCAACGTCCGTGTAGTCCCAGACGTGGTGAAGGTGAATCGTGCTCATGACATTCTCCGTGCTCGTTCGGTTCGCCTCAGTAGGGCAAGGTAATCCTCATACAACTTGCTGCAAAAGTCTCGCCCTTTTCCCGGTGCGTAGGCGCGGGTGTCAGGGGAGAGACGATCGGCAAGAGACGGCAGGTCCGCCCCCGTCTCAATGAGCCCGAGTGCAATTACAGCGGCGCCTACGGCGCTGACGTCCGGCTCCGTGACGCACGAGACGCCGACTCCCGCCGTGTCCGCCAGCAACCGCGGTATTAAGCGGCTTGCGGCGCCGCCCCCGCAGGCGACCAGCCGGTCAAGCGGCAGTTCCGCCTCGAGAAAGATGCCCAGGTGGCGCACCAGTTCCATCACCAACCCCTCGCCCACGGCGCGAAGCAGGTGGCGTCCCTCGTGGTGCAACTGGAGCCCCGTGAACATGCCATCAATGTCTGTTTCCAATCCTGCCGGACGGTGCGTCGCCAGCAGGGGGACAAATTGCACCCCCTCGCAACCTGGTGGGGCGGATTCCATAACGTCGTCTATCCCCTCGGGGCTCAGCCCATCCATGCCCAAGACGTTCGATGCCCATCCGATCGCGGAGCCGCCGTTCCCCATGCTGAGCATCTGCCCGTAGGCCCCTTCGACAACGTGGGGGGTGAAGTATGCTCGAGGGGTCGCAGGCCCCCTGGTCAGCTTGCCCTCCCTTACCGTGGTCAACAGCACCCAGGCCGTGCCGGCGCCGAACATGACCTCCCCCGGACGCACCGCCCCACAGCCCAACGCGGCGGCATACTGGTCGTGCACCGCGACGGAGACAGGTATACGCGCCGGCAGGCCGAGTTCGTCGGCGACCTCCTGTCGCAGCGCGCCGGCCGGCTCGCGCACCGAGAGCAAGTCCGGCAATTGGCTCGCCCTGATCCCGATACGGGCCAGCGTCTCGGGATCGGGTTCGCCCAGTTCCGGGTTGAGCAGCTCAGCAATGGAAAGGGAAGTCGCGTCGTGGGCGCGCCTGCCGCAAAGCCGCCCCACGATTATGTCGCCGACGAAACCCACCTGGTTCGGAGGGATGAACAGGGTTCGGTCCTCTTTGCCGAGACGCGCAAGCTGTCCCACCACAAGGCCGCAGCGGCCATGGCCGATGTGCCGCATCAGCCAGCGTTCCCCGCATTCTTCGGTGATCTTCTGGTTATAGGTGGCGCTACGGCCGTCCAGCCAGCTTATGACGCGGCCGATTGGTTTGCCGTCGCCGTCAAGAAGCTGCATCGCGCCTCCCTGGCTGGAGACGCCGACGGCCTCCACGTCGGACAGCGGGGCCGATTGGCCCGCCGCCTCCACGGCGGAAAGCGCCGCCGTCCATATCTCATCGATGTCCTGTTCGATCCCACCGCCGGGGACAGAATAGGTCTTAACCGCGCAGGAACCCCGTCCATGCACGGCCCCGTCGGGACCGAGCAGGAGGGCCTTCACGTTGGTGGTCCCCAGGTCCAGGCCGAGCAGCATCTCACACCTCCCAGTATTCGGCGCCGAGCATGTTGGCTGCCATGGCGATGCGCCTTCGTGCGTCGCCGAAGCACAATGCCGCGTGGTGCGGGCCGCCGGCCAGCGCATAGTCGGTCAGGAAATCCCGTACGTCGCCGTCCGGCGAGATTTTCGCATGTGGCACCTGCATGTTAGGCAGTGGGCCCCAGTCTTCCACGGTGACGGTCGAGGCGATCAGCCTCCATACGTTCTCAGGCCCCTGGGTCAGTGCGTAGAAGGTGGCCGGGCCGGGCTGGAAAGTCGTCACAAGGGCAAGCTCGCGCCCCCTGGTGGCGACGATGTTCTTCTCCCGAGCCCTGAGCGGCGCCGGCCGGTCCGAGCGCGCCATGGCGACGTTAGCCTCCCCCATGTGGCTGATGAAAAGGGCGTTGCCCTCGAAATCAATTGTGAATATCTCGACGAAGCTGGCCGGCGGCTGGAGCCAGTTCAGCAGGGCCGTGCCGCCGGCGGAGATGACGTCGCCTTCCCCGCCGAAGCCGATGCCCTCCGCCATCAAGCGGCTGGCCGCGACAAAGGGTACAGTTTGGACCCTGTCGTCGTCGCCGAACGCGAGGAACTGATAGGTCACAGCGTCGAGGTCTTCAGAGCGGACCATGCCGCGCAACGCCAGCTCCGCCCGGGCGGTTTGCTCCATGTCCCGGTCGGTTATCTCGTCGCTCACGTCGTAGCTTGCGTTGTATTCCGCTACGAGATTGGCTACCTCCGCGGCGTCGGCCTGGGCCGCCCGCTTGACGTAGTCGCCGACGGATAGATTGACCCACTCCAGACCGAGCGTGGCGGCCAGATGGGTGGTATCGAGCGCAAAATCGCCCATGCCGGGGAACGGATAGCCGAGTCGTCCGACGCGCGCCGCGCGGAGGCGATGCGCCGCGGCGGCGGCCGCGAAGAAGTCCTCCAGCTCATCAGTGGCGCCTTCGTCATCCAGGTGCGAGGTCACGTAATCGAACTCCACCCCGCTTCGCAGCAGCACGTTACAGAGGTCCTGTGTGCCGTGCACGCCGTGGTTGTCCGTCATAAATTGGCCGGTGAAGGAATCGTCCACGGCGCGCAGCTCCTGGGTGTTCCACACGATGATAGGAAGGTTCGTGCGCTTCAGCGCCGGCAATGTTATCTGGCTTGGCGAGTACGACAGTAGAATCACCAGCAGGGCGTCCACGTCCTGTTGCTCGAAGTCGCGGACGGTCGCCTCCACGTCCGGCCGGCGGTAGCATGCGCCGTTGAACTCGACATCCGCAAACGGTTCCAGCGCGGGCAGCACGGCGCGCCGGACCCAGTCCTCGCGCCCGATGCGCAACTGCGGATTCTTCTCGTAGAACTCCAGCGTCAGGCCCAGCAGCCCGACCTTCGGACGCAGTTCCTTGCTCATGTCAACTCCTCCAATGACCTGAGTTATCCTGTTTTCAGGCGTGGCCCAGCTGGCGGGCCGTCTCGCCGATGGACTCGTCAATAATGTCCAGGCCCTTCAGTAAGACTTCGTCCTCCATGACGAAGGGCGGGCTCATCCTGAGTATGTGCCCGGCCGGTATCCAGGCCAGCCCCTTCCTGAACGCCTTCTGGTAGACGAGTTGGCCGGCCTCCTGGAACGGTTCCTTCGTGTCGCGGTCCTTGACCAGCTCGATGCCCATCAGGCAGCCTTTCGCCCTGACGTCGCCGACGATGGAATGTTCCTCTTTCATTTTTTGCAGCCTGCGGCTTGCCAGCTCGCCCAGGTGTGCGGAGCGCGCCAGGAGGCCCTCTTCCTCGATGGCCTCGGTGCTGGCCAGCGCCGCCGCGCACGCCATCGGGTTGCCGCCGTAACTGCTTGACGCGGAGATGGACTCGAAAGACTCCTTGTGCGGCTCGCGCACGGCGACGCACGTGACCGGGAAGCCGTTGCCGAAGCCCTTGCCGATGGAAACGACGTCGGGCACGACGTCCCAGTGCTCCATGCACAGCCATTTGCCGGTGCGTCCCCAGCCGGTGAGCACCTCGTCGGCCATCAGGAGCAGTTCGTTCTCGTCACAGTAGGCGCGCAGCTTGGGGAAGAAATCGTCGGGGGGCATGATCGTGCCTCCCCAGCCCTGGATGGGCTCCAGGACGAAGCCTGCCACGTTGTGCACGGTTGCTTTGTCGATGTATTCGTCGAAGAACGCGATGTACTTGTCCGTGTCGATCGAGCCGTCCTCTTTCGTCCACATAGGACGGTAGATATCCGGGCGGGGCAGCATGTGCATTCCGGGCGCGCGGGTCGGCCCGTAGACGAAGGAGCGAATGTGCGCGAGCGAGACCGCCCCGTAGGTCTTCCCGTGGAAGTCGTAGAAGCACGACAGCATCTCCTGCCGGCCGCTGGCGGCGCGCATCACGCGAATACCGGCCTCAACGGCTGTGGCGCCGGAGTCGTAGAACTGGAATCCGCTCAGGTCGCCGGGCAATATGTCCGCCAGTTTCTCCACAAGCCGGGTCTTGATGTCCGTGACGAAATCGTGGCAGTTCATCAGTTTGCCGGCGTAGCGCTGCACGGCTTCCGTGACCTTCGGATGGCAGTGCCCCAGGCCGGTGACGTAGATGCCGGAGGAGAAATCAATGTACCGGTTCCCGTCAACGTCGGTCATGACGCAGCCCTTGCCGGACTCGAAGGCGACGGGGAACAGTTTGACCTGGCCGCTGAGGCCCTTGAAGTAACGCCCGCACCGCTCATTCAGCTCGCGTGACCTCGGGCCGGGGGGCTCGACGCTTATATCGGGCACTTCGCTGAGGTCAACGTGACCCCATCTCTCAGATGAGTTTGTATTTCTTGACGACTCTGTCAACTTCAGCTCCTTCCTTGACTACTTCTATTAGCGCCGCCTGGAATGCGTGTGGGTCCGGCGCCTGTATGGCATTGCGTCCGAACACGACGCCGCCCGCGCCGGCCTCGACCTCCGCGCGAGCCAACTGGAGAGCATCGGCCTGCGTCGGCGTCTTCTCCGCGCCGAGTCCCAGGACAGGCACGGGGCACGTGCCTGTCACCTCTTCGAATTTGTGCGTGTAGAAGGTCTTGATGGCGTCGGCGCCCAGTTCGGCCGTGATGCGCGTGCCGACCAGCACGTTTTCGTGCAGCTCCTCAGGCGCCATCTCGAGGTGGCCCGTGGGGAAATACTCGCCTATTACGGGCAGGCCCAACTCATGCGCCTCGGCGACCAGCTCTGCGAACACGTTCACGTTCTCCGCATCCCGCTCCTCGTCGCCGGTCTGGAGTGTGAGGGAAGCCAGTGGGATGTCCATCCCCTCGCGCAATGCGTCGAGCACGCCGTAAGCGTGGACGCTGCGCGCGGCCCGGTAGTTCCACCCGAAGCAGTAAACTGAGTTCCAGTTTAGCCGCACCACTGCAATGGGGCGCCTGCTGCCGGCGAACAGCCCGGAGCAGTGCCTGAGCATACCGGGCGCCAGAAGCGCCGCATCTACGCCGGGGTTGATCTTGCGCGCCGTGGCGGGCAGGTCCTTCATGCCTTCGATCGGCCCGTCGAACAAGCCGTGGTCCATGGCGATAATCACCGCCCGACCGCCGCCGAAGAGCCGTTTGAGCCGTATCTCTCGTCCGTCCATGATATTCCTCCGGAAAACGCTATTCTTGCGGCAGTTCTTTCCAGTCCCCCGTCTCGGCGGAGTCCCGGGCGGTTTCAAGCACGCGCTGCAGATGCAGCCCTTCCCGCAGCGACGGGCTCGGCGTGCGGTCCTGGGCGATGGCCTTCAGGAACGCGTACAGGCTGTGAACGTGGCTGCGTATCCAGCCGACGGTGAACTTCGGCCCCGGGAACTTGCCGCCCTCCGCGGGATACTTCTGGACGCAGTCAATGGTCTGCCATCCGCTCTGGCCGCCGTAGTCGCCGCCGGGCAGGCGCGCGTCGAAGACCTCCAGGTAGTTCGGCTGCATGACGTTGAAGCGCAGGGCGCCGTAGCGGCCGTGTATCTCGAAGCGCATCTCGTCCTGTGTGCCGGTGGCGATCTTGGATGCTTCTATCGTTCCGAAAGCCCCGTCGGCGGCCTGGAACGTCATAACGGCGCCTTCCTCCACGTCGATCGTCATCCTCTGGCCAGGATGGTCCGCATCAGGGCGTTCTGCGGACCATATGCGGCTTGTGGTGTTGACGCGCGCGAAAGGCCCGATCAGCCACCAGAGCAGGTCTATCACGTGGGAGCCGAGGTCACGGATGGCGCCGCCGCCGGCCGCCGCCGTGGACTTCCAGTTCACCGCCTTATCGGGGTCAATGCTGCCGCCGTGCAAGTAGACGGCGCGGAAGTGCGTCACCGGCCCTACGAAGCCTTCCTCGATGAGCTGCTTTGCCCGCAGCGTGGCCGGGAACCACCTGTACTGAAGGGCCACCTGGGCCTTGCCCGTGTAGCCCTCGAGCAGGGCCTCCAGCTTGTCGGCTTCCTGGAGGTTGCCCGTGACCGGCTTATCGCAGTAGATGTGCTTGCCTGCCGCGATGGCCGCCTCCAGCGCCTCGAAGTGGAACTGGTTCGGGGTGGAGACGTGGACGATGTCCACGTCGTCCGCGTTGATAACATCCAGGGGATCGGTGGCCCAGCGTTCGAACCCGCCGATGACTTTCGCGCGCCGGGCCGTCTCCTCGACGGCGTCGCAGACGGCGCAGAGCTTCACCTGCACGGGCTGCGGATCGTAGTAGAACGGGATCGCCGCATGAGCGTACGTGTGAGTCCTGCCCATGAAGCCGAACCCGAGAACCCCAACACCGAGCGTCCTGCTGTCTTCTGCCATGTTTTGCTCCTTAGCGCCAGTCTTTCTTACTGAGCGTGTCCCGCAGGGCCTGAAGCAGCCAGTCCACGATAGCCTCCGTGACGACCAGGGGGCACTTGGTCAGGATCGTCCTGTGGCCCTCGTGATAGGCATGGACCCTGAGCCACAGGCCCCGCTCCACCAGGGCTTTGTGGAAGCTGAGGGCGTCCTCACGGTCGCGCAGCTTCAGCCCGGCGAGCAGGCCCTTCCCGTTGGCGGATTCTATCACGTCGGGGAAGTCCGCGGCTATTCGCCGGAATCCACCCTCCAACCTGCGGCTGACGCGTTCGATCCGCTCCCGCTCGCGCCGGATCAGCGCCATGTTACTCAATGCCACGAGCGCCGCAAGCGAGGCGTTGCCATTCGTGCTGATGGCGTCGTACTGCTCCAGGATGTCCAGCTCGCTTCGATAAAGCAGTCCGGCGAGAGGATGAAAGCCCGCCGTCATGCCCTTGCCCACCACGATCATGTCGGGCGCCAGTCCGATTCGCAGCGAATACAACACATCTGGGTACCAGAAGCAGGTCTGAATCTCGTCGATGACCATGAGGGCGTCTGTCTCGTCGCAGAGCTGGCGGGCCAGTTGGAGATACTCCGGATCGAGCTTGATCGCCTCGCGGTTCATCATGATCGGCTCGGCCCAGAAGCCGGCCACGCGCGTCCCGAAGCGCTCGAATGTTTTGCGTAGTTCATCGGGATCGTTCGGTTCCACGAGCGCCGGCGCCATGCCCGCGACCAGGTCGGGCCACATGCCGCGCAGCGCCTGGGTAGCCATGGACGTCCCATGGTAGTTCGAGGCCAGGGCTATGACCACGGGAGGGGCGTCCTCGACGCGCGCCTTGTCCCTCTGGTAACGCATGAGCATGATCTTCAGGGCGGCCTCGCACGCTATGGTGCCGGTGCAGACGCCGAGGAGCACGCGGTCCAGACCGATCCCCTCCGTCAGGGCGGTAAGCCCGGAGGCGAGCAGCTTGACGGGTGTCGCGGGTATATTGGCATGGTTGTCCCAGATAATCCCCAGGCGCATTCCCTCGGTGGCGGCAGCCACGAGTTCGGGGTGGTTATAGCCCCAGATCATCTGGTAATGCCCGCTCACGCAATCGAGCATCAGCTTGCCGGACTGGGTCAGGTAGAACATCCCCAGCCCGGCCAGAAGATCATCGTCGCAGGACTTGCCGCGTCCGTAGCTGGTCGGGAAGGCGTCCTTAGTGACCGGGGGATTCTCAAGGGCCAGCTCCGGGAAGCGCCGGCCCACCGAATCCAGGAGCGCATCCTGGCCTGTCCGCTCCAGGAATTGCATAGCCCGGCGTGTCGCCTCGGCGGTCTCGCGCCCAAGTAAATCGGAGCAAATGGAGCTGTGACTTTCAGACACGCGGACCTCCTCTATTGCTTCATTCAGACTGAATTGCCAGGGCCGTTCCGGCGCCGTTGTCATATTCGAGAGCAGCGGCTGTCCCGACCGGCGGCTGGGGCTCGCGCGGTCGCGCCCGGACAAGTTCGATGCCTTCTGCGGCGCCCAAATTGCGCGAGTACTGTTTATCGCCGGGGTTGTTCCAATGTTCGTAGACGCCGAGGCTCGCCAGCGGTGTCCCGTTGCCGTCGGGGTCGTACAGGACGCCGGAGGGTGGGGCGGGGGCCAGCGCGGCCTCCCGCAGGTAATCGAGCGTGCCGTCCAGCCTCGCGTAGCCGTGCGGCCATTCGGAATATAGGAAGTCGAAGCCCACCGAGTCAATGGCCACCGGGTCCTCGGAGATGAGGATGCTGGCGGGCCAGCCCCCGTTGAAGGGTTTCGTGTTCCATCTCGCCGGGGCCCCTTCCCAGCCGTGGCCGGCGATCAATCCGTCAATCATGTACAGGACAGTCTTGCCGCCCAGTTCGGGATGTCCCATCAGGTCAACCAGGCAGCGGTAGTGGCCCATGCCGGGGCTGTAGCTGACAAGGGTGCGATGCATGTTGTAGAATCCGCGGGGGTCGTCTCGGCGTGACGCCTCGGGAGCGCGGATCAGCGAACCGAAGTGGTTCTTAGCGCAGAGGGTTACGCCGTTGGTATCATGCGATTTCATGACGGCGAAGTTGATCAAGTAATCCGCCGTGGCGAAACTGGCCGGCAGGAAATCGCCGCGGGTCACGTTCTGCATGTGCCGTTCGTCGGGGTCGCTCCAGTAGAACGGCTCTTTGGAGTAGCGGACCACCTTCCGGTCGGAGAACGGTGACCCGTCGCGCGTCAGATAAGTGACGTCCTCCAGTCCCGGGGCGCTGCGGACCATGTTGTAGTAGTAATTGGGCATGATCCGGGAGGGGTCGCCGATGGAGATGTCGTAAGGAGGCACGCCGGCCTGATCTACGAGCTGTTTGAGCAGGGCGATAGTAAGCTGGGGCGAATTGTCGATCCCGCTAATGTGGGACCAGGGCTTCTGCATCAAACGTGGGTTTGCGCCACCGCTGAGGGTCATGTTGATCTTGACGGCGATTCTTTCGCCCTGGCGGTAGCCCACGTCACCCTTGCCGCGGGCGCGGTTGAAGTGGCGGAAGAGCGCGTCCCAACTCCTGGCGACCGTCTGCTGCCCGGT
>JAGHAF010000055.1 GCA_021161675.1 Planctomycetota bacterium | reverse complement strand
GGAGACGTGCTATCGGCTGGGCAAGGGTCGGTGCTGGATCCGTCTGGCGGAGGGGGGCGGAGCGCTGAAGTTCAATAGCGGGCTGGTATGTCCGCGGTGCGGGCGTCGGATGCCGGAGCTTTCCCCGCGGCTTTTTTCGTTCAACAGCCCGCTGGGGGCGTGCGAGAGCTGTTCGGGCTATGGCGCGCAGATTGTGATAAGCCCCCGGGCGGTGGCGCCGGACCCGCGCAAGTCCCTGCGAAAGGGCGCGATCGCCCCGTGGACGACTGATTCGACGCGAGAGTGCCAGGAGCAGTTGCTGGAAGGGGCGCCGCGGGCGGGCATACCCGTGGACGTGCCCTGGGAGGAGCTGGAGCAGTGGCAGAGGGATGCTGTGTTCGACGGGACGGAGCACTTCTACGGGGTCCGGGATTTTTTCGAGTGGCAGGAGAGCCGCAAGTACAGGCTGCACGTGAGGGTGCTGCTGAGCAGGTATCGGGCCTATGAGACCTGCAAGGAGTGCGGGGGGACGCGGCTGCGGGCAGAGGCGCGGGCCGTGCGCGTGTGCGGGCGGAGCATCTGCGATATCAGCAGGATGTCCATCGAGGAGGCCAAGGGCTGGTTTGAGGACGTGATCGAGCTGAGCGAGCACGAGCAGGAGGTGAGCGCGCTGCTTTTGCGTGAGATACGCAACCGATTGGGCTGCCTTTGCCAGATCGGCCTGGGATACGTGACGCTGGATCGGCTGACCAGGACGCTGAGCGGAGGGGAGATGCAGCGGGTGAACCTTGCGACGAGCCTGGGTTCAGCGCTGGTCAACACCCTCTACATCCTGGATGAGCCGAGCATCGGCCTGCACCCGCGGGACGGGGACAGGCTGATAGGGATACTCAACCGCCTGCGCGACAGGGGTAACACGGTGCTCGTGGTGGAGCACGACCGCCAGATGATCGAGGCGGCCGACCACGTGATTGACCTTGGGCCGGGGGCGGGGCGAACTGGCGGGAAGATTGTCTACAGCGGCTCGGTGGACGGACTGGCGCACTGCGACAGGTCGGTTACCGGCGCGTACCTGAGCGGGGAGCTGGAGGTGGCGCCGCCGGCTGCGCGAAGGGCGCCTGGGCGAAAAGAGATCGTTCTGCGTGGGGCGCGGGAGCACAACCTGAAGGATGTGACCGTGCGTTTCCCACTGGGGCTTTTCATCTGCGTCACGGGCGTCAGTGGGAGCGGCAAGAGCACGCTTGTCCAGGATACGCTCTACGCTGCCCTGAAGCGGCGCAAGCCGGGCGGCTATCCAAACCCCGTCGGGCAGCATAGCGGCCTGACGGGTGATGCGTTTGTTGACGACGTGATATTGGTGGACCAGACGCCCATCGCGAAGACTCCGCGCTCCAATCCGGTCACGTATGTCAAGGCGTATTCGTACATTCGGGACCTATTTGCTCAGACGCGGGACGCCCGGAGGCGGAACCTGGGCGCGGGCGCGTTTTCATTTAACACGCCGGGCGGACGGTGCGAGAAGTGCAGGGGCACGGGCAGCATCAAGATTGAGATGCAGTTCCTGGCGGACGTATACGTGACCTGTGAGCAGTGCGGGGGGAAGCGATTTCGGCAGGACATTCTGGACGTGAAGTATAAGGGGCGCTCCATCCATGACGTGCTGCAAATGAGCGCGGATGAGGCGATGCGGGTTTTCCGCGATCAGGAGCGGATCGTGCGGCGGCTCCGGCTGCTGAGCCGCACCGGGCTGGGCTACGTCCGGCTTGGGCAGCCCGCCACGACTCTTTCCGGCGGGGAGGCGCAGAGGCTCAAGCTGGCGTCCCACATGGCGACCGGGAGGGGGAAGAGTCTGCTATTCATATTCGACGAGCCGACGGTGGGCCTGCACCCGGACGATATTCGGAAGCTGCTGTCTTGTTTTCAATCGCTGGTGGACGCGGGGCACACCGTTCTGGTGGTAGAGCACAACCTGAATGTTATAAAATACGCCGACTACGTGATAGACCTCGGACCGGAAGATGGCCCCGGAGGAGGGGAAGTGGTAGTGTGCGGCACACCGGAAAACATCGCCCGTTGCAAGCGGAGCCACACAGGCAAGTTCCTGCAACGCGAGCTGGAACACTAAGAACGACTCGGACCAGTCAAGTGGACGCAGGATTGACAAAAAGGCTTCTGGACTGGCTGGAATACATCATTCTCAGGAACGTATCCAGTGCGATGACCGCGCTTCCCTGGCGGAGCGGTCGCTGGCTGGCCGACGTTCTGGGATGGCTGGGTTACATTGCAGACAGGTCCGCCCGCAAGGGAAACGCCATGAGGAACCTGATGCTGGCCTTCCCGGATTGGACTCGGCGAGAAGCGCGCCAATGCATCCGCAGGGTTTACTGTTCCATGTCGGAGGCCGTTCTGGACACAATTCACTTTGTGCGGCTGGTGAGGTGTGGGAGGGCGCGCGAATTCCTGGAGGTCGAAGGTTTTGACAAGCTCCTGAACCGAAAGGGGAAGGCGGGGATAATCTTCGTTACAGGCCACTTCGGTCCGTGGGAGCTGTTGGGTATGGGGGCCCCGCTGTTGGGTTACCCGGTCTGGTCCATGGGGAGGGTATTCGACAACCCGTTTATCCAGGGCTACGTCAGCAGGATGCGCCAGGTCAGCGGACAGCGCATGTTGCCCCGGCACGGCGTTATTCGGCGGATGGTGCGCTTGATCAGGAATGGGCGGCACGTGGGGATGTTGATCGATCAGGACGCGCGGCGTCATGGTATTTTCGTGGACTTCTTTGGCCGGCCGGCGAGCACGACGGCCACCCCTGCCCGGATCGCGATTCGCACAGGGGCGCCGGTGGCGTTTCTTTACGTCCAGCGAATACCGGGGCAGAATCGCTTCCGGATGGCGCTCAGTGATCTCATAGAGCCGAGAACGGACGTGGATCAGGAGGCCGAGACTCACCGGATTACCCAGAGGCTCACGCATGATCTGGAGGAAGTGATTCGTCAGGCGCCCGAACAATGGTTGTGGCTCCATCGGCGATGGAGGACATATAGGGGCAAATACGGCCGCAATTCCTGAACATGCGGCAATTGCGGCCAGAAGGTTGAAGAGCCGGTCTCGTTGTGCGAGCATGTTATGTTCATTACCAGTCTGCGCTTGCAAGCAATGGGGAGTCCGAGGCGATGATTCGCAAAGCTGTGGTTCTCGCGCGCGGCCTCGGCACTCGTATGCGGCGCTCAGAGGGGGGCCGCGAGCTTGAGCCGGACAAGTTGCTGTGGGCCGAGCGTGGCCTCAAGGCGCTGATCCCCATCTGGGGGCGTCCGTTCCTCGACTACATCGTCGCCAGCCTCTCGCAGGCGGGTGTGCGGCGGGTTTGCCTTGTGGTCGCGCCGGATGCTGATCAGATGCGCGACTATGCGCGCCGCGTGAGTCGCACGGCGCCCTGCGAGGTGGAATGCGCGGTCCAGCAGTCGCCGCGAGGTACGGCGGACGCCGTGCTGGCTGCCGAGCGGTTCGCCGACGCAGAAAGCTTCATATTGACCAATAGCGATAACCTGTTTCCCGTTTCCGCGCTCTCCGCACTGGCCCGGCGAGGGGGGGAGGGCCAGTGCGTGGGCGTTTTTCCGCGCCGACGCCTGGTGCGCGAGGGCAATATCTCGGAGGAGCGCGTCCGGGAGTTCGCCGTGGTCAGCATCTCCGGCGAGGGGGAGCTGCTGGGCATTGTCGAGAAACCGTCCGACCCGGATAGCTTTGCCCGGCGGGGCGAGGTCTTCGTGAGCATGAACCTGTACGGGTTCTCACCCGCGATATTCGATGCGTGTCGTCGCGTGGCGCCCGATCCTGAGCGCGGGGAGTTGGAGTTGACATCGGCGGTGACGGACCTTATCGAGTCCGGCGGCGCATCGTTCGACGTGGTGTTGTGTGAGGGGCCCGTGCTGGACCTGACGCGCCGCGCCGACGTTGCGGCGGCGGAGCGCGCTCTCCAGGGATGCGAGCTTTGTTTTTAGCTCTGGCAGTGGGGATTGGATTTGAGCTGTGACCTTCACATCCATACTACGGCGAGTGACGGGAGGCTCTCCCCGGCCGAGGTGGCGCGGGCCGCGGCCAGCGCCGGACTCGGTTTCATTTCCATTACCGACCACAACATACTGAGCGGCTTATCGGACGCGGAGCGCGAGCTCGCCGGCTCCAGCGCGAGACTGATTGACGGCGTGGAGTTGAGCGCTCTGCGCGAGGGCGAGGAAGAAATCCATATCCTGGGATACGGGTTCGACCGAGAGAATGAAACGCTGCGGGAGACGTGCGGCGAGATTCGGCGCCGCAAGACAGAGCAGTTCTGGCAGATCGTGAGTATGTTGGCGGCGGTGGGGATTGATCTGGACCTCAGCGAGCTGCCGCGCGGCGAGGCCGTCTACGTGGGGCGTCCGGACCTGGCCCGCCTGCTCGTGCGAGATGGGTTCGTTCGTTCCATTCGGGAGGCCTTCGCGCGTTTCCTTGGCAGCGGGGGAGCCGCCTACGTGCCGATGGAGCCCATGCATCCCAGGCGGTGTATTGATGCGATACACGCGGCCGGCGGCGTGGCCGTGCTGGCTCACCCCACCATACGCATCATTGACCTGTGGATCAAATCGCTCAAGGGGATGGGGCTGGACGGCGTGGAGACTATCCGGCCCTTTTGCAGCGGCAACGTGCAGCTCTACATCGAGAAGGCCGCCGAGCATTTTGACCTGTTCGTCACCGGGGGCAGCGATCTGCACGGCCGCGAGGACGAACCGGGGGTGGGCGTCTTCAGGGTTCCCAGAACACGCCTGCGGTCCTTCTTCGACGCGCTTGAGAACAGGGGGCTATCCGGCGATTAGGCTCTGTCTGAAAAACCGGACCTGGATTCGAGCGGCTGCATTCGCGCCTGGCTGCGCGCCGCCTGCATCGGCGTATCACAGGGGATATGCCTGCTTCGGCGTCCTTGCCAGCCACGAATTCGCTCGCTCTCTGTCCGAGAGCCGATTTCTCAGACAGAGCCTGGGCTCTTCACGGGGAAAGGGGCCGCCGAAGGCGCCGCATTACTCGCGCATTGCGCGCAGGTAATTCATGCAGAACTCATCCCGGCCGGCGAGGGCTTCGGCGGCATGGACGACGTCCATCATCCCGCTCTCTGTGGGGTCGAGGATTGCGCAGTCCAGGCCGGCCGCAATCAGAGAGGCCAGAAACGTCCGGTTCATCAGACTGCGGTTCGGAAGGCCGAAGCTGATGTTAGAGAGCCCACAGGTTGTGTGGACGCCCGGCCAATCTCGCATGATTCGCCGGACGGCTTCGACTACGGCGGCGCCCTGGGTGATGTCGGTGCTGACGGGTTGGATGCAGCAGTCCACGTAGACGTTGTCCCGGGGCAAGCCCGCCTGCTCGGCGGCCTCGATCAGCCGTGTGGCGATCTGGACGCGGCGATCCGCCGTGCCGGGCACCCCTTTGTCGTCCATCGCAAGGGCGACCAGCAGCGCGCCGGCGTCAGCGGCGAGGGCCATTACCTCTTGCATCTTGCCTTCCTCGGCGGTGGCGGAGTTGAGCATGACGCGATCGGCGCTGATGAGCTGGAGGCCGGCCCGCAGCACGTCGGGATCGGCCGAATCGAGGCAGATGGGCAGCTCCGTGCTCTGCTGCACGACCTGGAGGGCCCATTTGAGGTTCTCCAGTTCGCGGGAGGGATCGCTTGCGGCGTTGACGTCTATGAAGTCGGCGCCGGCTTCTGCTTGTGCCCGCGCCTCGCGCTCCAGCGCCTCGGCGTCGCGGCGGCGCAAAGCGCGCCCAATGGACTTGCGGGTGGCGTTGATTCGTTCGCCGATAATCAGCACGATAGATGCTCCTTTGAGTTTGGAAGTTGACGGGATTGCTCAATATACGTGGGGGGAGCGCTCGGGTCAAACGTGGAGTGAGAAGTGGCTTTCGGTTGCGGATTGGGATCGGCTGTGGTACCTTACCCACAGGCCCTCTCAAGAAATAGAAGGGGTCTTGAAATTGCAGAATTGCGGGCCGTGCTAGGCGGAGCATTAGCGGCGCTCTGTAACCTGCAAACCGCTTTAGCAGGGCTGATCGCTTCGTGAGACCTGCGTTCCTGCGAGGAAAAGGGTCGCTTCGGGTAGCGTTGAAGGACGGGTCCCATGGAGCCGGGCGGCTGCGAACCTGGTCAGGGGCGGAAGCCAGCAGCCATAAGCAGCACCCCGGACTGCCGTGGGGTAGCCTGTCTGGAGCTATCCGGCGGCTACTGCCCGAAGGAACGGGGACGATCGGAGTGCACGGCTCGCTTTTTGCCGCCGACTCGCCAAGGGCTGCGTCCCCTGGTAACTTGCCAACTGCCTTTGAGTCGCGCAATGCGAGGTGTCCGGATGTACGTTGTTTTCGCACGAAAATACCGGCCGCAAACCTTCGAGCAGGTGGTGGGGCAGCAGCACGTGATCGCCGCGCTCCAGAACGCCGTTAGCTCGGACCGTGTTGCGCACGCTTATCTTTTTTGCGGCTCTCGGGGCGTGGGCAAGACCACGGTGGCGCGCCTGCTGGCCAAGGCGCTCAACTGCAAACAGGGGCCCACGCCGCAGCCCTGCTGCGAGTGCGACGCGTGCCGTCGCATCGCCGCCGGCAGCGACATTGACGTTATGGAGATTGACGGCGCTTCCACCCGGGGGATTGACGAAGTGCGCAAACTGCGCGAGAACGTCGCCCTCGCTCCCGCCCGCAGCCGCTTCAAGGTCTACTACATTGACGAAGTCCACATGCTGACCGGGCCGGCGTTCAATGCGCTGCTCAAAACCCTGGAAGAGCCGCCCCCGCACGTGAAGTTCATATTCTCCACCACCGATCCCCAGAAGCTGCCGGAGACGGTGAGGAGCCGGTGCCAGCGGTTCGACTTCCATCGGCTTTCCGAGGCGGAGATCGTGGGCGCGCTTCAGCAGATATGCGAGCGGGAGGGCCTGAAGGTGCAGGACGGCTGCCTGGAGGCCATTGCTCGCGCCGCCAGGGGCAGTATGCGGGACGCGCTGGGCGCGCTGGACCAACTCGGCGCCCTCGGCGACGAGATAGCCCTCCAGGACGTACTGGCCATACTGGGCGCTGTAGACCGGCGGCTCATGGCTCAGATGGCGAACGTCCTGGCCGAGCAGGACACTGCCCGGGCCCTCTCGCTTCTTGATGACGCCCTGTCGACAGGCATAGGCGTGGAGGACTTCGGCGATCAGTTCGCGCAGTACCTGCGGGACTTGCTGGTGGCCTCCTACTGCGGGACGGATTCGGCCGCGCTGATGGGTGGAGGGGTCGCTCCCGCGGCGTCGGGGCTGGCGGAGCAGCGCGACTTGTTCACCACGGAGCAATTGATCTACATGATCCAGTTGCTGCGGGAGGCCGCTCTGCGGGCGCGGCGGGAGTCCACCGGACGGCTCGCGCTGGAACTGGCGATTATCCGGGCGAGTCAACTTTCGGCGCTTGTGCCCGTGCAGGAAGCGCTTGAGAAGCTGGACGCTGAGCCCGTGATTGCGCGGGCGCCCGCGGCGCAGGCGCCCGGGCCCGCGCGCAATGCGGCGCCGTCCGGGCCGAATAAGAAGGGCGCGGGGACGCTGCGCCGTATCAGTGAGAAGCTGAAGGCGAGCGCGTCCGGCGCCAGAGTGGAACCGGCGGCCAGCGCCACATTGCCGGAGGGCATGAACAGGGATGAGTACCTGCGGCTTGCGGCCAGCGCACAGGATCCGGACGTTGTGGAAGATGCGTTGGAGGACGGGCCTCTTATGCGGGCGTTCCTCCGGGCGGATAAAGAACTGGGCCTGAATCCACAGCGATTGCGGAGGCGGGCGCGCGCGGATGAAGAAGCGCTGCCGGATCAAGAGGAATAACAGACCTGAGCGATCTCAGGAGAGACGAGGATGAGAGGATTGGGAGGGCAGGACCTGGGCGGGCTGATGAAGCAGGCCCAGAAGCAGATGAAGGATTTGCAGCGTCGCATGGGCCAGGTGGAGGACGACCTTCGTGATCGGGCCGTCGAGGGCAGCGCCGGTGGTGGAATAGTGAAAGTCGTCTTCAACGGCCTGCAAGAGCCTTTGAGCGTGGAGATAGACCCCGTTGTGGTCGAAGAGGAAGATACGGAGTTCTTACAGGAGATGATTCTGGCGGCCATTCGCCAGGGCATTAAAAAGGCCAGGGAACTGGAGGAGAGCGAGAGGAGCAAGATCGCCGGGGGACTGAACGTGCCCGGGCTGGATGCGTTTTTCTAACGTGTTGCCAAACGCCTGGGCGGACGCGGAAATAGCGCGCGTGGTAAAGGAAGGGCTTTGCAGTTGGCCAAGGGCTATAATGAAACTTTTGAGCGGCTAAAAGGGCTTCTGGGCCACATGCCCGGCGTGGGCGAGAAGACGGCCGAACGCCTGGCGTATCACATCCTTCGCCTTCCTGAGGCGGAGGCGTTCGAGCTTGCCGATGCCATCCGGGATGTGAAGAAAAGGGTGAGGCAGTGTTCGATCTGCTACCATTTCTCCGAACAGGACCCGTGTGCGATCTGTAGCGATCCCGCGCGCGATCACTCTACGATCTGTGTGGTGGAGCAGTCACAAGACGTACTGTCAATGGAGCAGAGCGGCTACCGGGGGCTCTATCACGTGCTTGGTGGCCGCCTGGCGCCTCTGGAAGGTATGGGGCCGGACGATCTGACCGTCGGCGCGTTGATCGGACGGATAGCGGGGGGGCAAGCGCAGGAGGTGATACTGGCCTGCAATCCGGACATGGAGGGGGAGGCGACCGCTCTATTCGTAAGCGAGGCGCTGGAAGGGCTGCCGGTTCGCCTGACACGCCTGGCGCGCGGCATCCCCGCGGGCAGCCATCTGGAGTATGCGAATGCTTCTGTGCTTGGAGACGCGCTGGAAGGTCGTCGAGAGGTCCAACGACAATCCGATTCAACAGAGAACGGGGGTGATTCCCAATGAGACTCCAGGCTTCCCTGCAATTGCGCCAGGAGATGCGGCTGAAGCTGGCGCCACAGATCATCCAGTCCATCGAGATACTTCAGCTTCCCCTCATGGAACTGCAGGAAAGAATCGGCGAGGAGCTGCTTGAGAATCCCATGCTCGAGGTGGGGAGCTCAGAGGAAGATCAGTCGCCGCCCGAGGGGGAGGCCGGCGAAGACAACCAGGCGGCGGAACCGGCGCAGGAAGATGCGCAGAGCCCTCTGGAAGCGGAAGATTACGATGCCCTGGAGGCGCTGATTCAACCGGCGGAGTACGATACCTATGGGACGCAGACGCGTTTCGGCGAGGGGAAAGACGCCAAACTCTCTGCCCTGGAGAACTCACCCGCCCCCGATATATCACTCGAAGAGCATCTGAAACGACAGCTTGCCTATCTGGGACTGGAATCACCCATTCAGGATATCTGCGAGAATATCGTGGCGAACCTTGACTGGCGGGGGTATCTGGAATACTCGCTCGAGGAGATCGTAGATTCAATGGAGATGGACGTCACCCCGGAGCAGAGCCAGGAAGCGTTGCGGATCGTTCAGGGCCTCGAACCGCTCGGGGTGGGCGCCCGTGACATGAAGGAATCCTTGCTGCTTCAGCTCAATCCGGAGGACGGCGACTACGGCATCCTCAAGAGCATCATCGAGGAGCACTTCGAGGATATCGTAAGGAACCAGTATCCGAAAGTCTCCAAAGCGCTGGGCTGCACCATCATGGAGTTGAAAGCGTGTGTTGAAAAATTGGCCCGTCTGAATCCGATCCCTGGCGCGCTGTTCGAAGAGAGGCCCGCTCCCCACGTGATTCCCGACTTACGGGTGGAGCTGGTGGAGGGCAAGTTCCGCGTCGTCCTGGAGGATTCAAACCTGCCCTCCTTGAGCATCTGCAGCTACTACGCGCGACGTCTCCGACGCGATGACCTGGACCCCAGGACCCGGCAGTATCTGAAAGAGAAACTCCAGGGCGCCCGGTGGCTGATTGATGCCATTCAGCAGCGGCGAAGCACAATCTATGACATAGCGAGCGCGATAGTCGAAGTGCAGCATGATTTCCTTCAGAGTGGACAGATGCACCTGAGGCCCCTGAAAATGCAGGAAATCGCCGACAAAGTGGGGGTGCACGTCTCCACGGTGAGCCGCGCAATCTCCGGCAAGTACGTCCAAACCCCTCAGGGCATCTATTCGCTGAAGCATTTCTTCACCGGCGGGTTCAGGAAGGAAAACGGGGAGACCGAATCTTGGGAGGTCGTCCGGCGCAAACTCCAGGATGCCGTTGAGAACGAAGACAAGTCCAACCCGCTCAGCGACCAGCAACTGGCGGAGGCGCTCGCAGGGGAAGGCGTCGCTATCGCTCGGCGCACCGTCTCCAAGTACCGGAAAATGCTCAACATCCCCTCCTCACGAAATCGCCGCCAGTACTGAACTCCCGCCTGAGCTGGTCTTTCCCCCGTGGTTTAGCTCGCTTGCGCTTGTATAATGCGCGTGCGAGGCGCAACGGCGCTTACAGGAGGAGATCGGCCACGTGCCGGATGGACCAGAAAAGAGCGATAGGGCCATCATGTCCCTCGAGGGGCATCTGCTCGAGCTGCGCTGGCGGCTCGTAGTATGTCTGATCGCTCTTGCGGCGGCCTTCGGGCTGAGCTGGCTATTCCGGCATTGGCTGATGGACGCGCTCAAGTGGCCGCACGTGCGGGCAATGGCGTCGTTGGGATTCGAGACCGCCTTGTATGCCAAGACGTATCCTGAGGGCTTCGTCGCGCAGTTGAAGGCATGTGCCCTCGGAGCGCTCGTGCTCGCCGCGCCGATGATCATCTACCAGGTCTGGGCCTTCGTGGCCCCGGGGCTCTTTCCGAATGAGCGGCGGAAAGTCTTCTCGCTTGGCGCTGCGTGCGCCGCCTGTTTCTTCGGCGGCATCTCCTTCGGCTATTTCTTCTTTGTGCCGATGGCGTTTCGCTACCTGATTGTGCTCTCAGGGCCTTCTGTAAGGCCCATGCTGATGATAGGTTCGTACATAAGCACCTTCTTCTTCTTTATCTTCGCGCTGGGCCTGGCGTTCCAGACTCCGGTGGTAATCTATTTCCTGCTCAGGTGGAATGTGCTGACCCTCGAGGGTCTGCGCCGGGGGCGCAAGGGGATTATCCTCGGCGCGTTCATCGTGGGCGCCTTTATCACGCCGCCAGACCCGATGACGCAGGTGATCATGGCGACGACCTTGATCATCCTCTGCGACCTGGGCGCGCTGGTGGCGTTCCCGAACTGGCGCACGCTGGCGGCGTTCATGAGGTTCACCGGCGTTGTTGTCCTGGTGGGTGCCGCTCTCGTGGCCTGGTTCGGCCTGCGGCCGGTCGCGCACGTGACTGTCCTGGAAGGCACGCTTCAGGTGCAGGGCAGGGCGGTGAGCGCGGGAGAGCCGGCGCCCATTCGGCGAGGGGCGCTATGCCGCGCCGGGGCGGACTGCGCCGCCAGGTTCACGTTCGGCCGTAAGGCCAGGGTCTATCTGAACGGAGGGGCCAGCCTGCAAATTATCGGGCCCGGCGCCATACGGCTCCGGCGAGGAAAAGCGCTGCTGGACGTTTCAGGGCAGCGGGGAGGCTTCACGGTACGCGGCGGACCGGGCATAGTCGTGGCGAAGACGGCGCGGGCGCAACTGGAGGCGCCAGACCCGGACAGCATCGTAATCACGGTCCTCGAGGGGGAGGTCCAGGCAAAACGCGCGGGAGAGGCGCAGCGCGTGCACGCCGGGCAGACGCTCGCCCTGCGGCGGGGGGGACACGTCGTCGACACTTCCGGGATCGCGAAGGAATGGAAGGGCATTTTGCCCCGCAGTCGCGGGGCAGAATAGGGAGGGCGAGAGCAGCTCTGGCTCCGCTTGCGCCGCCGGCCCACTGCCGTTATAGTTCGCTCGAGTGTGAGGAGGCGGCGAAATGGGCGCCATGAGCGAGCACCGTGTCATCTTCGCTGACAGCCGCAAGATGCCGGAGCTGGACGATGAGTCCATTGACCTGGTCGTGACCTCGCCGCCTTACTGGCGCATCAAGGACTACGCTCACCCCGGGCAGATAGGTTACGACCAGACCTACGAAGCCTACCTTTCCGACCTGCGTTCCGTCCTCTCCGAGTGCCACCGGGCGCTTCGTCCCGGCTGCCGCGCGGCGTTCAACGTCGGGGATCAGTATCTGAGGGCGTCCGAGCATGGCCGCTACCGCGTCCAACCGATTCCTGCCGACATCATAATGATCGCGCGCGCAGTCGGCTTCGATTTCATGGGAAACATCATCTGGCAAAAGACCTCCACCACCAACACCACGGGCGGCGGATGCTGGATGGGCTCCGTCTACTATCCGAAAGACGGACACGTCACCTACGAGCACGAATATATCGTCCTCTTGCGCAAGCGTGGGCAATGGCGGCGTCCCTCCGTGGAGCAGAAAGAGAAGAGCCGGCTCACGCGCGAGCAGCGAAGCGCCTGGTTCAGGGGAATCTGGCGCATACCACCCCGGCGGCAGGACTCTCACGTTGCGATGTTCCCGGTGGAGTTGCCGCGCCGGCTCATTAAGATGTACAGCTTTTGCGGCGAGACGGTGCTCGACCCATTCCTTGGCAGCGGCACGACGACACTTGCCGCGATGATGGAGGGGCGCGCCTCCGTGGGGTACGAGATAAATCGCGCTTTCGAACCTCTGATCCGTGAGAAGACAGACGCCGAGGGTTCGCTCAACATGTCGTACGAGCCGCGTTCGGCGCCGGTGAGATGAGCGGCTCAGGCTTGTCGCCGCACGCTGCCGACGCTCGATACCTCCAGGTGGCGGTGGAGGGCGTCGCCCGGAAGGTCTGAGTCCGTGATGATGGTCACCTCCACGGGCAGTTCGGGGAGGGCGTCGAAGTAGTTCTCGCTCAACTGGCCCTCTACGCCCTTCAGGCGCAGCCAGACCCCCTTGGCGAAGCAGTCGCTTGTCAACGTGACTACGTGGCGCCGTCCGTCCACGCTCTCCGCCTTGATGTCCCATTGCGGGACGGGGAACTCGACGTGCTTGAAGGGCGCCGTAAAGCGCACGTCACGGGCGATCTCGTCCCCGTCGTCTGTCAGGAGGCGGCACCAGAAGTACTCGCCCGTGGGGTCGGACATCCCAAGTTCGTCTTCGCTCTTGGCGGGACCGTCAATGACCTGGTTGGCCGGAATGCGGACCGCCTGCCGGGCCGTCCAGAGCTGATCTCCGCCCACGCGGCCCGCGCCGTAGACGAGCTGTCCGTTGAAGTCTTCGCGGCGGTCGTTGACGAGTCGGATGCCGAAGCGGCCGTTCTCATACTGGATTACGGGCAGCGCGGGGGCAAAGAAGCGCCGCGCATAGTAGTAGAGCGCCTTGGGACGGTGTTCGTAGTCCAGGCAGCTCCAACTGATGACCGGCCAGCAGTCGTTCAGTTGCCAGAACAGTGTTCCGGCGGTGCGGAACTTTCGCGAGCGCCAGTAGTCAACGCCGATCTTGACCGCCTCTCCCTGGGTGAGTTGCATGAGGTAGACCATGTCCTCGAAATCGGCCGGCAGGCGGAACTGGGCCGCCAGGTATCGCAGCAGTCGCTCCGCGCCACCGACGAAACGGTTGTGGTGTTCCATGACGCGGCTCTGCACGTGATGCCCGGAGGAGGGGATGTAGCTGCGGATGGTGCGCAGGTCGGGCGGGCCCTGCAGGCCGAACTCGCTCACGAAGTGGCTGGGATGGCTGCGTTGCGCCTCCGGCGCCTGCCACCGGGCCCACATGTCCCAGAAGTGAGTGTCACCGTGAGTCGTGCTGTTGGGGTTATCCCCGCCGTAGGGGCTGCCGGGCCAGTACGGACGGGTGGGATCGAGTTCCTCGCAGACGGCGGGCAGCAGTTTGTCCCAGAGGAATTCAGGGGATTGTTTCGGATCGCCGGGGAAGTAATCCCCGAATATCTGCTGGCATTCGTTGTTGCCGCACCAGAGGACTATCGAGGGATGGTGGCGCAGACGGCGAACCACGTCGCGGGCCTCCGCGCGCAGGCTGTCGCGGAACCACTCCAGGTGGGCCGGGTAGGCGGCGCAGGCCATCATGAAGTCCTGCCACACCATGATGCCCAGGCGGTCGCAAGTCTCATAAAACTCGTCGCTTTCGTAGACGCCGCCGCCCCAGACGCGGATCATGTTCATGTTGGCGTCGGCGGCTTTCTGAAGCAAATCCTCGTAGTCCCCGTGGGTGAGCCGTGGCAGGAAACTGTCGGCGGGCGCCCAGTTGGCCCCGCGGCAGAAGACCGGCTCGCCGTTGATCTGAAAGATAAAGGACTCGCCCTCTTCGTCTTCCTCACGCTTCAGCTCCACCCGGCGCAGGCCGACTGTCCGGCGGGCGCGGAGGGTTTCGTCGCCGATTGTCATTTCCACCTTCAGCTCATAAAGCGGCTGCTCACCCATGGTGGCGGGCCACCAGAGCTGCGGGTCGGCCATGCGGAAGGAAGAGACTATCAGGTTGCGCCCCGCGGTGAGTTCGCCGGATGTGGAGGTTTGATGTTTCGAGTCATTTCCGAGCAGTTCGGCGTCCAGGGCGGCATTGCAGGGCTGGAGGCAGTGAACCTCCGCCTCAATATGGACGAGGGGCGCCTCGGGCTCATCCCAATCCACTCGTGCCCACAGCTCGGCGATGCGGGCGGTGTTGTAGCCTTCCAGGAAGATAGGGCGCCAGATGCCGCTTGTGTTCAGCGTCGGTCCCCAGTCCCAGCCGAAAGCATACTGGGCCTTTCGGGTGTAGCTGCGGTTAGGGAAGAAAAGCGGGGGAGGTATGCTCTTGTCGGCCCGGGCGAGCGCTTCGCCGCGCTTTGTCGGCGATTCAAAGAGCACCAGCAGTTCGTTGTCTTCCTGGCGCAGGAGATGGGTTACGTCCCAGCGCCAGCGGCGGAACATGTTGTCGGCGCGGGCGACCAGTTCGCCGTTCAGCGCGAGCGTGGCGAATGTGTCGAGCCCTTCGCACACGAGCTCGATCCTTTTCATTTCGAGCAGCTCTGCGGGGCAGTCGAAGGTGCGGCGATAGAGCCAATGCCGCTCTGCGACCCACTGCGCCTCCTGGTCATTGAAACCATAGAACGGGTCCGGGATGCGATTGGCCTCGATGAGGTCCAGATGCACGCAGCCCGGCGTTCGGGCATCCATCCAGCCTTCGGTTTCGGCCCCGAGGGCGGCGATTTTCCCCGGGGGTGGGGCCAGGCCGACGTCCTCGGCTTCCCTCAGCTCCCAGGCTCCAGTCAGATCGTGAATCATAATAGCCTAACATTATCGCAAAGGACGGCGAATGGCAACTGCCGGGCGCGAGTAAGGCCGGCGCCGGTGTGGCCCACTCAAGCGGCGGCGCGCTTTCTGCTTGACCAGCGCGACGCAAGCCACTTAAAGTGGGAGTGACATGGAAATGAAAGACGAACAAGACACGGCGGAAAAGCCGGCGCCCCTCGTGGCTCTGCGGAACATGGTGATGTTCCCCGGGGTCATAACGTCGCTGCGGATCGGTCGGCCGCGATCAGTGGCGGCGATGCACGCGGCTCAGCGGGGCGGGGGGCGATTGCTGATGGTGGCCCAGCGGGAGCTTGCTGTGGAGAGCCCCGGCGCCGAGGACCTTTACAGCGTGGGGGTGATGTGCAAGGTGCTCCAGGTGGTGGGGCCGGATGAAGCGGGCGTCTGGCGGGCGCTGGTGGAGGGGCGCACCCGCTGCCGCATCCTGGGGCTTGCCGGGGCCGACCCCTACCTGAGCGCGCGGGTGCGCCAGATCGAGGATATCGAGATGGAAGTTCCCGCCGACCTGGTGGACAGGGTGAAAGCGCTGGTCGGAATGAGCGCCATCGGCAGCTTCATTCTAAAGCAGCTCCGCTCGGCGGACGTGTTCGAGCTGGACTTTGCTATTGCCTTCAGCCTGGAACTCTCGGTCGCGGACAAACAGATGCTGCTGGCGGAACCGAGCAGGCTGGAGCGCTACCGGATGCTCGTGCCGGTCCTGGAGAGGGAAAAGCAGATACGCCTTGCCGGAGAACGCCTGCAAGAGCAGAGCCGCTACGGGGCTACGGACGAGGAGCGGCGTCACTACCTGGAGGGACGCCGGGAGGGGCTGGAGCGTGAACTTTCCGAACTGGTGGGGAGCAAGACGGGGCCGGGCGAGATGCGTGAGCGCGTGATGGAAAGCGAACTGCCCCCCGAAGCGCATGAGGAAGCGATTCGGGAACTGGCGCGGCTTGAGCGCATACCTCCCGAATCCCCCGAGTATGGCCTCATTGTTGATTACCTGGAATTGCTGTGTGACCTGCCCTGGAACCGGTCAACGGATGCGGAAGTCAGCATCGAAGAGGCCCGGAGCATCCTGGAGCGGGACCACTACGGCCGCCAGGAGGTCAAGGAAAGAATACTGGAATATTTGAGTGTGCGGCGCCTGCGACAGGAGCGCGGACAGTTGAAGGGGCAGGGGGCGCTGCTGTGCCTGGTCGGAGCGCCCGGAGTGGGGAAGACGTCCCTGGGCCGCTCGATCGCCGCCGCCACCGGCCGCAAGTTCTACCGCATCTCCCTGGGCGGCGTCCGGGACGAGGCCGAGATACGGGGCCACCGCCGCACCTATGTCGGCGCGCTTCCCGGGCGTATCATTCGGGCGTTGAGAGCCGTGGCTGTGAATGACCCCGTCTTGCTGCTGGACGAGCTGGACACACTCCACTCCGGGCTCCGGGGTGATCCAGGGGGCGCGCTTCTGGAAGTGATGGACCCGGAGCAGAACGAGACCTTCGTTGACAACTACCTCCAGGCGCCGTTCGACCTGTCGCGGATCATGTTCATCGGCGCCGCCAACACTACTGATACGATACCCTCCGGCCTCCTGGATCGACTGGAGGTGATTGAGCTGTCCGGATACTCTACCGACCAGAAAATCGCCATCGCGCGGAGGCATTTGATTCCCAAACAGCTCGATGAGGCGGGGCTGGCGCCAGATGCGCTCCGGATGGACGAGGAGGCGATCGAGTCTTTGATCGAAGGATACACCAGTGAGGCCGGAGTGCGGGGCCTTGAGCGCCAGATAGCGGCAATCTGCCGGAAACTGGCGCTGGAACGGCTCGGCAGCGGAGAGGCGGCGCCGATTGTGGGCCGCGATGACATCGAGCGGCTGCTCGGGCCGCCGAAGCGCATGCCCGAACGGGACCGCCGCAGCGGGCGGCCGGGCGTCTGCGCGACGCTCGTGGTCTCGCCACAGGGCGGCCGGCTGATGCTTGTGGAGATCACCAGGGTGGACGGAGCGGGCAAACTCATTGTGACCGGCAGGCTCGGGCAGGCGCTGCGCGAGAGCGCGCAAATCGCCTACAGTTACTGGAAGGCGAACGCCCCGGCGTTCGGCCTCGCTGCCGACGTGATGGAAAGGTCCGATTTCCACGTGCACCTGCCGGCGGCGGCCGTGGCGAAGGAAGCGGCCTTTGTCGGCCTGCCCATCGCGGTGGCCTTCGCGTCCGTTCTGCTGGAAAGGCCGCTTGCGCCGGGCGCCGCCGTCATAGGAGAAGTGACCCTGACTGGCAACGCGGCCCCCGTGCTCAGGCTGGAGGAGAGATTGGTTGCCGCCCGCCGGGCGAACATAAAGCGGCTGGCGCTGCCTGAGCGGAACCGGCCGAGCGTTGAGGGCCTGCGCCGGCAGGGCGTTGCGGGTGACCTGGAAATCGTTTACGTTCGCTCTGTCCCCCAGGCGGTCGAGGCCGTGCTCGGGCAATCGCCGGACGCACGTGCAGTTGCGGCCGCTCTACCGAAAGAGAAATCCGAATGATTGAATTGCTCCTGGCCACCAGGAATTCGAGCAAGCGCGAGGAGATGCGCGCGCTCCTTGAAGGGCTTGACGGCCCGCCGGTGCGAATACTTACGCTGGATGATTTCCCCCGGGCGCCGGAGGTGCTCGAAGACGGCAGCACCCTCCAGGAGAACGCCGCAAAGAAGGCCCGTCAGACGGCTGAGGCGTGCGGAGCGCTTTCCGTTGCGGACGACTCCGGCCTGTTCGTGGATGCTCTGGACGGCCGGCCCGGGATAAACAGCGCGCGATATGCCGGGCAGAATCCCACCTCGGAGAAGCTGTGCCGTAAACTGCTGCGTGAGATGGAGGGCATAGCGCCGGCGCGGCGCGGGGCGCATTTCCGATGCTGTATTGCCATGGCCGATCCGGGGGGCCGGGTGGTTCTTACGGCCGAGGGGCGAGTGGACGGCCTGATAATCGGGCAGATGCGGGGCACTGGCGGCTTTGGATACGATCCCGTGTTCTACTACGAGCCGCAGGGCAAGACCTTCGCCCAGATGACGCCGGGCCAGAAGCACGCCGTCAGCCACAGGGGGCGAGCGCTGCGCCGGTTCCGAAGAGAATGGGTCCGCCTGGCGGGAAGCGCTTAATTGCTCGCTTCACTGGCGACGACGGGCGGCTTCAACGTCAGGAAGATTATCCAGCCGGCAAAAGCTACCGCGCCGCACAGGGCGAACAGGGTGGGATAGGTCAGTATTCCCCTGTCGATCAGCCAACCCACCAGCAGTGGACTGAGGGCGCGGGGGATGCTCAGGCACATGACGAGCACCGCCGAGTAGCTGGGTATGCGGTTTGGGGCGGCGAATCTGAAGAGCGCCGGAAGAGACGAGGAGAGATTCATCGCCAGTGAAGCGCCAAGCAGGCTGAACGCGGCGCAGACAGTGATCGGGTGGGACGATACAAGCGCCAGAGCGACCGCTCCGAAAAACAGCAGGGGGGAGAGCCGGAATGGCGCTACGACGTGGCGACGGTCACTCAAATAGCCACCGGCAAGGGCGCCGGCCGCTATAGAGCCCTGCGTGAAAGCGGTGAAGGCGCCCGTAATTCCCTCCGTGGCCGCCGGTGAAGTGAGGCCGTACTTCGCCAGGAAGGCAAACATCAGCTCGGTCGGAACGAACAGGCAAATGCAGGCCGCCAGATACCTGCGAAAGGCCCCGGGCCGGCTCACCAGATCGCTCAATCCCTTCAGGTAATGGCCCCAACGCACGTCCCGATGGTGCGGCAGCCCCTCCTGCCTTTCCTCGCGCACTCGGGAAACGAATATCCACGACAGCAGGTACCCGATAAAAGCCAGGAGGATCAGCGCCTGGTAGCCACGCGGATGCGGCAGCTCGGACAGGACCCAACGGATGAAAAGCCCCAGCAGGATGCCCACCAGACCCGAGATGGCCCAGCGCAGCCCGAGCACACGCGCCCAGATTCTCTCGTCCATCGTTTTCGCATACCAGTCCACCCACACGGGGTTCATCAGCCCCGTGTTCACGCTTACGACGATTA
The DNA here is from genome assembly GCA_021161675.1 of Planctomycetota bacterium. GTDB lineage: Bacteria > Planctomycetota > Brocadiia > SM23-32 > SM23-32 > JAGHAF01. The sequence continues at coordinate 7,501 of JAGHAF010000055.1, read as the reverse complement.
ACACAAGGAAGAGCACAACCAGGGTGAGGGGCGTCTTCCAGGCGAAAAACAGCCACGCGAACAGAGCCAGCCATGCCACGCGCTGGAATGCCGCCAGCTTCAGCAATGTCCTCTTCTTATACGCCAGCCCCTCGAACTTCTTGGCCGAGATGAACAGCGGCAGGGCGAAGCCAATCCAGTAGACGCAAGGCACCAGTCCGATCACCAGATTCGAGCCGGTCAACTCGTTGATGAAGGCGGGGATTACGGTCGCCCTATTGAACAGCGTCAATCCCATGAAGAAGGAAACGCCGTCCAGAGTATGGTAGAGGGCATTGCGGCGGCTTTGTCCGGGCGTCAACATGACGAAGGTATATCTCTGTAAAGCATAGGTTTAGCGGCGCGAAATGGAGCGGATTATAACCGGTGCGGGAACCTCCGCAAGTTCTCGTCGAGTTTGGGCGGGCAGACGGGCCTTCGGGTTGGCTTCAGCCGTGCCGTTCCTCGTATTCTCCGGGCGGCTGCATCCTCAGGAAGAGCAGCCACCCGACGAAAGCTACTGCGCCGCAAATCGCGAACAGCGCACGATAGTTCAACAGCCCGGCGTCCATCAGCAAACCCATCAAAGGCGGGAAGATCGCCCGTGGTATATTGAGGCACATGACGGTGACCGCCGCGTAGCTGGGAATGCGGTTCGAATGGGCGATCTTGAATATGGCGGGCAGATACGCGACGAAGGTCATTCCAAAGCTGGCCCCGAGGAGCCCGAACGCAGCGCAAACGGCTGCGGGATCAGGCGAAACAATAGCTATTCCCAATGCTCCGAAAAGCAGCACGGGAGAGAGCCGGAAAGGCGCTATCACGTGGCGACGGTCACTCAAGAACCCCCCGGCGAGCGCCCCTACCGCCATGGAGGTCTGGTAGAAGCCTGTGAAGGCGCCCGCGATGCCTTCATGGGCCGCCGGCGAACTGAGCCCATACTTCGTCAGAAAGGCGAGCGTCACCGTGCCCGACATGAACACAAGAAGGCCTCCCGTCAGGAAGCGACGGAAAGCTCCCGGCCGAATCGCCAGGTGCGCCAGTCCCTTTATGTAATCCGCCCATCGCACGTGGCGCTGGTTCGGCAGGCCGTCCGTTTCTTCCTCATGGACGAGGGCGACTGACAGGAACGATATCATCGAGGCCAGGAAAGCCATGATCAGAAGCGCCTGGTACCTCTGGGGGCTGCCCAAAGAGGATAGCAGCCAATGGATGAGCACGCCTAACGGGATGCCCAACATGCCGGGGATTGCCAGGCGAAAGCCCATCAGGCGGCCCCGAGTGCCCTCCGCGGTGGTCTTGAGGTACCAGTCCGACCACAGTGGGTTCGTCATCCCGGTGGCCACGCCGCCGACGAACAAGATCAGGAACAGCACAATTAAAGTCGCGGGCGTCTGCCACATGAAGAACAGCCAGAGGAACAGAACAAGCCATCCCACCCGCATGAAAACGCCGAAGAACAATACGGTGGGCTTCTTGTACGCCAGACCCTCGTACCTCTTGGCCGAGATAAGCGGCGGCAGCACGAGCCCAACCCAGAACAGGCCGGACGCCAGCCCGATCAGCAGGTTCGAATCGCTCAGCTCCTTAATAAAGGCTGGAATTACCGTTTCCAGGCTGAACAGGGTCAGCGCTATCATGAAGAAAATGGAGTCCAGCGTATGACAGATCGCGTTGCGACGAATTTGCCCGGGTGTCAACATGGCGCGGGGTGTTCCTGTGAGTTCGAGTCGGCGGTGGATGGCGCGGATTATAGCCGTCGAGGAAAGCGCCGCAAGTCCCCGTCAGGATTGCATTGTGATGTCGGCCCCGACCTGACGCATCAACTCCACGAAGTTGGGGAAAGTCACGGCGACCGACTCCGCAGTGTCAATCACGGTGGCGCCCTGGGCCCTGAGCCCGGCCACGGCCAGCGCCATCACCACGCGGTGGTCGCCGTGGCCGTGAAGGCGCGCGCCGCGAAGCTTGCTTTCCCGGACTATCAGGCCATCGTCCAGTTCCTCGACGTCGGCGCCCATCCGAGAAAGCTCGCGCCCCATCACCGCGATGCGGTCGGTTTCCTTCTGACGCGCCTGTGGGACGTTGATAAGCCGTGTGGTTCCCCGCGCGAAGCAGCCGGCCACCGCCATGGCGGGCAGCGCGTCGGGGGTGGCGTTCAGGTCGAAGTCAGCGCCCTCCAAAGCGTCGGGCCCCTGGATGCGGATGCCGTCGCCCTCAGCGCAGATGGCGCAGCCCATCTCCTCCAACATGCCTGCTACCGCCTTGTCGCCCTGGCTGTCCTCCATGTCCAGCCCTTTCAGCAGCAGGGAGGAGGCGGTGATGGCCGCCGCAACGAGGAAGAACGTGGCGCTGGAAAAGTCCCCCGGTATGCGCCGCTGAAAGGCCGTGTAGCGCTGCGCGCCGGGGATCTCGAAGTGTGACAGGTCGTCCGAGTAGCTGAGACGGATGCCCCGCTCCTGCAACCACTGGAGGGTCATCCGCACGTAGGGCCGTTCGTTGAGCAGCGGCACATCGATCAGCGTGTCGCCGCGGGCGAGCGGACAGCTCAGCAGGAGGCTGGAGAGATACTGGCTGGTGGGGCACTCGATGGATACGTGGCCGCCCTTAAGGGGCCCGCCTACTATCAGCGGCGCGCAGCCGTTGGCCAGCAGCGAACGCGCCGTCGCGCCCAGGCCGCGCAGCGCTTCCATGAGGGGGCCGGCGGGCCGCCTGCGGGTCTGATCGTCCCCGGTGAACCGTGTCTTGCCCTCGGCGAGGGCGGCCACGCTCATGGTGAGAAACAGGGTGGTGCCGGAGTTGGCCACGTCTACGGTGTGGTCGGCGGCGGCAGGGCGGCCGGCGGCGCCTTTCACGGTCCAGGCCTGATCGTCTTCGTCGTTGATCTCTGCGCCCAGCGCCCGGCAGGCTTCGAGGCAGCTTTCGGTGTCGCTGGAGCGCAGGGGGCGCAGCAGGCGGGAGGCGCCGTCCGCGAGCGTGCCGACCAGCAGACCTCGGATGGTATGCGACTTACTGGCCGGCATGGTCACGGCGCCGTGGATGGCGCCGGGTCTGGATAGGAGTTCCATTCGTGGTCAGCTTCTGCGCTTGAAGTCATCGAGGCTGATGATGTTGCCGTCGCCTGACGCCTTTTCGGGAGCGAGTGCGCCTTCGTCTTCTTGCTCCTGGTGAATCCGGTCCAGCTGGCTCTGGATGTGCCGGCGGACCTCTTCCATCTTCGGCCTTGCGTGTTGGGAATACTTCTGGAAGGCCTCATCCGTCGAGTCGGCTACTATCTCGAACGAGATGGGGAATTGCTGGATGCCAAGGGGGGTTTTCATGTTCAGAGTCGCCCTGCCGATGAAGCGGAAGGCCTCGCCGTCGAGGCTGTCCAGGCGGTCTATTACCTTGATGGGGAATTCGGGGTCGCCGGTTTGGTCTTCTACAAACTCTTGCTTGCGATAGATCACTGCATTCCTGCCTGTTAGAGCAAAGCGGGGTTTTTCGCGCTACGGCAGGGAGAGTAGCACAGCCCCGCGCCGCGCGCAAGTCCGAGAGAGGAAAGCGCGCTTCCTGGCGCGCGGCCCTTCCACAAGCTCAAGGCAAAGTCGAACCGTCGCAGGACTACGAAGGGCGCGCTGTGCTAGGAAGCGCATAAACCGTTACTATTATTTCAACGCCTCATGCGGTTTGTGGGGAGTGTAGGAAGTTTTCCCCAAGAGGTATTTGGCGAACTGATCGTCCGGGTTGACTCTAAGAGCATGGTCAAGCCATTGAAGTTCCTCCTTAGTCGTCCCGTAGCACGCGGAAAGACCAGCCTGCGTAAGAGAGCTCAACGAGGTGGAATATCTGGCGAGTTTCTTTTTCACCCGGGCAGATTCCTCACTGCTCCGCCCCGTATTACGCAGCACGTCATACACGCTAACTTTCATTTTAAGGACACTTTCGATCACGGACTTATTAGGCCCAAATCCCAGGACTGTGCTGAACTCCACGTATGGGTGATCGTCGCTGTTCAGAGGCGCCTGGCGCACGTAGTCGTTGAGCGCATCCTCGTCGCCCACATATTGGCCCAGCAAGGCACAGGCGTCCTGGAGGGCCACCTCTTTGAGGTCGCTCTTGCACTTTTGCTCTTGCAGTCGCCGCGTCAAATCGCCGAAATCTATCTCCAGCTTCTTTGGGCTGCCGATAAGAATTGTGTGATAGACGTTTACAAGCCAAAGACTGGTGTGGGGGAAAGAGTGCATAAAGGCCTTGACCAGCATCCAGTATTCGTCTTGCGATATCCAATTGGTGGGTAGCCACTGGCACATGACTCCGTTTTCAGTCAACCTTGCTTTACACAGTTCATAGAAGTCCTCTGTGTAAAGGTTGGGACTGAGTCGCGCATGTACGGCATTGGTCGTTATTATGTCATACTTCTTATCAGTGACCTGGAGGCGATACCTGCCGTCCTCGACGAGCACGCGAAGCTTGGGCTCCATCAAGACATTCTTGTTCACGTCAGAGAAACACTTACCGCAGGCCTCGACCACTTCAGGGCTAATCTCAACACACTCGACCTGGTCTATCTCGGGCTGTATGAGGGACTGAGCGGTAACTCCCATTCCCAATCCTATCACAAGGGAGTTGTGCGGATTTCTGTGCAGCAGCAATGGGAGGTACGCCAGCATCTTGTGTACGCGCAGGTCGGCGAAGTCAGTAAAGGCAGTGACTCCACCGTTAATCGCCAGGCATTTCATGCCATTGCGTCGCTGAGCCACAGCCACCGTAGCGGTGGCCCCTTGCTTGTAATAGAGCAATCTGTCGTCAGACCTGCGCGACTGCCAGTGTCGCAGGTCGTCGCTGGCAGGAACGGCAAGGCAGGCGCCAACGCCGATGCAGGCGAGCAGCAGGGCGGTTTCAAGCTTGGCTTTCCTTGCCATAAATGGATGAAAGAAGACGAGCGCCGCGCCGAGGGCCAAATTGAGGATGGCGGTAGCGATCGCCGCGTGCAGCACACCGATAAAGGGGATCAGTATGAACCCGGCCACAAACGCTCCGAAGATGGAGCCGACTGTGTCCAGGAAACCAATCTGGCCAATCCGCCGCCCCAGCTTCCTCAGGTTCGTGGCGCATATCTTGCCAACGATAGGGAAGGTCATTCCCATCAGAGTCGTTGGGATAAGCATCACCAGGAAGAAGATGAAGCTCTCCCCGAATATAGAGCTGCGCCAGGAAGTCACACGGAGTCGGTAGAGTTCCTCCTGCGCCACAGGCACGATCGCGAACGCTCGCAACGCCAGGATGCCAAATAACCCGATGGCTATCTCAACGAATCCCAGAATAGCCAGTAAATCCTTTTTGCGATCGATGAAGTTCGCTACGATAAAACTCCCAAGAGACAGGCCGAATATGAAGGTGATCACAATGACAGCGAAGCAATACACAGTCTTATAGGCCGAAGCGACCAGTAATATCCGCGACCAGATAACCTCGTATGACAGGGCCGCAAAGCCTTCTATGGCAAAAGCCCACAGCACCAGATACAGCACGGCCCGGGGATAGCGTGGGGCGCCGTCTTCGGGCGCGATCTGCACCGCTCCCGCCTGAATCGGGTCGTCACGTTGGACGGCAGTCGCCTTCGATCCGGGCAAAGCGCCTGAGGTCAGGAGAGCCACGCAGCCCACGGCCAGGTTAATGGCAGCGGCAAGGTTTATCGTCGCTGTAATTCCTATGGCGCGCAGAAGAAAGAAGGCAGCAAGGAAGACCCCGATGACCGCCCCCAGGTTGTTGACAGAGTAAAGATGTCCGATATCCCATCCTAAGCGCTTCAATCTGCTGACGAAAAACTTGCTCAGGACCGGCAGGGTGCCGCCCATCAGCGTGGTGGGGATAAGTAAAAGCAGAAACGAAAGGGCGAATCGCAGCAAGTTCGCCCCATAGAACCCCATGGCGGCGTGCTGCTGAATCTGAACGTGAAGATGATTCACCCCTTCAAGGAGATAGGGAAACGATAAGCCGAAGAGCCCAATACCTAACTGCAAGAAACCAAAGAGCCGGACAGGATTGCCGCGTCTATCAACCAATCTTCCAAAATAGAGGCTTCCCAGCGCCAGCCCCGCCATGAACGCACTCAAGACCGTACTGACGGCGAAGACCGTAACTCCAAACACGAGGCTGAACATCCGGACCCAAACTAGTTGATAGATGAGCGCGCTCGCGCCGGAAAGGAAAAACAGCGCGAGTAGAATCCGTCGGACATTTTTCTCAGACAAAGCGCCTTCCCCGGTAACTCGATCCATTGTTGGCTTTTCGACTCAAGTGTTCTCAAGATTATCCGATCAGGTTCAGATCGGGGTTTTACGTGCCCAGGCAGAAGGCCGGCATCGCGCCTGTGGAGCTGCTGGAGGTATCCGGCGAAAGGGATATGCACGCCGGCTTCCTGGCGCGCTTTCGTTGCAATTATACCCACGAATCCACACGGATGGCAAACAGAAGGAACGCGACAAAGAGCGGCGCGGACACGGTGCGCCCTTCGATTCAACTCGCGACGGGCGAATCTACCATGGGCGGAAGGAGGTGAGAACGAGCCTTCATCTCTGAGCGAACTTGATACGGCGTGCCCGAGACATCCTTACCGTAATGTAGGCGATCCTTAGACTACGCCTACTCTACGGCGTGTTATACCACTGGAACGGGATGAGCGTCAGAGCCCGGCGCCAGAAGTTGCCCCTCAGCAAACCTATCCGGTCACTTGTCCCAGCGAGCTTTCGCCTTCGGATACGTTTTCACTCTGAAGTGAGAGTATTTCGTCTTTAGCGGCGAAGAAGGCGTCTACTACGCGGCTGTCAAAGTACTTGCCTCGCTCTTTGTCGATAATGCGGAAGGCCTCTTCAGCCGGTAGAGCATCCCTGTAGGCGCGTTTGGAGGTCAAGGCGTCAAATACGTCAACTATGGCCATGATGCGCGCAGCGACAGGGATCTGTTCGCCCGACAGGCCCCGGGGATAGCCGCTGCCGTCCCACTTCTCGTGATGGTTCAGAGCAATGATTTCGGCCAGTTGAATGAATCCGATCTCAGAGCCCGACAGGATCCGCGCTCCGATTGTCGGGTGTTGTTTCATGATCTCCCATTCTTTCGGGCTTAGCTTGCCCGGTTTTTTCAGGATTTGGGTAGGGATGCCGATTTTACCAATGTCGTGCATTGGGGCAGCATAGGTCAGGGCCTGGACAGTCTCATCATCCAGGCCGAGCTTGCGCCCTACGGCGGCCGAGTAGGAACTGGTGTGGCGAAGATGCTCTGCGGTAGTTTCATCGTTGTATTCGGCCGCGCGCATCAGATGAAAGATGCTTTCCAGGGAGATTTCCCTTTCTTCCTGTGCGATTCTCCCGAGCGAGTGGGCACAGTAAGCGCTCAGTGTCAGCGACCAGAGCAGGAAGGCCGGCACGGAAACCTGTGTGACTAGTGATTCCCATCGAACATCAACATAGTAAAAATTGACAACCGCAATGTAGGAAAGCAGCAG
>JAGHAF010000024.1 GCA_021161675.1 Planctomycetota bacterium | reverse complement strand
CGCAACATGGGCGAAGATCGTGGACTACCCGCTGGGCATTTACAGCCGGGTCAAGGCCCTGGACGGAGACCCCGACGTATTCGGGAAGGTCTACGTGGCCCTGGAAGGCAAGGGCTTCGCCTACGGGGTGGCCGCCGCCGGCCAAGCGCCCTCGGCCTACAACGACAGCTACCAGACGAGCAAGGACACGCCGCTGCACGTGGACGCGCCGGGCGTGCTGGCGAACGACACGGACCCACAGCAGGACCCGCTGACGGCGATCCTGGTCAGCGACGTATCGCACGGTTCGCTGACGCTGAACTCTAACGGCTCGTTCGATTACACGCCGACCGGCGGCTACGACGGTGAGGACAACTTCACCTACAAGGCCAACGACGGCACGAACGACAGCAATGTCGCCACGGTGACCATCACGGTCGTCGGCCCCGTTAAGGACGTGGCCAATGCCGATATCCCGGTCAGCGGCGCCGTCAGCGGCAGCTACACTGACACGCAGGCCACCGACGACACGTACGAGTCCATCACGGAAGTAGAAAGCGGCGGCAAACCAGCCGACCGCCACAGCTACCTGGAGCACAAGTGGACCATTGACGTGACCGGCGGCGATCCTGTGACGTTCTACGTAGAGGCATACCACACGGCCAACAGCGAGAACGACGACTTCGTGTTCGCGTATTCGACCGATAACGTCAACTACACGGACATGGTGACCGTCGTCAAGACCAGCGACGACGACAGCTACCAGAACTTCTCGCTGCCCAACGGAACCAGCGGCGCCGTCTACATCCGCGTCGTGGACACGGATCAGACGAAGGGCAACCGGTCGCTGGACACGGTCTACGTGGACCACATGTACATCGAGAGCGGCGGCCAGGCGCCTCAGGCTCCCACGGCCAACGATGACAGCTACCAGACGGACGAGGACACGGAGCTGAACGTGCAGGCGCCCGGCGTGCTGGGCAACGACACCGACCCCCAGGAGGACCCGCTCACGGCGATCCTGGTAAGCGACGTCTCCAACGGCACGCTGACGCTCTACTCGAACGGCGCGTTCGATTACACGCCGGACACCGGCTTTACGGGTGACGACACCTTCACCTACAAGGCCAACGACGGCGAGAACGACAGCAACGTCGCCACGGTGACCATCACGGTCAATCCGGAGCAACAGGCCGACGCGACGATCGCCAAGACGACGACGGCGCCGACGATTGACGGGACGGTGGACAGCATCTGGTCCAGCGCCACGTCCTACTCGATCGCCAACCTGATCGTTGGAAGGGTCAAAGACCCGGCTGACCTGTCCGGCACGTGGCGTGCGCTCTGGGATTCGGACAACATCTACTTCTTAGTGGAGGTAACCGACGCGGATCTGGTAAACGACTCGACTGAGCCGTATGACGACGACTGCGTCGAGATATACCTCGACCCCGACAACTCGAAGGGGACGTCCTACGACGGCGTGAACGACTACCAGCTCTTGTTCCGGTGGAACGACGCGACGATCCACGTCGGCGGCAACTCGTGCACCGACACGACGGGTATGGACTTCGCGATCGTTGACACCGCCAACGGCTACAGGTTCGAGGCGTCATTCCCGTGGTCCACGCTGGGCGTGACGCCCGTAGCGGGCAACATGGTCGGCGTTGACGCGGCGATGGACGACGACGATAAGAACCGCAACCGCGACGCCCAGATGATGTGGCATGACACCACAGGCGACGGGTGGACCGACCCGAGCGTATTCGGCACGGCCGAGCTCGGCAGCTAAGTCGGTCACAGCGCGAGGTCGGTTGAACGAAGGAGCACGACTGGCGGCCCTGCTCGCACCAGCGAGCAGGGCTGCTTTCCTTTGCCGAGCTGCGAGGGCGGAACTGTCTTGCTATAGTAACAGCAGGGAGTTACAATAAGTCGGCCCCCCCCGAAAGGGACGAAGGGCGCATCTACCGTCGTAGGTGGCATGATGTTTCCGGCCTGGGAGAGTATCTGATTGGATTTTCGCAAGACATTGTGGGTTGCAAATGCGCTTCTGGTCGGGTTGGTCTGCTGGGCCGCGATCAGGATTGCCCCTGGGCTGAGCGGCTCCGAGCGAAGCGCCGCGCCGCAGGCGCCTGCTGAAGAACTGAGGGCGAACAGGCCGACGGCCAGGCCCCTGACGGAGCGGGACTGCGAGGTCATCTTGAGGCGGAACGTCTTCGGCGCCACCGTGAAGGCCCCGGCCGAGATAACGGCGTTGAAGCCAGCGGCGCAGCGTGGCCAGGCGAAGGCTGCGCCCCCCCTTTCATTGAAGCTAATCGGCACGGTCGCAGGCGATTCGCAGGCGTCTCGCGCCCTGATCGAAGACCTGTCCACAAAGAAAAAAGACGTATACAATATCGGGGATACCGTGCAAGGCGCCCGCATTGAGCGGATAGAGAGGCAGAGGGTCTTCTTGGCGCGGGACATGGACGAAGTGGCGCTGGAAATGGGCACTACGCCTGGTCCCAGCAAACCGCCTTCCCCCCCCGTCCGAGTGGCCCCCCCGGAAGAGCGGGAGCGGGAGAGAATGCCGCCGGGAAAACGGACGCCCAGCGGGCGCAGCCAGCACAGGGTCGTGATTGACAGGAAGAACATGCCTAAGAGGATTGAGGCCATCGAGACGATCTTCAAGACGTCGAAGCTGGAAGCTTTTAGTTCCGGCGGCCGGGTAAGGGGAATGAAGATCACCGGTCTGGATGACTCCAACCTGAGCGAACTGGCGGGCTTGAATGACGGCGACCTCGTGCTCTCCGTCAATGACCAGGTGGTAACCGGCCGCGAGCAGGCCCTCAAGGCGCTGGAGGATGCGAAGAACGGGGCGTCCCTGGACATCAGGCTCCTGAAGAAAGGGAGGCCGCTCTGGATATCTTACCGGCTATAGCGCGGCCTGCCGCGCGGGAGACACCTCCCTGCGGTAAGTTCACAATACTTTCGGATGCTCCTGACGGGGTGAGCGGGAAGAGCAAAGCATGGCATCATTACAGTTGACTGGCTGGCAAGGCAGGCGAGCGGCTATCGGGCGGACGCTGGCGCTCTTGAGCATGGCCTGCGCGTTATGCGCGGGGTGTCGGGTTGCTCAACATGCGGCGTCGCCGGCAAGGCCGCCTCAGTTGAAGGTCATCAAGACCACGGGGGCGGAGCCGGTTGACGCCGAGGCCGGCGCCCGACTGAAGCTGGAGTCCCGGTATTGGCAAGGAATGGGCCTGCTGGCGAGCGGCAGCGAGGAAGAAGGGATGGGCCTGGTGCGTGACGTTGCCGAGGACGCTGCGAGCGAAGGCATCAGCTTTTCGCCCCAGATAGAGGAGAACCTGGCGCGGGTATTGTCGGGCCGGCGTCCTCTCGGCCTGCCGTTTCAGCCACCGCCCTCCCCCGTTGCCGCGCCGCAGCCCGCGCAGGAGACAGAAGCAGCGCAAGCTTCTGCGCCGGGGCCAGTACTTGAAGCACAACCTGTCGGGCCCAGCCAACTGCCGGTGAATGAGCCACTCCTTGCGCCGCAGGTGCATCTGCCGGCGCTGAGCGCCCCCGGCATGGCGGACAGGCTGGTTTCGGTTGATTTCGACCAGGTGGACATCCGCCTGGTGCTGAAGACCATCAGTGACATCACGGGCGCCAATTTCCTGGTGGACGAGAAGGTGGGAGGAACGGTCACCCTGATGTCGCCGACTAAGATGCCCTTGAAAGACGTCTATAAGGTTCTGGAGGCCATCTTAGAGGTGAAGGAGTGCGCAGCGGTCCCGGCGGCGGGCAACGTGATCAAGATTATGCCGCGCTCGGAGGCTGTCCGGCAAAACATCCCGACTCGTGTTGGCCGAGACCCGGCGACCATCCCCATAGACGATACCATAATAACTCAAATCATCCCCCTCCAGTTCCTGGCCGCCACGGACCTTCAGTCCTGGGCATCCGCTACCGTCGGGGCCGGATCGAAGGTGGTCGCTTTGCCGAACACGAATGCGATCGCAATTACGGGCCCTTCGTCGAACATTCACTATATTGCCACGATAATCCAGGACATAGACAGGCCCGGCGCCCGGCGAGAGATTTCCATCGTACCTCTGAATCATTCCGCCGCCGGGGATGTCGCCGCCCAAATAGATGACATCCTGAAAGATACAGGAAAGAGCAAGCAAAACGCCGGGGCAGGCGGCGGCCTGCTGGGCAGGCTGAGTGAGACGAAAATCCTGCCAGAGCCCCGGACGAATTCGCTGATCGTCGTCGCCAACCGCGAGGACACGAAGGCCGTCAAGGACATCGCGGAGAAGCTGGACATGGAGCGCCCTGTCGAGGCCGGCAACATCCACGTGGTCTACTTGCAGAACGCGACGGCGGACAAGCTAGTAGCGCCCCTTCTGGGGACGCTGGAAGCGGTGAAGCAAGCGTCCACGGCTGGCAAAGAGGGGGGCGCGCCGACTCAACCCTTGCGGATAAGCGCCGACACGGACACCAATTCTTTGATCATCGCCGCCTCGCCCCAGGACTACGAGATCATCGCCGACATCATCGGCAAGCTGGACATTGTGCGGGAACAGGTATTGATCGAGATGTGCATCATGGAGGCCAGCGAGGACATCGTGAAAGAGTTGGGCATCGAATGGGCCTCGGTAGGAGAGCCCACCAATCATGTGCGCGGGTTCGGATACAGCAACTTCGGACTCCGAGGGAAAGCTGCCGCCGGCACACTGGAAGGGCTGGCGCTGGGGGCTTTCAAAGCTGGCAGCGATGGCGGCATCCGGTTCGCAGCGGTCCTGAACGCCCTGGAGAACAAGTCAGGGGTCAACTTGCTTTCGAAGCCGCACGTCCTGACGTCGAACAACCAGCAGGCCCGCATCCTTGTGGGCGAGAACATCCCCTTCGTAAAGCAGTCGCGGGTTACGGAGTCAGATGTGTCGACGCCGACAGCGATAAAGACGTATGATTTCAAGGACGTCGGAATCGAGCTGGCCATCACCCCTCACGTCAGCCACGGGGGAATGGTCCGCCTCGAGATAGAAAGCAAATTCACCAAGCTCATCGAAGGCGCCACCGGCCTTTCCGCCGAAACTCCAACCACCGCCAAGCGAGAGGCGCAGACGGTCGTGTCCATTCCGAGCGGCGCCACGGTGGTCATCGGCGGGCTGATGCGGGACGACAACGTCGACGTACTACACAAGGTCCCGATGCTCGGCGATATCCCGCTGTTGGGACAGTTGTTCAGGTGGAAGAAGAACACTGTCCAGAAAACGAATCTCCTTTTCTTCATCACGCCCACCGTGCTGACGCAGCGGGAAGACCTGGAGCGAATGACCAGCGGCAAAAAGGCCCAATACCAGTTGTCACCGCCGGGCATGGGGCAGTAGCCTCCTTGGGCCGTCAGAACGGAGCATATCACGAAACGCGCGAAGGAAAGAACGTTGGAAGACCTTCCGGAAACCGCAATGGGCGTAAACCAGCGGGCCGCAGAATCGGCGGCCTCACGGCAGTGCGCAAACGCGGATCAGAGTCTGATTAACGACCCATTGATCGGACAGATACTGTTGCGGCAGGCGTCCCTGACTGAGCGGCAGCTGGCCGACGCTCTTGCTGCCCAACGCGCGCAACAGGCGCGTCAGAAGCTGGGCCGGATACTGGTCGAGGGGGGCGTAGTCTCCGAATCGGACGTCCTGCGGGCCGTGGCGCAGCAATATGGCGTGCCCTATATTGAGCGGATTTCCGTCGAGCAGTCCGGCCGGGCGATCCTGACCGGCCTGCGGCTGGAGTTCCTCCACAAGCGCTCCCTTCTGCCCTTCCGCGACGGGGACGGCAAGGTATTGATAGCCATGGCGGACCCCCTTGACGTGGAGGCGTTCGACACCGTAGCCAACGTGCTGCAAGAGCCGTGCCGAAGGGCGGCGTGTCCCGTCGCCGCGATTGAGGACGCGCTGAGCCACTGTTACTACCAGGACGACGCTTCGGCCTCGCAGGCGCTGGACGAACTGGACGTGAACCACGATATTGCGCGCATCTCCATGTCAGCGAAGGCGGAAGACTTGCTGGACCTCGCCCAGAGGGCGCCCATCATCAAGCTGGTTAACACGGTTCTGTTCCAGGCCGTTCGCAGTCGCGCCAGCGACGTGCACGTCGAGCCCTACGAACAGGAGCTGAAGATACGTTTCCGCATTGACGGGGTGCTGCACGACCGGCTCAGCGCCCCCAGCCAGTATGCGGCCGCCCTGGCGTCGCGCTTGAAGATCATGGCGAGTCTGGACATCGCAGAGCACCGGCTCCCACAGGACGGGCGCACCAGAATCAAGATCGGCGACAAAGAGGTGGACATCCGCGTTTCGACCATCCCGACGGCCGCGGGCGAACGTGTGGTGCTACGCCTGCTGGATGCTACGACGGCGCGGCGCAGCCTGGGAGAGCTCGGCTTTCCGCCCGAGGGCGAGAGGCAATTCCGCCGGCTCATCCAGATGTCACATGGCATCATCCTGCTGACGGGGCCGACCGGGAGTGGCAAGACAACAACCCTCTACGCCGCCCTGAGCGAACTGAACACCGAGGAGCTGAACATCCTGACCGTCGAGGACCCAATCGAATACCGGCTTACCGGCGTGGGGCAGATGCAGGTGCAGCCAAAGGTCGAACTGACTTTCGCCAACAGCCTGCGCCACATCCTGCGCCAGGACCCCGACGTTATCATGGTCGGAGAGATACGCGACCTGGAAACGGCGGAGATCGCCATCCGCGCGGCTCTGACCGGCCACCTGGTCTTCAGCACCCTGCATACCAACGACTCCGCCAGCGCCGTGACGCGGCTGCTGGACATGGACATCGAGCCGTACCTGGTTTCCTCCTCCGTGATGGCAATCATAGCCCAGCGGCTTGTGCGCGTGATCTGCCCCGAATGCAAGTGCGCCTACACGCCGAGCGAAGGGGTGCTTGCCACTCTCGGCGTGGACGCGGGGCAGGGCGCCATCGAGCTGTGCCGTGGAACCGGCTGCGCTGAGTGCCTGGGGACCGGTTATCGCGGCAGGACGGGCATCTTCGAGATGTTGCTCGTGGACGAGGAAATAAGGGGCCTGGTCATGGAGCGGGCAGGGTCCAACATCATAAAGCAATGCGCCATAGCAAGAGGTCTGCGAACCCTGCGGCAGGACGGCGTGCAGAAGGTCCTCGCCGGCCTGACCACCGTTGAGGAGGTGCTGCGCGTCACCCAGGACGAGGCCATCGGGTACGAGGAATAGCGGGCATGGCCGTCTTCGAGTACACATCTCTGACGAAGTCCGGGCGCCAGGAGCGGGGGGCGATCGATGCGGACTCCCCGGCGAACGCCCGCCGCAAGCTCCGCGCGGCCAACGTGCACGTGCTGAGCCTGCGCGAGGGTGGCAAGGACGCGCCGCGCCCTGCGGCGCTGGCGGCGCGCACGATCCGTCTGCGAAGGATAGGGGCGCGCAGCGTCGCTGTTGCGACCCGGCAATTGGCCACGCTATTGCGCGCCGGGATGCCTCTGGTGCCTGCCCTGACGGCCATGGCCGAACAGCTCGCCGACGAGCCGATGGGCGCGGTCATCGCTTCGGTGCGCGACGCGGTGAACGAGGGCGGCACGCTTGCCGCCGCGCTGAGCGAGCATCCCCGGGTTTTTTCGGAACTCTACGTCAACATGGCCGGCGCCGGCGAGGCGGCGGGCGCCCTGGATGACGTCCTGCTCAGGCTGGCCGAAACGACCGAGAAGCGCGTGAACCTGATGAATAAAGTGCGGGCCGCCCTGGCCTACCCCATTCTGATGAGCGTGGTGGGGGTGGGCGTTGTGGTGTTCCTGCTTTCGTTCGTCATTCCGAGCATTGGCAAGCTGTTCGCCGAGATGAATCGCGATCTTCCCTGGCCAACGGTCGCTCTGATCGCCCTGAGCGGCTTCATCCACAAGTACCTGCTGGCGCTGGTCGCCGCAGCGGTTGCGCTCCTGGTCGGCTTCAAGTTTTGGATCAAAACGCCCGGCGGCCGGGTCGCCTGGGACGGGATGAAACTGAGGCTTCCCCTCTTCGGGGATTTGACGCTGAAGAGCGCCGTCGCCCTGTTCGCGCGCACGCTGGGCGTCCTGCTCGCGAGCGGTGTGGCGATTCTGGACGCCCTCGACATCGTGAAGCGAGTGGTCGGCAACGCCGTGCTCAGCAGCGCCCTGGAGGCGGCCGGCGACCGCGTGAGACAGGGCGAGAGCATTGCCAACTCCCTGAGCAAGAGCGGCCTCTTCCCGCCCATCCTCCTGCACATGGTTGCGGCGGGCGAGGCCAGCGGCAAGGTTGAAGACGGCCTCCTTTACGTGGCGGAGGCATACGACAATGAAGTCGAAGCGAAGGTCGGGGGCCTGACCTCCCTGCTCGAGCCCGTCCTTATCATTCTTATGGGCGCGGTGGTCGGCTTCATCGTGCTGGCTATCTTGCTGCCGATCTTCGACATTAACCAGGCAATCCGTTAGGAGGCGAAGCAATGGCAAGCAGAAGATTGAAGCGCCATACCCGCAGGGCCGGCTTCACGCTGATAGAGTTGATGGTCGTGATCGTCATCCTGGGCATTCTCGCCACGGTGGTCATGCCGCGAATACTTGACCGGCCCGAACAGGCCAGACGCGCGAAGGCGAAGGTCCAGATAGCGAACTTCCGCTCCGCTCTGGCCCTTTTCAAGATAGACGTGGGCCATTTCCCGACCACCTCCGAGGGACTTCAGGCCCTGGTGAGCGATCCGGGCCTGAGCGGCTGGCACGAGAAAGGCTATCTGGACCAGGACAAGACGCCTCTCGACCCCTGGGGCAACCCGTACGTCTACCTGAGTCCGGGCGCGCATAACCCCGATTACGACATCGTCTCGTACGGCAAGGACGGAGAGCCCGGCGGAACCGGGCACAACGCCGACATCGAGAGCTGGAACCTGGACGGAAGTTAGGCGCTGATGGCGCGTGCGAATAAAGGCTTTACGCTGATTGAGCTGATCGTCGTCATGGTGATACTCGGCATCGCGGCGGCGGTGGCCTTCCCGCGGCTCGACGCATTCGCCGCCAGAAGGACGGCCCTGGCCGCCGGCGCAAACAAGGTCGCCGCGCTCGCCATGCACGCCCGCAGTGGAGCCGTGTCGAGCGGGACGATGCGCCTGCTGTGCATTGACACGAAAACGGGCCGCTACTGGGTCTGCCCCCGGGCGCCGGGAAGAGATGAGACCCCCTCGGAGGCCGATTCCGAAATGCAGGGACGACTGCCGGACGGCGTGGCTTTTGAGACGGTCGAGGTCACGGGCGCGGCCCCGTCGGACGCGCAGAGGGTTGCGGTCGTCCGTTTCAGCGCGGAGGGCTGGTCCGACCAGGCGGTCATCCGCCTATCCGGCCCGGAAGGGAAGGTGAAGAGCATCGTCGTCAGGCCGTTGTACGCCGGCGTGGAGATCCACGATTCACGAATCGGCCCCCTCCAGACGCCGATTGACAGCCAGGGAGGGACTTAGGCTATCCAAGGAAAGGCCGCCGCCCACGAACTGCGAGGTCCGGCCATGAGACGCGGATTCACACTGGTGGAGGTGCTGATTGCGCTCTGCATCATAGCGATCGCGTTCGTGCCCCTGCTGCACCTGCAACTGCGCAGCATCGCCCTGAGCGAAAGCGCGGAGAACCTTTCGCGCGCAATGCTTCTCGCCCGCGCTAAGATGGCGCAGACGCTCGCCGAGGACGACCTCTCCACCGGCGCGAGACAGGGAGATGCCCCGCAAGAAGACAGCGCGACCGTCCTGCACTGGAAGACGACCGTCACCGAGGCGTCCCCTGCGGGTCTCGGAGAAGCGCTTGAGAGCTCGGCGCTCCGATGCGTGAGCGTGCAAGTAACGTGGAAGGACGGCGCGAGCGAGAAGCGCGTCTTATTGACAACGTACGCTGCGAGCCAGGAGTAGCGTGGAAATGAAACGGCGCCAGTCCGGCTTTACGTTGATCGAGATACTCATCGCATTGAGCATTATCGTCGTCATTCTGGGCCTCGTCTACGGGACCTACGCCGCCACCGTCCAATCCGTATCGCGCTGCAGGACAAGGAACATCTCGCAGCAGCAGGCGCGAACGCTCCTGGCGATGATGGCGCGGGAGCTGCGTTGCAGCCGCCAGACGCCCTCCAGACGACAACACGCGGGAAAAGCGCCAGAGGCGGGCAAGGCTCCCGGCGCAGGCGCCGTCCCGGAGGAACATGTCCCGGACTTTTTCGGGCAGGACGGTTCGTCCGGCGGGGTCCTGCTCCAGTTTACGAGCGCCGGAGGGATCAAAGGATGGGAGAGCCGCTCGGGCGGGCTGAGCCGCATCGCTTACCGGCTCGATGGGTCCAGCGGGACACTGTCCCGCCGGCAGAGCGTCGCCGCGGCCGGCGACGCCGCCGACGAAGGGACGTGGCTGGCCATTGCTGGAGGAGTCAGGGCGATTGGCCTCCGGTACTTCGACGGTGAAGAATGGCGCCACCAATGGGACTCGACGCGCGAGGGCGAACTGCCGCGCGCCGTCAGAATTGAAGTCAAGTTCGGCGGCCATGGCAAAGGCGAAATCGCTTTCGCCACCGCCGTCCACGTGAGCTGCCAATAGCCAATCCGCAGGGGACGGCCTGACATATGCGAGAAGACATGAAAGAGAGTCGGCGCGGGATTGTGCTCGTGGTCGTGCTGCTGGTAGTCGTGCTACTGGCGGCCGTCCTGCTGGAGTTCAACTACGAAGCCAGGCTCAATCTCTACGCGGCCGACAACTCATCGAAGAGCCAGCAGGCGCTCTGCTGCGCTGAGGCCGGCCTCAACATAGCCATCGCCGTGCTGAACCAGGAAGAAACCGACACGCACGAGGCCATCAAAGAATGGCTGTCCGGCGGCGCCCGGATTCCCGTCGGCGATGGATTCTGCGTCGTGTCGGTTGCGGAAGAGAACGGTAAGCTCAACACTAACCTCCTGAAAGAAGAAGATGGTGTCATTGCCCGACGCAGGGCGGACCAGATGCTGCGTCTTATTGACCTGCTCAACCTCAAGCGCGAGGGAGATTCGCTTATCAGCTACGAGGTCGTGCCGGGCATCATGGATTGGGTGGACGCGGACGATGACGTCACGAGCCTGCCTTTTGTGACCGGCGCGAACGAAGGCGCGGAAGAGGACTATTACCAGAAACTGCCGGCCCCCTACTCGTGCAAGAACGCGCCCTGCGACGTGCTCGGCGAGTTGCTGCTGGTCAGGGGAATGACCCCGGAGATATTCGAAGGACGCCCCGGGGCGCATGACGGGGATGAAGCCCTGGACGGCATGCGCCGGTACCTGACCGTGTACGGCGACGGCATGATTGACATCAACTACGCGCCGGTCCTGGTCATCCAGAGCCTGTCCGAAAAGATAGACACCTCCGTCGCGCAGGCGATTGTTGACGCGCGCAAACAGGCGCCATTCGAGAACGTTTCCGAATTGGCGAAGGCGCCCGGCATGACGCCGGACATACTTTCCTCAATCAGCAAGGCGATATGCGTGAAGCCGAAAAAGGCTTTCTTCAGCGTGACGGCGACGGGCACGGCGCGGGGCCTGTCCAGGACGGTGCGGGCCGTGCTCGGCTCGGACGGCTCGGAGATGAGCGTGCTCCTGCGCGAAGAAATGTGACGAACGACCCGGGATGTAAAGGCTAAAAAATGGCTGTGCGATCAATCGGCGTGGACCTACGGCCGACCGAGGTGCGGGTAGTTCAACTGCTTTGCTCCGGCCGGCGAGTGCGCCTTGAGAACGCCTGTGCGCGGGCCATCGGCGGGCAGGCTCCTGCACAGGACGATACTGATAAAGGAAGCGCGGCTATCGCTTTGAACTCCCTTGTCGTGGAAGAGGGGTTGCGCGCGCGCACCGGCGCTGTCGGCATACCTTCCGACGCCGTCTTCTTCGAGCGCCATCGCACGGATCTGCCGCAGGAAGATCAGGTCCGGCAGGTGCTTTATTTTGAACTGGAAGACGAATTCCCCTTGCCCGTTGAGGACATGGTCCTGGACATCTGCTCCGCCCGCAAATTGCCGGAGGGGGGATTATCCCTCCTGGTGGGCGCCGCGGCCCGCAGCGCTCTTCGGGAGGGGGCCCAGGCGTTGACAGATGCTGGACTGGCCTGCGACCTTGTGGACGCCGAGGTATGCGCAGTCCACGCCGTGATCGCCGAGAATCACCCCGAGGTCGCACAGGGCCCTTTCGTCATGGCATACGTGCGGGGGCGGCGCCTCATTCTGGGCGTAGTGGATGAGGGGTCGCTGCTGAGCGCTCGCGCCTTCCCCGTCTCGAAAGGGCCGGAGCCGGACGGCGCCCTGGAAGAGCTCGCGTCAACAGCGGCCCGAGAGATAGAAATGACCTGGCGCGACCTCTTCGGCGGCCCGATGCCCCCCGCCACTGCGCTGGCGCTCGGAGGCGAGTCCGAACAGTTAGACCGGCTCGCCGCGCTTCTGGAAGAACGGCTAGGATGCGCGGTAACGCTCCTGGAGCCTTTCGCGAGGATCGCCCGCCCGGATGAGCAGGAAGCGTCCTCCGAGTTCACTATCGCCCTCGGGCTGGCGCTGAGGGCGATAGTGAACTCGGAGGACGCTTCCTGCTCATCCGGGCGGGCGATCCTCGCGAAAGGCTCCAGGAGCGTTACCGCGCATCCTAGCCGTTCT
>JAGHAF010000017.1 GCA_021161675.1 Planctomycetota bacterium | reverse complement strand
CCGCCGCGGCGGCCCCGCTGCGGTCTATCTCCTCTCCGCGGTGGATCCGGTCGCTCGTCACGAGCACTGCCGCTCTTGTGGTCATTCTCTGCTCTCGCTGATCCCGGAGTCTGTGTTCGTCTCGCCTGGCGCCAGCAGTTCTATCAGGCTGCCAGCCCGCACCGGGCCGCCGCGCAGCACGCGGGCGAAGATGCCTTCACGGGGCATCATGCAGTCGCCGATGCGTTCCCGGATGGCGCAGCCCTTGTGGCACTCTTTGCCGATCTGGGTCACCTCCAGCAGGGCGCCGCTGTCGGGGCCGTCGCCCCCCACACGCAGCCGCAGGCCGAGGTCGAAATCAGCTGGCGCCAATCCGGAGATGAGCAGGTTCTCGGCGAAATCACCGGGCCGTATTTCCATTCCCTGCCGCCGCAGCTTCGCGACGCTTCCCTCGCACAGGAGGCTGACCTGGCGCTGCGTCCCCGCGTGGGCATCGCCCTCCAGGCCGTAATCCGCGATGAGGCGGCCCTCTGCGAGGGGCTCCTTCGGTTGCCCTTTCTCGGTGGATATGCAGACCTCGAGGACGGCGCCGCGTTTAGTCATCCGTATCCTCCGCCCGCCAGTGTCCGTGCTTTCCTCCGCTTTTTTCAAGCAGTCGCGTGCGCCGAATCTCGGCGCCCGGGCAGACTCCCTTTATCATGTCGTATAGCGTCAGCGCGGCCATCGCGGCCCCGCAGAGCGCTTCCATTTCCACTCCGGTGCGGGCCTGCGTGGCGACGCGGCAGCAGCAGACTATCTCCTCCCGCCGGACCTCGAACTCCACTTCCGCGTCCGTGATGGGTATGGGATGGCAGTGCGGTATAAGCTGTGGCGTTCGCTTCAGCGCCAACAGGGCGGCCGCCCGCGCGGTGGGCAGGGGATCGGCCTTGGGCAACGTGTTATCCTTCAACGCCTGCACCGTCTCGGCGTCGCTCTTGATGACCGCCACGGCCTCCGCCAATCGGCGAGTGGGCTGCTTTTCAGAGATGTCAATCATGCCCTTCTTGCCCATCGGTTTCCCCTCCATGGCGAAGTCGCATTATAGTCCTCCAGGGGGCGTCCTGCAAAAGCCGCATTTGACATGCCGACCGGCCGGGATACAATCAACCGGTCACGTGGCGGTCAGCATACTCAGGCTAAGTAAGGAAGAAGGTTGCAATGTCAGAATACCTGCCGGAGCTGGGCCGGTTCAGCGAAGACGGACGCAGTTACACGATCCACTCGAGCCACACGCCGCACGGGTGGACCCAGTTCTTGTACAATAACCAATACCTGGTCTCTTTGGACGTCGGCGGCCGCGGGATGAGTTCCTACAGGCGCCCCGGCGGCCTGTGGACGCGCCTGATCTTCGAGGGACGGATGCCCCGGCGCATCTACCTGCGCGACCAGGAGGACGGGACGATATTCTACATGCCCGGTTCAGAGGGCTGCGAGTTCACCATCGGCGCCGCCCTGGCGCAGTACAAGGCCCGCTTCGACGGCCTGGAGGTCACAATGAGCGTGAGCGTGCCGGGAGACTTCCTCGGCGAAGCCTGGCGAGTGAGCGTTCGCAATACGGGCGAGCGGCCGCGGAAGCTCCTGCTGGCCGGATTCTTCCCATTGACGCCGACCGGCTATCCCACCAACTTCGGCTACACCGGCAGCATATACATAGAGTATCACGAAGAGCTTGGGGGAGTGTTCTTCGACAATCATGATCCAGACCGCCCTGATCCACTCTACAACGCCTACATGATCCAGGACGCGCCCGTCCAGAGCTTCGACACATCGTCGGCGACCTTCATCGGGAAGGGAAGCATTGACGAGCCGGACGGGCTGGCGGAGGGCAAACTGCCCTGCCGGATCAACTGCGGCGGCGCCTCCAAGCTGGCGGCGCTGGCCAGCGAACATGCGCTGGCCGCCGGCGAGCAGACGACCGTCCAGTTCCTCATCGGCGTGGCGGGCGACACTGCGGAAGTGGCGGCCATCCGCAAGGCATGGTTCGAGCAGCCGGAGGCGATCGCCTCCGCCGCGGAGCGCTCCCGCCGATATTATCGCAGCGTCATGGACCGCCAGCAGGTCTCCACCCCCGACCCCGAGTTCGACAGGCTGGTCAACCATTGGCTGGGCTACAATCTCTGCTTCACGGCCCGCTGGACGCGGCTCTACAGCCGCGGTTTCCGCGATTGCATACAGGACACACAGGGCGCCAGCACCCTCGAACCGGACGTGGCGCGGGCCAATTTCCTCGAGGCGATGCCGCACGTGTATCGCAGCGGCCGATGCCGGCGCTCATGGGCGGCCGTCGGCGGCGCGCTGAAGGATCAGTACTACGCCGATCAGCCCGTCTGGGTCGCGCCGGCGATGAAAACCTATCTGGCGGAGACCGCGGACACCGGCCTGCTGGAGGAAGTGTCGGACTATTACGACGGCGGCAGCTCCACCGTTTGGGAGCACCTGGTCGCCTGCCAGCGCCACCTCTACGAGGATCGCGGCGAGCACGGTCTGTGCCTCATACACGAGGGCGACTGGTGTGACACCGCGCATCGGCTGGGCATAGAGGGCCGCGGCGAGGGCGTCTGGCTGTCCATCGCCTACCACAAGAGCCTGCTCGACTTCATGGCGATCGCCGAATGGCTGGGCCGCGACGAGGAACTCCGGCAGGCCCGCAAGTGGGCCGAAGAGATCCGAGCCGCCATCAACGAGCACGGCTGGGACGGAGACTGGTTCCTCATAGCGTATAACGATTACGGCCGCCCCATCGGCACAGCCGCCGATGAAGAGGGCCGCATCTTCCTGAATCCACAGAGCTGGTCGGTCATCGGACAGGCGACCTCCCTCGAACGCCAGCAGCGCGCCATGGCCGCCGTGGACGAGCACCTGGACAGCTGGGTCGGGCCGCACCTGCTGTATCCGCCCTACACGAAGCCCGATCCGACCATAGGCTCCCTGACGGGCTTTCATCCCGGCACGTGCGAGAACGGCCCCTGCTACTGCCACGCGGCGTCGTTCAAGATCGTCGCCGACTGCATGCTCGGACGCGGCGAGAAGGCATTCCAGACCTTCCGCACAATCATGCCCGGCGGCGACGCGGACAGGCGCGTCCCCGAACCGGGCTGCCCGCCTTTTGCCTTCGTGAACGGCCGGGTGGCCGCATACCATCCCTACCACGCGGGCGAACACGGCGGAACCTGGGCCACCGGCACGGTCAGTTGGTGCTTCCAGGCCGCCGGGCAGTACATACTGGGCGTGCGGCCCGACCTGGAGGGACTGCGGATTGACCCCTGCGTGCCCCCCGATTGGCAGGAGTTCAGCGTCAGCCGGCTCTACCGCGGCGCCCGCTACCACGTGCACGTGCGCAACCCCAACGGCCTGGCCAAAGGCGTGCGCGAGGTGACGCTGGACGGACGCAGGATCGAAGGAAATCTCCTGCCGCCTCAGCCGGCCGGCGGCGAACACCAGGTCGAAGCGCTCATGTAGAACGGCAGGCTGTAGGCGGCAGATACGGCAACGGGAACGGCTAACGGCGAAAACAACGGCAAAGCTGAAGGCAAAAGCCTGGGTGGAAGCTTTCCTTTTTAGCCCGCCGCGGCGGGTGAACTTCATCCTTTTGTGTATTCATCATGGAAGAGCTGAGCGTAAATACGGGATCGAGGACGGGTTTTACGGACATCACCGCGAAAGTCCGCGCGGTGGTCCGCGACTCCGGCGTCGAACAGGGCGTCTGCCTGATCCACGTGCCGCACACTACGGCGGCGGTCACTATTAACGAGAACGCCGATCCGGCCGTGCAGGAGGACATCCTGAAGGAGCTGAACAAGGTGATTCCCTTCCAGGACGGCTACGCGCACATGGAAGGCAACAGCGCGGCGCACGTGAAATCCAGCATAGTGGGCTGCTCCTGCTCGATACCCATCGACGGCGGCGACCTCGCGCTGGGCACGTGGCAGGGAGTGTTCTTCTGCGAGTTCGACGGGCCGCGTTCCCGCAAAGTCTGGGTGACGTGCAGGTGAAGGACAACGGCGTCGCTACCGGCACGGACGGGGCGCGCATCCCCGCCCGTGTTCCCTGGGGCATATACGAGGCGCTGACGGTTACGCTTCTCTTCCTCGCTTTGCAGGCGCTGCTGGCCGGGGCGTTCGGCGGCGCCGAAGGGGGGCTGGCCGCGTTGCTCGGGGTGGGCCTGGTCAGCGACGT
>JAGHAF010000031.1 GCA_021161675.1 Planctomycetota bacterium | reverse complement strand
GGTATTACGCCGAGCCATGCCTGCTGGCCTACTGGCTGACGGGCCAGCAGAAATACCTGGACACCGCCTGCCTGAACGCCGACTTCCAGCTCGGCTGCAACCCGCTCTCGAAGACCTTTATAACCGGTATGGGCGCCCGCCCGCCGGTGAGGCCGGAGATCAGCGAATTCCTCTACAAGGGGCCGGGCACGAGCGGCGAGACGGTGAAGGGGATCACCGTTTTCGGCCTGGCGGCCGGAGTCGAACTCGACAGGTATCCTTCAAGCATTCCCACGTGGCGCAGATGGCGGGACCTGTGGAGCAGCCACTCGGAGATTTGCAGCGAGTTCACCATTCCCCAGACGATAGGCCCCTCCGCGATACTCTACGGCAGTCTCTACGGGGAGAGCAGGGAGAAGAAATAAGGCACCCGAGTCGGTCCCGCGCCTGCGGGATCAAGAGAACGACAATATCCAATATCGAACTCTGAATGTTGAATGTCGAAGGAAAGAACGGGCGCACTTCGGCGCCATTGCGCATTGAGAATTGAACATCGGACATTCGACATTGCTGTTTATTCTCTGCGTTCTCCGCGCTCTCTGCGGTGATTAAGCGGCGTTTTTCTTGCGGCGGCGAAGCAACAGCCAGATCATCACGATCGCGGCGATCGGCAGCAGCGAACCGGAGATTTTGCTCTGCCCCCTGCCGGCGGCCTGTTTCGCATCCTCGGCGCGGAGCACTTTCTCCTCGGCGGCGTCGGGCGTGAAGAACTCCTGCGCCGTCTCGCCCGTGTAGCGCACGCTGGAGCTAAGAAACTCAATCTCCGGCTTCAGTTCCTGATACACCTCGTCCGGCGCAAGGCAAAAGAGCTGGAGATACCGCGCGTCCTCACCCTTCGGATGCACAAAATAATTCATCAGCAGGCAATGCGTCACCTGCGGTTCCGAGCTTGAGCCAGGCAGAGCCCCGCAAGGACTCCCGCCGCCGCCGCCAGGAATGGCGGTGAACTCCGAGCGGTGAATAATCATGCCGTCCCGTTCGGTGTATTTTGACTCGATAACCTGGACATTAGCTCGCAGCCGCTGCTTCAGATCGTCAACAATGGCGTCCACGAACGCTTCCAGCTCGTCCTGGTCCCGCATGAGGTAGGGCCGCACGCCGTCGTATATGAGCGCCTGCGCCGGGGCGTCTTTGTGCCCCGCCAGGTAGAGGAGCAAAGGGGGGACCTGCTGTCCCCCGCAGCCGCCGCCCTGCATCTGCGCCGCCAGTTCCTCATGGCTGTAGCACTGCCAGTAAGGGGCCGGCAGGCGGAAAGAGAAGCGCCGCTCGCCGTTCTGCACCAGGATGCCAGGCGCCTCTCCGTGCGCAACGGCACAAGCGGGAAGCAGCGTGACGACCAGAAACAGCAAAGCAAGCGGCTTTCGCAGCATGACAGGCAGGCTCCGGGCGCTGCCGAATGACGATGCAAGGTAACCCGTCCTCGTATAGAAGCCCTGTTTCATTTGGACGTCCCTGTCGGCGCGAAAACTCTACCTCTAAGGAGCCGGTTCACAAGGGGGTTCAGGTAGTGTTTCGCAATCCACTCGATAATGGGAACACAGACGGCGTCTCCAAACCCGAAAAAAGCCTGGTTCTGCGGCACGTCTATCTTGTACGAGTCGGGCACGCCCTGAAGGCGGGCGTACTCTCTGGGAGTCAGCAACCGGGCAAAGCATTTCCCTTTGCCGGCCTTCACCAGTATCTGCCTGCTGCTTCCGCCTCGAGGAGCCCTGAGGCATCCGGCGATTCCGTCCGTGCGCAACTCAGCCATTGAGCGCCCACGGCGCATCCTTCGGAAGACAGTCCCATACTTGTAGGAAGGCGAGTCAATCATCTCTTGCGCCAGTTGACGGTGCTTTTCACTCATCTGACTGAGCAGGTAATCAACCCGCTCCTGGCGCCACCACTGCGCCGCATCACGTGGCAGGTCCTCCAGCACGTCGGCCAGGGCGGACTTTCTGACCCGCGGAACAGGGACTCTTGCAATATGCCATCGCACGTCGCTGTAGGAAACCATCCGCTCCCTGAGCTCCTTCGGCCTCGCCGGAGACTCCGCAGTGAGGATGTCTTCTCGGGGCGTAGTCTCTCCGATTTCATCTTTCACACCAATGACGAACAGACGCGGACGGCTCTGCGGAACAAACGCCACCGCGTCCAACAGGAACGCATCCACCGCGTACCCCAGCTTGTTCAATTCGAGCAACGCTCTGTGGAAGTCCTCGCCTTTGTGGGAGCTGACCAGTCCCGGGACGTTCTCCAACATGACAATCGGCGGGCGACGCTCTGCCATTTCGCCCAGTATCCGGAGAAAGCCGAAAAGGGCGCCGGACTGCTTGCCCGCCAGACCATTGCGCGCCCCGGCCAGGGAAAGGTCAGTGCAGGGAAAGGAAGCCGTCGCCAATGCGACAGTGGGCACGTCGTCGCCGGAGAGGTCGTGAATATCCGCCACTCGATAGCGCTGGGCCGGATCATCGGGGAAATTGGCCTCGTACATCTCATGTTTCTTAGGATCCACGTCATTGGCGAATGCAGCGGCCCAGCCCTGCCGCTCCAGTGCCAGCCTGACCAGGCCGATCCCGGCAAAGAACTCGGCGAAGGCGCATTCCGGCAAGTGGGACGATGCGATATATGGAGCCTCCTGCTCGGCGGCTCTCAGCGCAGTCTCGACACAACCCTCCAAATCCTCTTTCAGACTGCTTTCCCACAACCGAACCACCCGCCAGCCCTCTGCCAGCAGCCTGGCTGTGTTGCGCCGGTCCCGCTCCATGTTGCGACGTATCTTGGGCACCCAGTAGCCTTTCGAGTCGCTCTCTGCGAACTGCTGCTCCAGTGAAGCGAAGCCTCGCTGTTGCCACTGGTTGCCGTGCCAGAAGTCTCCGTCAACAAAGAGCGCCAGCCGCCTGCGCGGCAGCACGATGTCCGGCTTGCCCGCGAGCTTTGGGTCGCAGAGCCGGTAGCGAAGGCCGCGAGCCCACAACTCTTTTCTCAAAGCGATTTCCGGCGAGGTGTCACGCCCCTTAACCCGCCGCATGGCCTCGGAAACCACCTGAGGGTCACGTTTGGCGCGTTTCTCGCTGCCATCTGACTTGCGTGTTTCAGAGCCCATGCTCTCGTCTCTCAATGCCCCGGTGGGCCTGGATTCTAACGCATCCCGCAAGCCCTTTCCAGCATTGGGCGTTTGCCGCGCCTCCTACGCGCCGTCAGGGGGATTCGCCTTGACGTCGAGGACGCTGGAGCGGAGGCTGCCGTCGCGCAGCCGGGTGGTTATCGCGTCGCCTTCGTGGGCGCCTTCCACCGAGCGGAGGATACTGCCGTCCGGGCCGAGGGTGAGGCTGTAGCCGCGCTCGAGCACGCCCAGGGGGCCGAGCGCCTGGAGGCGGTGGCGCGCGGTGGCGCACCTCTCCCGCGAGGAGTCCAGCCGGCGCGCCATCAGGGATTTCATCTTCTCCAGCGCGTCGTCGGCGCGCTGGGCGCGTTGCAGCAGCGCTGCGCCCGGTTTTCTAAAGGCCGGGCGAGTCACCATCGCTTCCAGCCGACGCCGGGCGGCCTCGACGGCGTTGCCCAGCGAAAGCCCCATGCGGCGGGCGAGCTGGCGCACGCGCCGCAGCAGCTCGGCCCCGTCGGGCGCCACGATTTCGCCGGCCTCAGTGGGAGTGGCGGCCCGCACGTCCGCCACGAAGTCCGAGATCGAGAAATCCACCTGGTGGCCGACGGCGCTTACGATCGGTATCCGGCTCTCGAAGATGGCGCGGGCCACCACTTCTTCATTGAAGGCCCAGAGGTCTTCCAGGCTGCCGCCGCCGCGTCCCACGATTATCAGGTCCAGGTCGGGCCGCTGCCGGTTGAGCCGTTCCACGGCGGCGGCGATCTGGGGCGCGGCATCCTTGCCCTGGACAGCGCAGGGATAGACGTAGAGTTCCACGGGCGGATAGCGCCGCCGGATTACGTTGATAATATCCCGCACGGCGGCGCCGGTCGGGCTGGTCACAACGCCGATCTTGCGGGGGAACAGGGGAAGGGGCTTCTTATGCTCCAGTCGGAACAGGCCTTCTTTCTTGAGTTTTTCCGTCAGCAACTGGAATGCGAGCCTGAGCGCCCCGGCGCCCACAGGCGCCATTGAGCGGGCAATGAGCTGGTAGCTGCCGCGGGGGGCGTAGACCTCGACGTCTCCCCGGACGATCACCTCGAGCCCCTCCGCCAGCTCGAATTGCAGGGAGGCGGCCACCGGCCGCCAAAGAACCGTCCGCAGCACGGCGTTCTCGTCCTTCAGAGTGAGATAGACATGCCCGGAGGAGGCGCGAGTGAACTGCGAAATCTCACCCACGACACGCACGTTCGCGAAGCGGGATTCGAGGGTTCCCTTTATCTTCGCGGTTAGCTGACTGATGGTCAGCGGATGCAACCTGTCGCCCTTTTGCGGGATCAGCTCAGACATGCTCCTCTCCGGCCCCGGATGGAAATGCCCGGACCAGCCTAACGCGCCGCGCGGCGCAGGTCCCGAAAGATTCCCCAGCCCTTGGGACCGAAACCGAAGATGACGGCGGATTCGCCGCCGGCCTTCTTGTGGTGGAATCCCACGTCAAGCACCCATTGGTCGAGGAGCCGGCGGATGACCAGCTCGGACTCCAGGCTCTTGCTGTTCCCGGTTCCAGCCGAGTCGAACTCGTATCGTTCGTCCAGCAAGAGCGCATAGCGGTCACTGAGGGGGTAGTAGAGTCCGGTTGTGAACGTGGAGCTGACGCCCTCGATGCGATCGTAGTCGAGGTCGGCTTTCAGGCCGGGCGCCCAGTCCAGACTCATTCCGAAGTTCCAGACGTCCCGCAGGTTCTCCAGCCCGAACCGATTGTCACGGGAGTGGAGGGAGACGTGGTCGGTCAGCCTCATCTCCATGTCCGCGCTGATGTAATCCTCGTCCAATAACATGTTGACCGAATCGCTGGACCGCTTGACGTAGGCCAGGTCCAATTCCATCCAATCAATGGAGCGCCACTGCTCGTCGCGCCATCGTTTGGTCTGAAAGCGTTGCTTCAGGCCGATGGTGGTGACGGAACCCGAATCTATTTGGTCCACCTGGTCCATCTGCACGAACTCACTGGAAGCCGCCCCGCTGACGCTGAGGGTTTCGAACTGGACGTATGGTATCACAACGTGGCGAAGGCGGTTGAGCCCCAGCAGCTTGCTCTGGGTCGGGAAGGTGCGCGAGAAGGTCGTGCTGGCGCTCAGGCCGGCGCCAACGCCGGTGCGGCTCTTGGAACCGGCGAATGATGCGCCGTTGTATGCGCCGCTGTCGGTCCGGGTCGCCAGGACTCGCACCGAAGGGTCGAGCCGCAGTATCCCCCAGGAGAACGGCAGGGACAGGCGCTGCTGTGTGTGAAACCGCGTCATCTGCGGCGGGTCGGGCGGGCTGGGCGTGAGGAGGTCGCTGAATTCAAGATCGTAGCGTCCGGCGCTCAAGCTGCCGTCGTAGACGAATCGCCCCAGCGGCAGAGCCATCATCTCGACATCGGCGCTCGGCGCGCTCTGCACCTGGGTCAGGAAGCTGTTGAGCCGACGCTTGACCAGCAGGGACGCGTAGGTTGAGTCGTGCAGGTAGCGGGCCAGCAGGTAGGTCTCAGGCGTTTTCTCGTCCTCGAAGTCCGCGTTGAAGTACTCGTTGAGGAATCCCTCGTCGGAAAGCCAGTAGAGTTCCCCGTCGATGCGCCAGTTCGGATCGAGCTGCACCCGGTGGCGCACGTGCAGCCGACCGCGGTTACTCTTCGGCACGGGCAGCCCGGTATCGTCTTCGTCCTTGCTGTCCTGAACGTAGTAGAAGCGCGCCATGCCCTCGTGGTGGGGATATCCCGGGCCGGTGGACTCGTAGGTCAGTTCGCTGCCGATTCCAGGCCCCCGGGCGGAGTAATAATCCAGGTTGGCCGTCCAATCCTTGATCCACGGCGGCGCCCCGACGATGTCGAGCGGCCGCCAGGTGGTCTGCATGAAGGTCCCGAATTTGCTCGATGAGCCCAAAGCGTAGTCCGTCACCAGATAGGACCGGTTGGTCAAATCTGTCCCCATGAAAGGCAGACGCAGCAGCGTAGTCTCCCCTCGTCCCACTTGCAGTTTCACGTCCCAGATGTCCAGGAACGTGCTGGGCGGCTGGCGGATCACCTGCGCGCGAGCGGCGGCGATCCGATAGTGAGGGCGGGCGAACTGACAGGTAGTCAGGGACATCTGCCGCACCTCCAGGGTGTTGGCGTCCATTATGTATGCGTCATTGCCCCGCACGACGTAGACGAGCTCCTTCTGTGGGTCAGGGTCCGCAATCCGCAGTTCGATGTTCTCGGCAAGGCCCTTGGCGGCCTGCGGATTGATGTACAGGCGGTCGGCGGAGGCGAATCCGAGCAGTTCAAGGACCGCCGCCGCATCCTCCATCCCTTCCAGTTGGTTCGCCGCCGCCCCGCCCTTCGGCCTGATGCGGACGGCCCCCTCGGCGTAGACCTCGTAGCTCTTGCGGGCCCTGTTGTACCAGAGCACCGCCCGGTCGGCCCTGATGGAAATGTTGCCGTAATCGCAGCGCACGTCACCGATGTACACGGCGGTTCCTTCGTTCCCGAAGATCTGCACCTGGTCGGCGCTGAACCTGGCCATCACGCGCTCAAAAAGCTCGGGCGCCGGCCCCTCCGGCGGCTTCTCCCAGAAATGCGGCGCCTCCAGCCCCGCCGTGACGGATTCGGCCCTGCTCAGAAGAGGGGAAGACTGCGCGCCCTCGCTCTTGTGAAGGGGACAGTCCAGGACGAACGAGAACGCGGCCTCGAACTCAAGCAGCGCCGCGCCGCACGTGCGAACGTCCTTCCCCTCCAGGAAGGTGACTTGTCGCCCGCCGCCGAGCTGCTCCGCATATACGCGCAGCCGGCCGCGCCCGGCCCCCGTCTCCTCGAACCAGGCCACCATGCAGGGGGCGACCAGGCGCTCGCCGCCCTGGCGCAGCGTGGCCCCGTCGGGCGCCACGAACGTGCGCACACCGTCCTTCTGCCAACTCTGCACGGGCTTCCCGCTCTCCAGGTACAGGATCTGGAAGGGGTCCTCGGCGTGGCACGGCTGAACCATGAAAACCACCAACGCGGCCGCAAACACGAAAGTTGTGCGCATGGCTCCGCCGAAATAAAGTCTCTCGCTACCAAACAGGTTGGACTTGTTTTACCATATCCGCCCGGCCATGTAAAAAGACAAACGTTCTCCGCAGGAGGGCTCGCGTGGACGTAGAGAAGCACAACCTGGCGCAGATCGAACTGCTCAACCAGAGGGGCGGGCGCGCCCTCAGCATCGTTGATCTCATCAAAGACGGCTCCATCACCGCAGAGATGGCCGCCTTCTGCTGGCTGACGCTCCAGGCGGGCGAGAGCTTCATAACCGGCGCCGTCCCCGGAGGCGTGGGCAAGACCACCCTGATGGCCGCCCTGCTTTCCTTCCTGCCCCCGGAAGAGAGAATCGTAACGGTCTCCGACCGACGCGTCATAGACAACGCGATCAGCAGGCCTGTCGAGCCGCCCGTCACCTACCTGGCGCATGAGATCGGCTCGGGCGCGTGGTTCGCCTACATCTGGGGCCGGGATGCGCGAGACTTCTTCCGGCTCAGCGCCGGCGGCGCGCGCTGCGTCTCCTGCATCCACGCGGACACGCCGCTTCAGAGCTGGGAAGCGCTATCGGGGCTCGGAGTGGGCGAAGAGGACTTCCGCCGTATCTCACTCCAGCTCTACATGGTGGCCGATCGGACCGGGCGTGGCGTGCGCAGGCGCGTCCGCTCCCTGTGCCACTTCACCGGCGGGGCGCATCGCCCGATTTACGAGTGGGACGGCGCAGATGACCGGTTCCACCGGCTCCTCGGCCGCGACGAACTCTGCAAGCTGGCGGCCGAAAAGCTCGGCGCCACCCCCCAAATGGCCGACCGGCTCTGGCGCACGCGCCAGGGCGAACTTCAGCGATGGCAAGGCGAGGGCGTGTCCCACATAGAGGACGTGCGCCGGCGCGTGCTGCGGACGTATTCCTCCTGAGCCCGGGCTGAGCGTCTTCCATGGGGTCCGCCGGGCGCACGACCGCGGTTGACTGACGCCGCCCCCCTCCCACATAACGCAAATCGTCCCTTGACGGCGCCGCCCTCTTAGGGTATACGTTTCTAATAATCGTGTTACACTATAGGAGGCGCCGGACGATGCGCAAAATCGTGGTCTTGTTCGTAGTTCTTGCCGCACTGGCGGCAGGCGCGGGGAGCGTCTCCGCGCACTTCCAGACCTTTTGGCCGGATAGCCCCAACGGCTACGGCAAATTGGGACAGCAGGTCTCCTGGCAGTACTTCTGGGGGCATCCGTACGAGATGGTGATTTTCGACGCGCAGCGGCCCGGCGTGTACGCCGTCACGCCCCAGGGGGAGAAAGAAAAGGTGTCCGTCGAACCCGCCGAGATGCAGGACCCCGCCACCGGGCTGGCGCGCAAGACCTTTACGTTCACCTACACGCCTGAGAGCCTTGGTGACACGTGGCTGGTCGTGGAGGCGCCCGCCGTGGCGATCGAGGAGGAAGACGAGGCGGTGCAGGATTACGTCAAGCAGTGCCTGCACGTGATGGCCGAGGTGGGGTGGGACACGCGGCTGGGGCTGCCCATCGAGCTTGTGCCGCTGACGCGCCCATACGGACTCGAAGCGGGCTTCGTCTTCAAGGCTCGGGCCTACCTGGACGGCAAACCACTGGCGGGCGCGACGGTGGAAATAGAGAAGTTCAACGGTTTTCACGTGGACGAGCAGACGCTGCCAGAGGACCAGTTCGGGGAAGAAGACGTCCCGATGATAACGCGCGTGGCCAAGACGGACGTGAACGGTTACGTGAGCTACACGCTGGACGAACCGGGCTGGTGGATGGTCTCGGTTTCGGCCGAGTCGGGGAGTGTCACCGTTGACGGCCGCCGGTTCCCGCGTCTGCTGCGCGGAGGCGTCTGGGTGCACGTGGAAGAGCCGTTCAGCCCGCAGCGCTAACTCTCAGGAGTCGCAAATGCACATAAGCGACGGCGTGCTGCCTCTGCAAGAGCTTGCGGCAGGCGGGCTGGGCACGGTGGCCCTGGCGGGCGGGCTGCTCATGCGCCTGGACGCCCAGAAGATCCCGCGCGTGGCGTTCTGCGCGTCGTTCTTCTTCGTGGCGTCAATCGTGCCGATTCCCATAGGTCCCACGTCGGTTCACCTGCTGCTCGTCGGCCTGGTAGGGATAATCATGGGGCCCTGGGCATTCCTGCCGATACTGTTCGGCCTGGCGCTGCAAGCGCTGCTGGGATATGGGGGAAAGACTTCGCTGGGAGTCAACGCGCTGGTGATGGGTCTGCCGGCGTATCCGGCCTACTATCTGTTCCGGCTGGAGAAGCGGGTGCGCTTGCGCGGGAGCACATTTATTTTCGGCTTCCTTGCCGGCGCCGGCGCGGTGGCGGTGGCCCTGGCGCTCTTGAAGTTCGTCCTGTCCATGGCCGGTGAAGAGTTCATCGGCGTGGCGTGGGCCGTTGTGGTGGCATACATCCCGGTGGCCATCGTGGAGGGTCTGGTCACAGGCTTTGCGGTGTCGCTTCTTAAGAAGGTGAACCCACAGATACTGGAGCCGAGCGATGCGTAATAAGCCCGCTGCATTAGCGCTTATCGCCGCCGTGCTGCTGATGGCGCCCGTCCGGGCGGCCTTCGCGCACAAGATGCTCGCCGCCTGCCGGGTGCACGATGACGGCACGGCTCTCGCCCAGGCGTTCTTCCCGGACGGAAAGCCCGCCCGGATGGTGCACGTCCAGGTCTACAGGCCGGACGGCTCACTATTCGTGGAAGGGCGCGCCGACGATAAGGGCAAGTTTGACATACGCACGGACGGCGCGCCGGGCCTCTGGCGCGTGACGTTCACCGGCAGCATGGGACACAAAGTGGAGAGCCGCTTTACCATAGCGGCGCCCGAGGGCGCCGCCCCCGCAAGCGCCGCCAGGCCTGCAT
>JAGHAF010000124.1 GCA_021161675.1 Planctomycetota bacterium | reverse complement strand
GCACCGGCGCCGGTGCGGCTTGCCGGTCAGGGAGTTGATCTCACATTGCGGATCGTTGTCGTAGTATTGGATCGGCCGATCCTGCGAGTAATCGTGCCAGGCGGGGAAGTCATAGTAGTAGCCGAACCACCAGCAATGCCCGTTGCGGCCCTTCGGCGTCTCGTTGTCGTGGTAGAAAAGCGCGTCCCCGTCGGCCAGTTCGTTGAGCCGGTCGAACAAATTCTGGATGTCCTCCCGGTCCATGACGGACTTGGGGTCGAAGTCTTCGGAGTAGTAGAGGTCGCGATCGGGGCCTTCGTACTGGAGGTAGTGGCGTGCTGAGAGCGGCGTCCAGGGCGAGCCGACGCCCGCCGCGCGGATGTCGTTTTGGCGGCACCATTCCACCAGGTTGCGGTTGGCGCCGTCGAAGTCCAGCGAGCCGCCGCGGATGTGATGGGAGTGGCTGATAACGGCCTGCCATTCGGCGAGAAGGGCCTTGTCAGGCGGGCTGATTTCGGAAGATATCCGCTGCATCTGCCGGGGGTCTCAGGGTGAAGAGCTTTATTTGGCCGATCTGGTGGGCGTCCAGAAGTCCTCCGGCGTCAGGCCCAGGTCTTCGGCAAGGCGGATATTGGTGCATTGGAAGCCCATTCGGTCCAGGCCGTGGGCGTCGCTGCTGGCGGTGAACTTCACGCCCTGCTCGTGCGCAATCCTGTGGACCACCCTGACGGCGTCATAGACGGTGGGGTAGTTTTCCATCACCCCGCACATTTCCATCGCTATCCCGCGCTCCGCCATGCCGCGGAACAGTTCCTCCCATCGTGCGGGAGGAAGGTGCAGCATCAAGGGCTTGCCCTCGTAGTAGCCGCCCAGAGTTCGCAGCGGATGCGCGAGTATGTTGATGCGGTCGTCGCACGCGATGGCGCCGTCGAGGCGCCCGGCCCAGCCGTCCAGCCATGCCTTCGGATCGTCCTTCAGCGGCGGAAGATCTCCGATAACGTGGCACATGGCGACCATGACGTAGTCGAGGAACGCGACCTCCTCGGCGGGGAACACGGGCTCTCCTGACAGTTTGACGCACATCTCGCAGCCGAGAAAGAGTTCTACATCCGTCTCTATCTCCGTCAATTGCGGCGTGAGTCCCCGCAGATCGGCAGGGGTGTTGTAACCGCCGAGATGGTCAGAGATTCCGAGCAGCCGGTAGCCGATGCGTTCGGCGCGGCGCACGATATTCTGCACCGTCATCTCTTTGAGGGCGCAGACTGAAAGGGTTGTGTGAACGTGATAGTCCTGCGTGACGATGTGTTTTGCAATTCCCATTGTGGGCATCTTTCCGTTCTGACGTTATTCGGTCGCGTACCATTCTCTTTGCAGCGCTTCTATCATGTCAATGACTTTCTGCTCGAGTGGTTCGGCCGCCTGGTCGGCGGCCAGGTTCGCCCTGAGGTGTTCCGGCTTGGTCGTGCTCCCGATTGTTCCCAGGACGGTCGGCAGGCTGGCGGCGAATCCCATGCAGAACTCGACCCAATCCCCGCAGCCCGACTCTTCGAACGGCTGCCGCAGCGCGTCCACCCTCTCAATCGTCTCGGGACTCGCGTTCGGATGCGTGAGCGCCGTGGCGCTGTCCCAAGTGGCGTAGTCTACGATGGTATGACCGAAGCTGCGCAGCGCGATCTGCGGAGTGCCGCGTGCGGCGAGCAAATCGTAGACGTCATTACTCACGTCGCGTTCGATTACATTGTGGTAATACATGAATCCGTCCACCACGCCGCTCTCCAGGAGCAGCTCAATTTCAGAGGTCTTTGAGGACGGTTCGAGCTGATAGAAGTAATGCCCCACGGCGCCTTCGTCTCTCAACTCATTGAGGACCTGATATACGGGGCCCCGTTCGGGCAGGTCGGTAAGCAGCTTATCGCTGGCCCATATCTGGCCGATGTCCACCCTGTCCATGCCGAGTATCGAACACATGTCCTCTACGTTGAGCCGCGGGTCGGAGGTGGTGCCTTCGACCCAACCCTCGTAGCCCTTTATGTAGAGTTTCAGTATCATGGGCACGCGGGCGCCCAGCTTGTCGAAGCACTCGCGCAGGAATCGGATTGTGCCGCCGGCGTTATCCTGGCCGCCGTAATTGGGGCTGCTGTGGATCCAGACGCCGGCTTCCGTGGCCAGGCGGACGAGTTCGAAATCGTTCTCCCAATCATAGCCGGGCAGGCCCACGTCGCCCGCGCCGTATATGTAAGAAGAAACATTCAGAGGACGTTTCTCAGTAACCATAACTCTGCCTTTCCTGCAAACCTGTTCTTGTTCAACGCGTCGTACCCACCGGGGCGTCAATCCCGGAGAGTATAGCACCTGCATACGACAGGGGACAAGTGCGATTCGAATTGCGCTTGACGAACTTGATTCTCTGGTGCATATAGTGGACGAGCGGAGCTCAAAAGGTTGTGATGATAGATCGTGAAAGTCTCTTCAGGAAGGATAACTGATGCGTAGACTATGGGGCTTGATTGTGCTGGCGTTTGCCTTTTGTGCGCTTTCCAGCGTGGAGGCGGTTGAATTGAAAGTCTCACAGAAAAAACTCGAAGGGCACATCGTTGTCGAATTGCGGGATGTCATGAACTCCTCCTGCTATGACGACGGAGTAAGCGACAACGGCGAGGGGGGGTGGACCGATGAAGGCACGAACGACTTCCACACCTATCCTCCCCTGGAGTTCGGCGCGAAGCTTCATAGAGGCTATTTCTTTGACTTCGTGGACCCCGAGGAGAACAACGGTAAGAACCTGGTGATGACCGGCACGGAGAAATGCTGGCCGGACCTGCCCAGGACGGTGAAACTCACCGGGCTGAAGGCAAGGGGCAAGTTCGTCTTCGTCATGCACTCCGAAGGGCGCACGAGACGCGACAGAGCCCCAACGGGTGGAAAGCTCAAGCTCGACTACGCCGACGGGGGAAGTGCCGAACTGAACCTGCGCATGGGGAAGGAACTCAGCGGCTGGTACCAGGGCCGCTGGTGGAATAACTACGAAGAGCCCACCCCGGACGCGCCGGAAGCGATGAAGAAGGCAGACGGAATGCCGGAGAAATTTGAGGCGCTCGGCGGCGAGAACTGGGCGGAGGCCGTCCTTAAATACACCACCGCCGTTCGCTGGCCGGTCACTCAGGGCATCAACGACATCAGCCGCAACTGGAACAGCCCCGTTGTCTTCTGGGCTCTGAAATGGGAGAACCCGAGACCGGACAAGACGATCACTGGCATAAGCCTGGAGAGCACAGGGGCTTGCGTAATCGGCGTAGCCGCCATCACGATCACCGACAAGGACTTCTCCCTGGACCGGCAGACGATCGGGACCTTCCAGAGACCCCAGACGCCACCCGTGGGATACTTCGCAGAGGTGTGGGGTTCCAACTCCGCGCGGACCCGGCAACTTCTCGAGCAATCGTGGTCAAAAGGCATGCGCGACGTGCAAATCCGCTCCGACCGGATCGTCACCGTCCACGTGGACCAGATAGCAGGTTTCGGCAAGCTCAAGGACGCGGCCTGCTACGTCGTGAGAAGCCAGGATGATCCGGATTTCCGGCAAGGCGTCCGTCCCGTGAAGATAAGCCGCTTCTCGAAGGCCGCGCGCTG
>JAGHAF010000076.1 GCA_021161675.1 Planctomycetota bacterium | reverse complement strand
CTTCTGGAAGAACGGCTAGGATGCGCGGTAACGCTCCTGGAGCCTTTCGCGAGGATCGCCCGCCCGGATGAGCAGGAAGCGTCCTCCGAATTCACTATCGCCCTCGGGCTGGCGCTGAGGGCGGCGGACCGCGGCGCCGGGGGGATGAACTTTCTGGCGGCGGACCGGTTCAAGGCAAACAAGGCGGCGGCTCTCAAGCGTGGCCTTGTCGTCTTTGCGATACTGGCCGCTTTGCTGGCAGTGTCGTGGCTTCTGGGGCTGCTGCTCCACCTGCAGCGCCTTGAAAGAGAGGACCGGCGCGTGACGGCCGAGATCAATAAGATATTCCGGGAAACACTGCCGGAAGAGCCGAACATCGTGGACCCGCTCCTGCAGCTACAGACACATCTGAAGGCATTGCGCGCGGAATACGACAGCTTCGCCTCGGCGGCGCCCGACGCCCAATCACCCCTCCGAATACTCCAGCTCATCAGCGCCGGGGCGCCGGCGAACATCAAGGTGACGATCTCCGAGCTCTCCATAAGGGGCCGCTCCGTGCTGCTGAAGGGCGCCGCCGACTCCCTCAAATCCGCGGACGCCTTCAAGAGAGCCATGCAAACCGTGGCCGAGTTCGGCGCTATTGAAATCACAGACATCAACATGGACCGCGGCAATCCCCGTTTCACGATGGCGATTACGCTTTCACATACGTAGGAACCTACAATGCAGCTCATGCGAAGAGAAAAGCTGATGCTTGTCATCCTGGCGCTTCTCATAGCGCTCGTGGCGGCATACCAGGCGCGTGTGAAACCAGCGATAGAGCGGGTGGCGACCCTCGAGCGCGTGCTGGGGCCAAAAAACGAATCTCTCAGTGCCCTGCGCGCAAGAAGCGCCGAGTACCTCGCGCTCAAAGACGAGATCGGCCGCATACGAGAGAAAATACAGAAACAAACCAGGGACTTCGATATACTTTCCTTCATCGAGGACGTGGGCAAGAAATGCGGCCTCTCCGAGAACATTGTCTACATGAACCTGGAGACCGCGCCCATCAACGACACCTACGTCGGCGTATCCGTGGAAGTCAAAATGGAGAATGTGGCGCTGCAAGAGGTCACCGAGTTTCTTTTGAGACTGCGCTCTACCGAAGCTATGATCGGCGTCAAGAGCCTGCGGATCAAGCTCGCCCGGGAGGGCGGATTGCTTGACGTGGTGGCGCAGGTCTCCACACTCTCCCTGACCGAAGCCGGATCAAGCGCCTCCCAGGTGGGCGCCATTTCCCGCCTTTGACCGCAGGCGGAAACGGTTTGCACCTGCTCTTACGTATCGCCGAAAAGAAGCCTGAGCGCTTTCGTAGAACCACTGACGCGAGCGCCATCCGCCACAAAGGCAGACGCCGGCTTCGGAGACCGACGCCCTTCCCAACACTTGAAATCGCGCCTCCCCAGGTGTACAAGGCAAGAGTTGTTATGTTGCTGCGTTGCCAAGTTGCTAAGGACGGTTCCCCTTAGCAACCGAGCGACTTGACAACTCAGCGACTGAGTTCGAGTAGTATCGGGGATGGCCGCTCCCCAATTGCCCGGCCGGCGACGGAAGGCTGATCGGCCCGCGGCGAGCGTCACATACGCTGCGAGGGGGGCTTGCGCGAACTCGCGGCCGGCAACCTTGATCAGTTCCTGGAACCGGCGGAGCGGAACAACGGAGGGAGAGGAATTGCGGTTCAGAAAAGTCGGGAAAACCTGCCAGCTTCGCGTGGAGACGGCCGAGGACCTCGAGGCCGCACTCTCGCTCGACGAGTCCCTCTGGGTAGCCACGAGCGCGCCCGTGAGCGCCTTTCGCTGCGACCCTGAGTTCCTGGCGCTGGTGGACTCCGACGGCGGCGGCCGCATCCACACGCGCGAGCTGAAGGCGGCCGTGCGCTGGCTGCTGGGCATGCTTTCGGACCGATCCCGCCTGGCCGACGGCGTGGACGTCGTGGCCCTGAACGCCATCCGTTCCGACACGGCTGAGGGCGCATCACTGGTGGACTCGGCGCGGTTCGTCCTGGAGAGCCAGGGGGCCGCCGACGCCGAGGCGGTCTCCCTGGAGCAGGTGCGCGCGTTCACCGCCGGGGTCAAGAGCCGGCCTCTGAACGGAGACGGGATCGTCCCGCCGGAGGCGGCGGACGAGCCCGAGACGGCTCGTTTCATCCAGGACGCTCTGGCCTGCACCGGCGGCCGGGATGACAGCGGCGGGCGCATGGGAATCGCCGAGGAAGACCTGGCCCGCTTCATGGATGCCGTGGGCGGCTACCTGGACTGGAGGGCGGCGGGCGAGATCCCCGCCGGCGAGAGCGTAACCGAGATCATGCCGCTTGGCGCCGCGACACCCGACGCCTGGAACGTCTACGAGCGCCACGCGGCGATCGTGGACGCCTTCTTCGAGCTCTGCCGCGCCGTTCGCTTCGACCCGCGCGCCCGCTCGCAGGTCGGCTGGAGGGCGCCGGACCCTGAGGACCTTGACCCGCAGGCGACCGCCGCGGCGCGCTCATATCTTGAGCGGATGCCGCTGGCCGAGCCCACGGCGGATGCTTTGCTTCCTTTGGACCCTGAGGCCGTCAACCCACTTTATCGAAGCTGGCTCGTCGAACTGAAGGCGCAAGTGATTCGGCCAATCCTGGGCGAGACGCCCGAGCGCCTCTCTTCGAGCGACTGGGAGCGGCTCAAGGCGGCGCTGGCCACGTATGGAACATACGTCCGGGGCAAGAAAGGCGCCGAGGTCGAGGGACTGCCCGCCGAGCGCCTCCTGGAGTATCGCGACGGCTCGCAGGCGCAGAAGGTGCGTGAGATGATCGCGGCCGACGCCGTCGTGGCCACCATGCTCAAGGGAGTGCGGCAGGTAGAGCGGCTGCTGCTCTACCACGAGAACCTGATGCGCCTGGTCAACAACTTCGTGAGCTTCCCCGAACTCTACGACCCCGAGCGCAGGGCGCTCTTCGAGGTGGGCTCCGCTGTCATAGACGGGCGCCGGTTCAACTTTGCCGTCCTCGTTGAGGATTTGGCGGCGCACAGCGCTATCGTCGGGGCGAGTAATATCTTCACGGTCTACCTGAAGGTCAGCGGCGCGGCAGGCCAGGACGGCTACGTTGTCGCCATGCCGGCCACTTCGGGCTCAAGGGGGAACCTGGCGCTGGGCAAGCGAGGGATATTTTTCGACACGCAAGGCGTGGAGCACGACGCGCGAATCGTTCGAATCGTCGAGAACCCCATCAGCCTGAGCGAGGCGATGGTGGCCCCGTTTGTTCGCATGTTGGGCTTCGTTACGGGCAAGATCCAGAAGCTCTATGGAGCGGCCCAGGATAACCTGGAGGCCCAGCTCGAGCATGGCGCCGCCGCCATTCAGCGACCGGCGGCCGAGACGCCAGCAGCCACCGCCGGCGGGCGCGCCGGAATGCTGATAGGCATCGGCGTCGCAACGGCCGCGCTCGGCTCGGCGCTGGCCTACATCACCCAGACCTTCGCCGAGTTGGGCCTCGCCAAGATAGCGCTCGGCCTTCTGGGCGCCGTGCTGGTCGTGATGGTACCCCTGGTCGTGCTGGCGGCCATGAAGCTCGGGCGGCAGGACCTGAGCGCCCTGCTGGAAGGATGCGGCTGGAGCATCAACGCGCGCATGAGACTGAACCGGGCCCAAAGGCGTCTGTTCACAAGGTCCGCCCCGTACCCCAAGGGCGCCCAGGGCGCTCCTCCGCCGCGGTGGGTCGCAGTCCTCGTGCGGACCGTCCTCGTTGCGCTCGCCCTTGCCAGCGCGTACTGGGGGGCCCGCGCGCTCGTCGCGCGCTGGGACCTCACCACGCAGGAACAGACGACGGAGACGAACCCTGAGGGCCGGGACGGGGGCTCCGGCCAGCAGCAGAGCCAGCCCGCTCAACCCACCGCCGACGGCGCTGCGAACTGACGGCCCTCGGCTACTAATTGCGCTGAAGCTTGACCACGATATCGTGTGTCAGTGGCGAGTCTCCCTCCGCTTCGTGTAGAATCCAGAGCCTTTAACCGCCCGGGGCCGGCCTCGGCGCGAACCAGCTCAAAGCAAGGAGCGACGTTGTGACGCAGACCTTCCGAACCGATGATTGGCAAAGCTACTGCATGGATTACCAAAATCCCCACCGGCCGCTGGAGCCCCTGGAGCGCGAGATTGCGGTCGTTGACGAAGCCCTCGCGGCGCTTCGCGACGCCGGCATCGTGCCGCACACCAACTACGATCGCGATAGGATGCTGGCCCACCGACGGGCCGTGCAGGAGCTGTTCGAAATCCCCTGGACGGCCATCAGCCCCCGGATGCAGCGGCTTATCTACGCGCTCAATGCTATCGCGCAGCCGGACAACATGATCGCGGCGGGCATCTTCTGCGGATTCACCTTCATCTCGAACGCCGGCGCCGCCGTCGGGCCGGGGGCGTGCTATGCGGCCGATCAGCTCGTCGGCGTCGAAATCCAACCGCAGGAGGCCGAACGCGCCGAGCGCAACGTGCGGCGGATTGACCCGAGCGGCGTCGCGCGGATCGTGGCCGACGACGCCATCGCGTTCGTGAGCGCCTTCGCCGAGCCCATCCACTTGCTCTACCTGGACGCCAACGAGGGAGGCCAGAAAGGCAAGGGCATCTACCTGGACATCCTCGAGGCGGGATACGACCGGATGCCGCGCGGCGCATTGACCCTGGCGCACAACAGCATCAACGGCGCCGATGAGCTGGGGGCGTACTTCGACTTCGTGCGCGACCCGGCGCGCTTCCCCGCGAGCATGAACGTGATGCTCGACCCGGAGGGACTGGAAGTGTCAGTAAAGTAGCGCGCCAATCGCAGCATGTCACACGCGATGTGCGCGGCGCCTTTAATTCCGCATGGCGCCATTGTAGAATGGCGAGAGCATTCCCGTCCGTTGACGAGCATCACGGGAGAGCAGGTTGAACAGCGTTATCAACTGCGCCGAGGCCCTATACCGGATGTTCTGGCGACCCGCCCTCACCCGCCGGAGGATCCGTGACTTTCAGGACGAATGCCTTCGGCGGCTGATCGGGCATGCTTACGAGAACGTCCCCTACTACCGCAGGCTATTCGACCGAAGCGGCATCGCTCCACGCGATATCCGCACGGCATCCGATTTGGAGGCCCTTCCGATCACGACCAAGGACGACCTGCGTCAGGTTCCCGTGAAGGACATCCTCGCGCGGGGGATCAATCCTGACCGTCTTGCGACTGCGCAAACCAGCGGTTCCACCGGGGAGCCGTTCACCGTTCGGAGGACGTGGTTGGAGAAGCAACTGCAGCACTCCTACTGGCTGCAATGCCTCCTGCCCGACGTGCCCTTACAGCGCCTCGCTGGACCAAAGCGCGCCTCGTCACATGGAGGAAGGCTTGTATCTGCGGATCCTCGACGGCCTGCGCCGCGCGGGTTCCGTGAGAGTCTTCACCCTGATGCTGCAGAACGAGCCGCTGATTGACCAGGAGCTGGCCACGCGCGTTCGCCAGGCCAAGGAACTGCTTGGCAGGAAAGCCCAGATTATGACTGTGACAAACGGCTCGCTGCTGACTCCTCAGCGCATTGACGAGCTGCGGGAAGCCGGCCTGGACGAGGTATACGTCAGCATAGATGCGGTGTGTGAAGAGACGTATCGCACAGTCCGACCGGGGCTGGATTTCAATACAGTCGTCAATAACGTCCATGCTCTCTTGCGCCGCTCTGGGCCGATGCGCGTCACCTGCCGGTTCCTGCGGCAGGCCGCAAACGCGGGGGAGGAACGAGAGTTTGCGCGCTACTGGCGGTCGAATCACGCGAGCGTGGGCATGCTGTCCATGTCGAACCGCGCAGGCTCGCTCGCCGCATTTGAGAAACTCAGAGGCGAAGAACGTCCCACACTGGCCCGCCGTCTCTTGAGACTGGCCGGCAGGCCGCGCCTGCGCTGCAACCTGCCTTTGCTGCGCCTCAGCGTCCTGGTTGACGGGCGCGTTGTGCTGTGTTGTCATGACTGGCGGCGCCATGTCATCTTCGGGGACATGTCGAGGCAGTCACTCCCAGAGGTCTGGAACGGCGCGCTGATGAAGCATCATCGGCGCCTGCTCTGAACCCGGACGCTACGACGAAAGCCCCGTGTGCAGGGACT
Organism: Planctomycetota bacterium; assembly: GCA_021161675.1. Taxonomy (GTDB): domain Bacteria; phylum Planctomycetota; class Brocadiia; order SM23-32; family SM23-32; genus JAGHAF01. The sequence continues at coordinate 21,271 of JAGHAF010000076.1, read as the reverse complement.
GCTCCTACGTGAGGCCATCATAGCATATCTCAGTGCGGCCGGGCTTCGCGCCGGCGGCCCTGCCCTTGCGCGGCGCGTTCCGCCATGCCAACAGGCTGGGCTACCACTTACCACTGCCCCACACCTCCAACCGATATTGACGTGTGAATACTCGGGCTTTCCCGCGTCGGTAGTGTCTGCGCGGCGCGCGCGTCTGCGGCGCCTCGAGCGGCTCGCAAACCGTGTGCGGGCACACGAATACAGCCCCGGCTCAGCAACCGTCGCCCCTGGACCAAAATTGGCCTGTCAATATTCGACCTCTTCGGCCAGGAATATGTGGTCGGCGTGAAAACCGTCTGGGGCGGGTCCTGAACCTTGTGAGTTGCACATTTGATATTCGATATTCTCATTGCCCTGACGTTCCCCATCCCGCCTTTGCCGCAGTGAAGCGCCGCGTCATCTCCAGCTTTTTTTCTTGGATACAATTGAAAGTCTATTGGCGTATTGGTAAAATAGCCAATGACTCTTGACAGGAGTGTCAATTATGCAGGCGAGAATCAAGGCGCGTTACCAGGCGAGAGCGAAAGTCATGAAGGCCATGTCACATCCGACGCGGCTCTTCATCGTGGACGAAATCGCCAATGGCGAGCGTTGCGTCTCGGAACTGACCGAGATGGTGGGAGATGATATCTCGACTGTTTCCAAACATCTCTCCGTGCTCGAGAACGCGGGAATAGTTTTCGGTGATAAGCGGGGCGCACAAGTCTGGTATCGCCTTCGTGTGCCTTGCGCGCTGGACTTCCTCGACTGTGTCGAGCGCGTCCTGAAGATTGTTGCGCGGCAGCGCACCGAACTGATTGAGAGAAGGTGACTGTCGTGAATAGGCAACCGCGGGCAATGAGAATCACCTTCCTTGGGCACAAGCGCCCGCCCATGCCGACCTTCGCGCACGGGCTGCGCATGGTCGAGGCGAGGAAGATATACATCCCATGTTCAAGTTACAAGAACTGAAGAAAGGGAACGACGATGGACGATGCTAAGATGCTGGAACTGGCATTCGCTTTTCACGGGCACCGATGCCCGGCCATGCCAACGGGATTCAGGCTGGCGCGCGAGATGATGCGCCGGCTGAGCGTGGAGCGCGCCCGCGACAGCGAGCTGCTGGCGCTTGTTGAGACAGGCGCCGACCATTTCGCCGGATGTTTCGCCGATGGGGTAATGGCCGCCACGGGCTGTACGTTGGGCAAGGGGAATATTCGCCGCCTCAACTACGGCAAATTCGCCGTCACCCTCTACGATCCCGGCCGGAAGATGGGAGTGCGCGGCCTGATGCGCACAGCGTCCCTGCAGGCGAGCATGGGCAAAGAATTCTTCACGAAATACAGAAGCCAGGGCGTCCCTGCATCCAGAGTGCCGCTGGAGGTGGCTGAACCGCTGATCCGTAATGCCCTGGAGGCCCCCATCGAGAACCTCTGTGACATAGGAGAGCCAACGGAGATGGACATCGAGACGCCGCCTCACGTCTTCTCTGCCGCCCCCTGCGAACAGTGTGGGGAGATGGTGGCCGAAAGCTACCTGCGGCTGAAGGACGGTCGCAAGCTTTGCCTGCCTTGCTCGGGATATGCGGGTTAGGCTCTTAGCAATTACGCTCTGTCTGGAAAAGCGGACTTGGATGCGAGCGGCTGCATTCGCTCGCTCTCTGTGCGACAGCCGATTTCTCAGACAGAGCCTAGTGAAGAGGGAACATGATAGTCACGGGCATCGCCGCTGTTGTAACCTTTGTCTTCACCACGGCGCTCACTATCGCCGGCGTAGGGGCGGCGTTTATTCTGATACCTGTCTTCGACGCCATTGGGATTCCCATCCGCGAGGCTATGTCCACAGCCTTGCTTCTGAACTGCCTGGCGATGATCTTCGCCTCCTCCAGGTATATTCGAAGAAGGCTGGTCGTGTTCAGAACGGCCCTGCCGATACTGGTGGTAGCGACGGCGCTTTCGCCGTTAGGAGCGTACACGGCCCAATACGTGCCGGAGACGCCGCTTCGCTGGCTTTTCGTCGCTTTTCTGCTCTTCGCGGCGGTTATGATGCTGTTCTATCGAGCGAAGCTGAAGGAAGGAGCGGAGAGGGCTTCGGCGCTCAGGCTACTGGTATATGGCATCGTCGTAGGTAGCGTTGCGGGATATGTCGGCGGGCTGCTCGGCGTGGGTGGCGGCAACATCATCGTGCCGGCGCTGGTATGGCTGGGATTCGACCCCAAGAAGGCGTCCGCCACTACAGCCTTCATCGTCATTTTCTCCTCTTTCTCCGGCTTCTTGGGACATGCGGCCCTTGGACAGGTGAACTGGCTTCTCCTCGGCGGCACGGCGATAGGCTCGGTCGGCGGCGCAATCCTCGGCGCATACCTGATGACGGAAAAGCTGAACAGGTCGCAGGTGAAGCTGACGATCGGCTTGATCCTGCTCGGAATAGCCGCCAAAATGATCTTTGGGCTCGTGTAAGAGCCGCCGGCGGATGCGAGCTTGCGGGGCGGACAGCGAAGCAGAGAGTTTCAACATCCCTGGACAAGAGAATGTGGGAGGAACCGGACGATGCGGATTGCGCTCATCTCCGCAGTCATCATGCTCGTGGCCGTCCTGATGGCGATGACGGGGCGCGGCGGCGGGAACTTCTACGTGCCTATCCTGGTCGCCGCCGGGGCCTCCATGCACCAGGCGGCCACCTCGGGCCAGCTCATCCTGCTCGCCAGCGCGCTGGCCGCAATGCTCGTATTCCAGAAGCACAGGACTGTAGACTGGAAGCTCGCGCTCGTCATAGACCCCCCTACGGACGTGATGGCGTTCTTCGGCGGCTACTACGCGCACCAGTTTTCCGGACTCTCGCTCAAGCTCGTTTTCGCTTTCCTGCTGGTGGTAGCGGCTTTTTTCATGCTGCGGCCGGTGAAGGAGCCCCCCGCCCGGGCGGAGAGACACTTCGGTTTCTGGCGCCGGAATTTCGGAGGACGCCAGTACGTCGTGAATCTGTGGCTTACGATCCCCATAACCGCCGCGACCGGTTTCGTCGCCGGCATGGTGGGCATCTCCGGCGGCTCATTCAAGGTTCCGCTCATGGTGATCGCGTGCGGCGTGCCCATGCGCGTCGCCGTAGGGACATCGTCAGCCATGGTGGCCGCGACGGCGCTAATGGGGTTTATCGGGCACACGCTGAGCGGCGACTTCGAGGCCGGGCTCGCCGTGCCGGCGGCGATCGCCGGCCTGGTCGGAGGGTTCATAGGCGGCATGGTGTCGCTGAAGACCAGTCCCAAGAGCCTGAGGGCCCTGTTCGGATTGACCACGCTCGGCGCGGCCGTCTTCATGGCCCTCAATGCGCTGCTCTCCTAGGGGCCCTTCCCCCGGCGCCGGCACTCGAGATCATTCGCTTTCGCTGCTTCGGAGAGACGTGTTCACCGCATGCAGCCACCAGCGCTGCTTCGCTTGGCTGCGGGACCGGGCCTGGCGCTCAAAGTAGATGTCCATCACTTCGCCCGTTGTGGCCCGAACGCGGAACCAGTGCTTGCGCACGTACTGCTCGCTACTGCCGGAGGCGCAGTCTCCCGTCTCTTTCCAGCGCCGCAGCAGGCTGCTCACGCTGTACTCCCGCCCTCTCCACGCAAACCGCAAGGGAAGCCCCGGCTCGCCGATAGCCATGCGGCGGGTGTCGAAAGCGCCGCTGACAGGAGTGATCCGTTCGTCAACCGACAGCTCGTCGCTTCCATCGTCAAGTATCGTTGGATGCCTCATCACGCGCTTCACGGTAACGCCGTAGGAAACATCCAGGCTAATCCGCAACGGTGGGCGACGGCAGCTCCGACTTGACGCCGCGGTACTTCTCGGCGATCTTGCGGTAAATCCCGTCCTTGTAGTGCAAGAAGCTGCACGTGGGAATCAGCCGCACTTCGTCAGTGTCCGGATCCTCAAAGGCGAACGCCGCGGCGCAGTTGAGCAAACGCTGGCCGTCGATGGAGTGATACTCCTCGAAAGGCAGCACGATCATGGCAAGGGTGTGAGACATGTTCGTATACTTGCGCAGCAGGTCCTTGAGCCTCTTGCCCAGGAGGAACCCGCCCGTGATGAGCAACGTGGAGATAAATCTGTTGCCCTTCATCAGCTTCTTGAAGTCCAGCCCGCCGAGCACGAGACCTCCGAGGGCCTTGACAACGATCAAGCGCCCGCGCAACCTCTGGAACCAGCGGCCGGGATCGAGCTCTTCCAGCTTGCCCTCTATCTTGTTCGCCCGGAGGATCACCTGTTCGGCAATTTCGTCAAGGGGCTTTCTCAAGTAGTGGCCGATCGGATGATAGCCCTCGCCGTCGGAGAGGAAGAACGTGGCGGACTCGCAGTTCGGATGCACGCCGCCAAACGTCAACCGCGGGGAGCCGAAGAACGTCATGGCCCGCTCCAGGTAATGGCCGGTCCCGGCAGGCACGAATTCGACCTTCTCCTCGGGGAACGCCTCGTCAATGATCTGCTCCACGTCCTCCATCGTGGTGCAGACGTCGGTCTCAAACGTGCCCTCGGGCCAGGTTTCCGTCAACGGAATCAGGTGCAGGCTGGAGATGTAATCGCGGCCCTCATGGCAGAAGTCAACCAGGTCCCGCATGTGCCTGTCGTTGATCTTGCGCGCAACGCAGCACATTATCGTGTTCTTGCGCCTGCTGAACTTACGGAGGTTTTCCAGCGCCTTGAGCTTCTTTTCGTAGGCCGTGGGGTCCTTGCGCATCCGGTTGTATATCTCAGGGTCCCTCCCGTCGAACCCCAGCAGCACCGGCACTCCCGCATCGCAGAGCCGCTTGCAGAACTCAGGCTCCGCCAGCCGCAGGCCGTTCGTCACGATCCGCACCCTCAGCCCCTTTTCGTGCGCCATCTCTATGATGTCGAACAGGTCTTCGCGCACGGTCGGCTCGCCCCCGAACAGATGCACCGTCGGCTGCGGCGCCATGCGGGCCAGGTGGTCCAGAACATGCTCGAAATACTGGATCGGCGGGTGATAGTCGAAACCCATGCCAGGAACGTTGGCGATGCAGATGGGGCAATTCATATTGCAGTGGTTCGTCAGGTCCAGGAACACCATGCGCGGCGTGTGCTGCCGCCGGCAGGTGTGGCAGTTGAGCAGACAGCCCTGGAACTGCTCCGGATCGTAGTGCCAGATGTCCCTCTTGTGCTGCCAGGTGGCGGCGTCCGAACTCACCATCGCCTCAGTCACGCCGCACTCCGGGCAGTCTTTCCTCAGGAATACCTTGCCGTCCCGAATCACATGTTCGGCGGGAACCGGCTTCCGGCAACTCTCGCAAATGCCGTAATTCATGGCCGACATCTTCTGCCTCTCTGCTACAGTCTAAATCACATTTGTGGCGCGTGGGCGCGCCTCTGGGGCCGCAGCTGGGGCACAACCGAACTTATATCTTGCCCAGCCTGACATGTCAAGGCAGCGGACGGCAACGAGCGCCTCCCCGTCAAGCAGCTCCATGACGATGCGGGCGCTTTTCTTCTTCCCCCGCAGGCTGCTATAATGCCGCAGGAGTTGTGAAGACGTTCGGCAGTCGCTCTGGTTCTTTCGTTACAGGAAGCAGCGCCTATGGAAGCAGGGAGTCGTCTGCGCAAGCTGGCAGTAGTAGCGGGGGCGGTAGTTCTCTTGATGTCGCAGGGGTGCGCCGTCGGCAGGTACTTCCAGTGCCGCGGCGAGGATTTCGCGGAGATTATGGATATCGGAGTAACGGTTACGAAGACGCCCCAGATCGGGCTTTATTGGAACAGCCTGGACCTGCTGGTCCTCGGCTATAGCGACGTGGACGGATACTTCGCCGGCTGGGGAGGCGGACAGTTCGGCGTGACGCGGCACTATAATAACTGCTACGGCGCGATAGTCGGCCATGAGAAGGTCGGCTGGGGCAAGTTCAACAAGGACGACCCCAAAACGCTCTACATGCGCTACAGCGGCCTGCTCGGCCTGGCGTCGTTGGCCGGGACAGGCGACAACAAAACCACGCCGGATTACACGCCGGCCTGCGTGCATTTCTTCCCGCACATCGGCTACGTGGGGCTCGTGTGGAATGCGCGCTGGACCGAGATGCTCGACTTCATCGTGGGGTTCACCACGATAGACCTGGCCGGCGACGACGGCCACCGGTTCGGCAAGTGGCCCGGCCAGCGGCGTGTGCGCGAGTGAGTCGCGTCCGCGTCAGCGCATATTTCATAATGTCGGCTCGAGGCCAGAAAGGTCTTCCAAACCGAGCAACCTAACTTTGGGAGGTCAGGGCGTGAACCGAGCCTTCTGCAACGCCTGCGGTAAACTGGTCGAGGCGACTCAGCAGCAGCGCGAGGGTAAGGTGTTCCTCGTCAAGGATTGCCCCGACTGCGGCAAGAGCGAGACACTCATCTCCTCGGACGCGCAGCGTTACTACACCAAGCGCAGCCTCGATGGCGAGCGCCCGGCGCCGACCGGCTGTTTCCTCAAGTGCCTGGACTGCGCGCACAAGAACGAGCCCACTTTCGTCTTCCTGGACATCACGAATCGCTGCAACTCAAATTGCCCCATATGCATCAACAACACGCCGAGCATGGGCTTCCTCTTTGAGCCGCCGCTCGATTACTTCGAGAAGGTCTTCGAGCATTTCGCTCGCTCTTATCCCAGGCCCGTCGTGCAACTGTTCGGCGGCGAGCCAACGGTGCGCGAGGACTTATTCGAGATCATCGCGCTGGCGAAAGCGGCCGGCCTTCGGCCCCGAGTGGTGACCAACGGGCTGCGGCTGGCTGACCCGGAGTACTGTCAGAGACTCGTGGAGAGCCGCGCGACGATCCTGTTCGCCTACGACGGCGCCAATCCCGAGACCTACCGCGTCCTGCGTGGCAATGAGAAGCACCTGTCCATCAAGCAAAAGGCCCTTGACAACCTGAGCCATATCGAAGGGGCGAAGGTGGCCCTGATGACCTGTATGGCCAAGGGCTTCAACGACACCGAGACCCATGATCTGCTGAAGTTCTGTCACGAGCGGCGCCACTTCATCCGCGGCATCTACTTCATGCCCCTCGCCCAGACCTGGCAACTTGACCAGTTCGATCTGGTCGCGGAGAGGATGACGAACGAAGACCTGGAGATACTGCTCAACGACTGCTTCCCCGACGAACGCATTGACTTCGCCCCCGCCGGCGTTCTGGGCGACCTGAAGGCCGTGATGCAGTGTCTTGACCTCAAGCCGCCGCCCTTCGCGGGCGCCCACCCCAACTGCGAGAGCTTCTATCTACTCCCCTCCAACGGGCAGGAATACGTTCCGCTGAGCCGCTACCTTAAGGGGTCGCTGCCCGACCTCATCAAGGCGCTGCTCGAGGCCGAGGCCAGGATAGCCCCGCTGGTGGGCGCGCGCCGGCCGACCGGCCTCAAGAAACACTACCTCGCACTGAGGGCGCTGCTGGCGCTGGCGGGTCCTTTTCGGCGGAACTTCCATGTGAGCAGGCTGCTCAAGGGCCGTGGCGTGGGCAAACTGGCTCACCTTGCCGCCGGCCTGGGGGCACTGCTGGTCCGCCAGGGGGCCGGCGAGGTCTCGCGCCGTCACACCACGTGGCAGGGGGTTCTTCAAATCATCGTGCTGCCTTTCGAGGACAACCCGACCCTCGAGACAGAACGCCTGCAGCGCTGCCCGAACGCCTTCGCGTTCTACGATCCCGTCGCCGACCGTGTCAACTACGTGCCCACCTGCGCCTGGAGCCAGCACAAGACTCCCGTGATGCGGCGCATAGCCGATTACTACGCCCAGGCTCGGGCCGGGGGCCGAGAGCGGCCGGCCACAGCGCAGAAGCAAACCTAACCGCGCGCGAACAGCTCGGGCTCAGTGGCCGCACTGATTCGAGGGTGATCCCTGTAGAAGACGGGGCCGTAGTCCAGTCTGGCCATGGGCAGCATAAACTCTTCCCTGTAGCGATCATCAAATGCCGCCAGGCAACGATCGGCGTTCTTACTGAACTGCGAGAACCTCATAGCTCTCCGCCATATTTGGCGCAACGGTTCCTGCTTGACGTTCCCAAACGAAATGTGAGTCAGCGAGCACCCCTGCACGTCGCCGTAACAGGTAATCGCGAGCTTCTCTTTCCCGGCGGGGCAGCGGGGCCGCAGAAAATAGGAAAAAGCCCAATCGACGGTCACGTTGGGATACTGCCTCAGCAGCGATAGCGCTTGCTTATACGAATCCTCAGTCACGCCGCCCATATCCTCCGCCGCTCCCACGCAGACCAGCATGGCAAGAAACACCCGCAGGCCGTTCTCCTTGCAGTAGCGGAGGACCGCGAGCAACCTGTCCATCTCTCCGGGCACGAACACCGTGCAGATTCCGACAGGGAGTCCCTGCTCCTTGCATATGCGGGCGGCTTCCAAGGCTTTTCGACACTGGCCCTGGTAGCCGCGCCGGCGGTCGTTGAGTTCTTCATCCAGGCTCTCCAGGCCGAAGTAGATCGCGTCCAGCCCAGCGGCTCGAAGCTCTGCAGCGTAATCGGCCGTAAGCGCAATCCCGTTGCTGACAACGTTGCAGAAGAACCCGCGCGAATCGAATATGTGGACCAATTCGCAGATGTTGTGCGCCACGAGCGGCTCCCCCCCAAGAAAGACCACGGAGGCGGCCCCCAACCTGGCGCCCTGGTCAGCTATGGATTCATAATCGGCCGACGTTAGCAGGGCCGCGTCGCTCCTTCGAAACTTGGCCACGGAGCACATCGCACACCTGGCCTGGCAGTCAAAGGTCGGCAGAATATCAATGGTCCTCAACGTATTCTTATGAAGCGCCAGAGCCCTATAAAAACCCCGCAGTATCCTGTAAGGGATCCGATAATCCGAAACAAGCCCGCGCCATGAGACAGTCCTGGCCTTCGTTCGGAAGGCCGTCAGCATCCTGCTGAAGCGATTCTCCATGCTCAGGTTCGCCTTTCTGAAATCTTATTGCCCCGCGCCGGGCGCGTATCAGGCTTCGCGCTCTGTTCCAGATGCTTCCGCCCGGGCGCCACGAGGTAGAAGGCCCACATTGCGGCGAACCACAGGCGCAGCGCCAGGGCTATCAATTGCTCGCGACGCGACAGGCGCATCCGCCATATCCGGACGAAAGCCGCGACTGCGAGCGAAAACGGGCCGCGCATCCCGAAGCTTCGCCATTCTTTGCGGCTCCACAGCCTCCGGGCAAACGCGACTCCCTTTGCGTGTTTCGCCCGGCGGGCAAGGCACTGCCTCAGCGATGAGGGGTAGATGGTTCTCACTATCACATCGTCAACGCTGCGGACCGCAATGCCTCGCGACATGTATTCCAAGGAAAGTTGAATGTCCTCCGTCGTGTTGTCACGATCATCAACGATGGGCGGCAACAGAGCCCGGCGCGCCGCCATGTTGGCAACCGTGGGGTATCTTCGCGTTCCCCCGGGCGTCAGGGCCGAGCTGCGCACGCGATCGACCTCCTGCTCGATGCGTACGTAGGCGTTCACGATTCTGTTGGCTGCCTGCACCTGGCCGCAGGCCACCCCGTCCGCGGCCGCCGCACTCACCATTCGCGCGACCCAATCGGCCGGGACCAGACAGTCGGCATCCGTCAGCAGGACGTAGCGACCCCTGGCGTGCTCAATGCCACGGCAACGAGCCGGCGCCGAACCCGCCCGTTCGCCAAGCTCAATACAGGTGACCTTTGGGTTGTCGAGGACTACCGCAAGGTCCTCGATATCGCCACGCCCCAGGCCGTTGAGCGCCAGTATCAGTTCGGAGGCGCCGTCAAAACTCTCGAGGGAGTCGAGCACCGTCTGAAGGCACTTGCGTGTGAAGGAACCCCTGGTCGCAACAGGTACGACCACCGAGACAAGCGGTTCTTCATCAGCCATTCCCCCCCCACTTGCCTGATTGGGCCCTCGCTCCGTCATATCTACCATAGGCGCAGATCATATTCCGGCGTCAGCGTCTTGTCAAACTTCAGGGCTCTATAACGCTCGCCTCGCGCGGCATGCGGGCGCCAGCTCGCCCAGCGCGATGGCCGCCAGGATGCACAGAGTCAGCCACACGTAAAGATACTTCTCGAACAAGCCGAGCCCGTCGGACTTACTGAACAGTGTTTCGGATACCACAGTTATCTCTCCTGTTCATTCCGCCCGAGCGCGTCGGGCAGGGATTCGACGAAGCGGCGGACCCTGTCCCGCACGCCACGGCGCTTCCCCAGCGCATTCCCCTAATCCTCGGCCCCCGGGGCGCTGCGTAGCAGCGCCATGTAGCGATGACCCACTCGCCCCCCGGCCACCGAGAGAGCCCTCAGCTCGATTGGCGCGCTGACCCGCTCGATTCGCTTTTCCTCAGCGATCACAAAAACCGACGGGCCTGAGAGGCAATCCAGAAGCTGCTTCTCATTCTTCAGCACCGGGATCCGGGCTCTGCCCGTGTACAGATTGTAAAGTCCGTCGTAGTCCTTGCGATACAGGTACAGGGCGTCCTCTTGCCCGACGCGCTGCACGACCTTCTCAGCAAACGGCCTGGCCGAGCGGAAGGCGTTCACAAAGGGGGTCAGGAACACGTCGGCCGGGATGCCGATAAGGAGCACTGCGAGGATCAAGAGCCAGGCCCGCTGATCCGGCCTGCCGACAGGAGTGCGAAAAGCTACGATAATCGCCGCGAAGGAGGCCCCCACAAACGGCAGAATGCCCGCGAGCGCATACGGTGAATAGGGCTGGTCTGTGACGGGGCACACGTGGCCTTCCCCAACGAGCAGGTACGATACGCCCGCAAGATGAAGCAGCCCTGCGAGCAATATAAGCCCGATAAAAACCCCGGCAATCCCCAGCGCACAGCGCAGAAGCCACCGCTGCGCCGCGCTCGGGGCGCCGAGACCGGCGCCGCCTGGCGCGAGCGCCCACGCGCACAACATGGCCAGTGGGGGCACTATCGCAATGGCGTAATCGGGCGAACCCTCGCGTCCGCCCAGAACTGCCGGCCCGACAAGGGCGCCCAGCCATATGGCAGCGAACAAGGGAAAGCTCGCGCCCTGCTCCCGACGGTTGTGGAGCGCTGCCGCAATCGCCCCTGGAACTATGACGATCCACGGAAACAGCGCTGCCGCCGTCACGAGGATGGCCTTCAGCAGAGCTCCTTCGCGTAGCGCCCCACCGAGCCCGGCGAGGTCCCGTGTGAGCGGGGTCAACGCAACAGCGTGCTCCGGCGCTGCGTGGCGCACCGCCGCGAGCCAAAGCCCTATAACCCCTGTGAAGGCCGCCAGACCCAGCAGATGCGGCGCCACGGCCTTAACCGCCTGTTTGCGGACCACAAAACTATAGACTCCGAGAACGACGCCTGCCAGAAGCGCCGCAGAGATACCTAAGGCGAGCACAGCGAGCGCCGCGCTCGCATAACTGGCGACCCACCAGGCGGCTCTGCGGCTCGCCTCGCCGCTGTTGATGGCCTGATAGCCCGCCAAGAGCGCGCACGTGAGCAGCAACGCCCAGAATGGGCCCGCGCCGCCCTTGCGCATGTGCCAGAAGAGAACCATCGTCGTCAGGGCGATGGCAGGCGCCATTGTCGCAGCAGCGAGGCCGTCGCAGCGGGCCATCGCGACGAAACAGACCGCCAGGATGCCGAGGACGCTGAGGATGGAGAGAACGCGCGCCGACGCAGCTCCGGCGCCCGCCTTCCATAGCAGTGCGCTGGCCCAGTACGGAAGCCGGGGCGCCGTGAGGTCTGCTTCCCCGTTGACGCGCGGCAGGAATGCGTCATGGAATTGGAGCGACTCCCTGGCGCCCTCCGTCAGACGAATCTCGTCAGCGTACCACAGATCACGAGTCCACAGGGATGGAAGGCCAGCGACAAGGCCCATTAGAAGGACGAGCGCCGCTGCAGATAGCATGCGGCGTCGGCGGCCTATGACGCCGCGCGAATCCGGCCGGTGGAACCCATGCGGCCCCCCCAGCTCCTCACATTCATCGTTTGCCGGCCTGGACATGCCGAGCCACCGATTCATTATGCCGCTGTGTAGACGAGATAAAGCCCGCCAAGGATGACCAGCGCGCCGCAGGCTTTCTTCAGGACCACGGCGCCCCTGGAGCGCTCGTTCCAGTCCAGGTAGCGCTGCACCAGCCCGGTGGACGTGCCCGCCAGCACGATCACCGAACAGTGGCCGGCCCCGTAGCCGCCCAGCAGCACGACGCCGTAGAGCGCGCTCGTGGAGGCCACGTTGAACGTGACGCCCAGCATCGGCGCCATGTAGGCGAAGGTGCACGGCCCCAGGGCGATGCCGAAGAGCAGCCCCAGGATGAGCGCCGCCAGGAGGCCCTTGCGCTTCATGCCGACCTGGCCCGGCCCGGACCATGGCGCAGGAATGACCTCCAGCAGGTGAAGGCCCACCACGAAGAAGATGAGGGCCACGATGTAGTTGCCCCACGGCCCCAGGTCGCCCATCATGCGTCCGGCGGCGGCGGTGAGCGCGCCGATCGCGGCGATGGTGACGAGGATGCCAACGGCGAACAGCGTCGAGATCAGAAACGCACGCCTGGTGGACATGCGGCCCTGTCCGCCGATAAAGCCGACGATAAGCGGAATGCTGGCCAGGTGGCAGGGGCTCAGCAAGATGCTTAGGACTCCCCAGACGAAGGCCGCGCCCAACGCCACGGAAGGGGCGCCGCGAACGGCTTCCGTCAGAAAAGTGAAAAGGCGTTCCACCGTCAGTGGACTCCCATTTCCGCCAGCTTCTGGAGAATGGCCTCTCGGGGCATAAAGCCCTGGTGGCGGTAGACCTCTTCGCCCTGCGCGCCGTAAAAAACCTGGGTAGGTATGGTGCGGATACCCACTCGCTCCGTCACGGCGGGGTAATCGTCCACGTCAATGATAATTATCTCGGCCCTGCCGGCATACTCCTGCTTGAGAGCATCGAGGATCGGCTTCATCATCTTGCACGGAATGCACGCGCCTCTGCCGAAGTCGGCCACCACCGGCCGGCCCGTCGCCAACGCCTTGTCCAGCGGATTGTCAGCCGCCAGCGCCTTCTGGGCCTGGACCCAGGTCTCGTTTCGGGTGATGCTCGCCGCGGCGCGGAGGCCGGCGATATAAGCGCCTATGACCTTCGCTCGCTTCCTTTTCAGAACGATGGCGCGCAACCTCTCGCGGACGATTTCAAAGGAGGGGATGTTGGGGTCACTGCTCTTTCGCTTCTCGTAGTAGGAGCGAAGGTCCTCTTCCTTGACCAGCACGTCGGCTGTCTTCCGTCGCAGCAGGTCATCAACGGCTTTGCGCTCGGCCTGGGCAGACTCGCGAGAGGCGTCCCCCTCACCGGCCGGCACAAGTCCTTGGCGGCGCGCTTCTTGCGAGAGCACTTTTCCCGTAATCATCTCCTCCAGCAGGCCAAGCTTCGAGCGCTCGAACGCGGCGCGACGCTTGTGAGGCATGTTTTGGATCACGTCTTGCAGGTCTCCCAGGGTGATGGGCTCACCGTTCACGACGGACAGCGCCATATCGCGCTCCGCCGAAACTCCCGGCTCGGACGCAGGCTGGCTGGCGCTGCTGGGACGTGGAGGCGCGTCGTTGCGGGCAGGCGCGGGCGCCGCGGCCCCCCCGCGCGTTTTTGACGCGATAACGCCGCCCACGGCCGCCATCAAGACGATCACTACCGCGACCTTCCACCATGCGCGATGGCGGAGGCGCCCCGCTGTGCCCTCCCCGGGCTCAACCGGCCCCGGGGCCTCCTCCAAAACGCTGCGGCTATCCTCCTGATCTTCAACCATCCGGTGTTTCTCCTTTCCGATCCTCAATAGACTTATCGCCGACAGAGCCGCTGCCGCTAAAAGCGAAGCGAGCGCCGCTTACCCGCTCGCAGGGGATGGCCGGGCACAGGACGCCTCGCGCCCATGACCAATCGAACGAACCCCTGATCATACCGCACGGGCGCTCGCGCCTCCAGCGCCATCGGAGCGGAATCACCACGTTGCCGCGCGCCTTTGTGTGGCGGACAGCTTTCCATGCTCTGTCCAATGGAAGACCTCCTTGCCGCAGTTCATGCGCATCCCGCATTTCAGACACTTTTCCAGGTCCGCCGTCGGGCGCCGCTCGACCTTCTCCCTCGAATGAGCTCTCAGCCAGGCCATTTGACCGCTCTCTTCAAGACAGAAAGGACTCGATTTCGTCCACCCCGGGAACCCGCCCGGCCACCTTCAGCTCTCCGTCAACCGCCAGGGCGGGCGTCATCATCACGCCGAACTTGATGATCTCGCTGACGGCCGTGATTTTCTCCAATTCGTAATCGAGCCCGAGCGCCTTTGCGGCGGCCTCGGTGTTCTGCGCCAGCTTCCTGCACTTCGGGCAACCCGTGCCCAGAATCTGTATCTTTTTCATCTTGATCTCCTATCCAAAGACGGCGCCGTAGATGAGCCCTGTGATCGTGGCCATTACGACGACAAGTGTGACATATACGACAGTTTTTTTGTCGCCTATGACGCTGCGGATGACCAGCATGTTCGGCAGACTCAGCGCCGGGCCGGCCAGCAGCAGCGCCAGCCCCGGGCCCTTGCCCATGCCCGCGCCGAGCAGTCCCTGGAGGATCGGCACCTCCGTGAGCGTGGCGAAGTACATGAAGGCGCCGGCAATCGAGGCGAAGAAGTTCGACCACAAGGAGTTCCCCCCCACGGCCGAACTTACCCAGACCGACGGAATCAGCCCCTCGTGGCCGGGCCGCCCCAGCAGTGCGCCGGCAACCAGCACGCCGAAGAAGAGCAGCGGCAGTATCTGCTTGGCGAAGCCCCAGGTCTGCTCCAACCAATCCTGCGTTTCGCCCTCACTCGTGCCGGTGACGGCGACCAGGCCGATGACGCCCACGGCGAACGGTATCATCGGCTGGTGCGGGAAAAGCAATGCAACCAGCGCGGTCGACACGGCGGCAGCCAGGAGCTTCCACAGCTTCAGCCCGAACCACAGCCACAGGATGAGGCAGAACGCCACGGCGAAACCGCCCGTGATGAGCCACCTGGCGCAGTAGATGGCGTGCCAGAAGCCCGTCGCCTCGGCCGGCTTGCCCCAGTTGGCGAAGACCAGGATGCCGACCATCGAGGCGAAGTAGAGGACGTCTTGCCACAGGGGTCGGCTCACCTCCGGCGCCGGCACGGCCATCTGCGCGTTCGCCTTCTCAACCTCTTCCTTGCGGAAGATCAGGTGCATCAGCAAGCCGATGACGATGCTGAAGACGATGGCGCCCACCGCCCGAGCGACGCCCATTTCCAGGCCCAGCACGCGGGCGGTCAGAACAATGGCCAGCACGTTTATCGCCGGACCGGAATACAGAAACGCCGTCGCCGGCCCCAGCCCCGCGCCCATGCGGTATATGCCGGCGAAGAGCGGCAGGACAGTGCACGAGCACACCGCAAGGATCGTGCCCGAAACCGACGCGACGCCGTAGGCCACCACCTTGTTCGCGCGCGCGCCGAGGTACTTCATCACCGACGCCTCGCTGACGAACGCCGCGATGGCCCCGGCGATGAAGAACGCCGGCACAAGGCATAAGAGCACGTGCTGCCGCGCATACCACTTCACCAGGTGAAGCGATTCCGTGATAGCGTTGTCGAAGCGCACCGCCCCGACCGGCAGATAGAAGCAGCCCAGAAACACAGCCGCAATCAACGCCAGTTTTTTCCACTCTTTCCTCATCGCAGACTGCTCCCAACAGCAAAGACGCTCGCATTACTTGGCAGAGTCGCCAAGTAATTACGCAAAAAAAACGTGGCGCTCAGCGCTCTTTGTCGGCTATCAGCGCGCGCCGCCCTTTCTCCTTTCGGATGGCCTCTATGCACGTGAAGAAATTCAGCACGCAAGGCACTCGCAGGCGGTAGAAAACCTTCACTCCACGCTTATCATGGTCCACTATGCCGGCATCCCTGAGAACCGACAGGTGTTTCGAGACCGTGGACATGTCCGCGCCGACCAGCTCGGTCAGCTCGCAGACGCATCGCTCGCCCCGTGAGAGCTCGTCCACCACCATCAGCCGGCTGGGGTGGGCAAGCGCCTTCAGAATTGCAGCGCGCTCCTCGAGCGCAAGTTGCTCTGCATCGGTGGCCTTCATCGCCGTGCGCCTCCTTATACTTGGCGATTATACCAAGTAATCCTGTCTTGTCAAGGCTCCGGCCCGACGGACCCGACCTTTCGGCCAATGAACACCGCCCGGGGCCCTCCCCCGCCATTCCCATTCATCAAGCGCAAACAGCGCCTCGGCGTTGCTGGAGACGCTCCGGGATGTCCTTGCCACGGCGGAGCTCCCTTCACTTTCGTGGCCGCTCTGAGAGCAGTAGAATGCCGGCCGGGCGTGGCGCCGCGACAAATAGCAAGACCTTCTGGCCGGCCCGCCCAAACCGGGACACCTCTGAGGAGCCGACGCCGTGGCCTCCCAACCGCCAGCCGAACCGCCGCCCACATCCATCCGCCGCTTCTCCTTCGCCAGGTTAACCGGGCGAAATTTCGAAGAGCGCGCGGAGCAGCTTGCCGGAAGGTGAATTCGCATCCCGGAGAGGCGCGTCCCCCGCGCGAGCCGATATGGCAGGACCTGCGGGACAACCCTCAGCACCCCGAATTGGCTCGGCTGCTCGGCATCAGCGGACGGCTGAGCGCCGCACACGTGCAGGTCTCGCTCGTGCGCAGCGCTCTGGAAACGAACGGGGAGGAACACGTAGTGGCGGCGTGGCTGTCTCCGGAAGAGCGCTCCCGTTATGCCACGCTCAAACAAGAGAAGCGACGCGTCGAATGGCTGGCCGGGCGGATGGTCGCCAAGCAGGCCGTCAGGCTGCTGCTGGGCAAGGAGTCGCCGCCCGCTGCCCAGATCGTCATACGCCGCGGCCCCAATGGCGCGCCGAACGTAACGCTGGCCGGTGAGTTGAGCGCGCCGCTGCCACGGGTATCCATCGCGCACAGCAAGGACGTGGCCGTGGCGCTTGCGGCGACGGATGCCGAATGCGGCGTGGACGTGCAGGCGGTCGAGCTGGGAACTGACCAGATACGCGCGCGGTTCGCCACGACGGCCGAGATGGAAACGATGGCCGACGCTTCGCAGGTCTCGCGGACGCTGGCGCTGAACCTCCTGTGGGGGGCCAAGGAGGCGGCGCGCAAGGTCGCCGGCGCCACCGATTGCACGATGCTCCAGATGCGACTGCGGCACGTGCGCGCCGATGGCGACCACCTGGTCTGCGCCCTGACCGATCACGAGGGACGGGCGTTGCGGGCCGTGGTGTTCCAGCGCTATGCCTACTGCTACGCGGCAGCGGCGCCAGCCGTCGAGACGACAGCGGAAGGCCCGGCAAAATGAAAGAAATCTGCATCGAAGAAGTCGCGAAGGTCATCGGCGAGGTAGTTCCGCTATCTCCCCAGCAAGTGCAGGCGGACGCCGTGCTGGGCGAAGACATCATGCTCGACTCTCAGGAGATGCTGCGCGTAGTCTCCCGGCTCGAGGCCCTCTTCAAGATGCGCTTCGAGCCGAGGCGACTGCTCCGCATCCGGACTCTGGGCGACCTGACGGATGCGCTGAGGGCCGACGCCGCCCTCTGAGACGACAACGAGACCGGCTCCACAGGCAAATGAGCAAAAAGCGAAACATCGCCAACGAGGACCAGACACGAGTGCTGGGCGCCACCCTTGGCCTTCTGGACGAAATGCTCTGCCGCATCGAAGGATGGGCCCGGGGGCATGAAGTGCGCTCCGTGCTGTATGAAGCCCCTAACCCGGATATTTCACGAGCATTTTCCGGATTCGTCTGCAACTCTTTACAGGGAAAGTAGTTCCGCCTCGCAGACACCTGTCGCGCCAGCAACATACTGCTGACGCTCAGAGCAAGCAAGTGAGCTCGTGCGTAGCCGGGGTCCCAGATGCCGGTGAGGTCCTTGATTGAACGCTCAGAGCGACCTACAATCAGCGCGAATCCTGCTCGTCCGTAAAGACATGACGTTCGAGCGCAGGAGCGAAGAGTTAGAGCCGCTCTACCAGGTCAGGAGCGCATTCAAATGTCCGACACCGTTACCAGGCCTGAACAACCTCATATACCCGTGTTGCATGACGTAGACGTGCTCGTTGTGGGCGGAGGGCCGGGCGGCATCGGCGCGGCTGTGGCCGCCGCTCGCCAGGGCGCACGCACACTGCTGTGCGAACAGTACGGCTTCCTGGGCGGCATGGCCACCGCCGGGCTTGTGAGCCCCTTCATGCCGAACGGCATCGGCGAGCGGTCCTTCGACTCCGGCGTGTTCCTGGACTGGGCCCGCGTGATGGACCAGATGGGAGGGCTGGGCGAGAACGGCCGGACGTTCTGCGCGGAAACAGCAAAACTGGCCGCCGAGAAGCTCTGCATGGACGCCGGCGTGCAACTGCTCTACCACGTGCAGCTCGACCGTCCCCTCATGGAGGGCGAGCGGATTGAGAGCGTCCTGATGCTGGGCAAGAGTGGGCTGACCGCCCACCGTGCCCGCATCTACGTCGACTGCACAGGCGACGCCGACCTGGCCGCGCGCGCCGGTTGCGCCATCGAATACGGCCGCCCGGAAGATGGCGGCGTGCAACCCATGACGATGGGATTCGACCTGGCGTGCGTCGAGCGAGACCACATGCCGCCTGATGACGAGATAAACGCCGCCTACGATCGTGCCCGTTCCGAAGGTCGGCTCGTGTGTCCACGTGAAAACGTTCTTCACTTCCGCACCCTCGAGGCGGACCGCGTCCACTTCAACACCACGCGGATCGCAGGCTACGACGCCACCGATACGCTGTCGCTCTCGGAAGCCGAGATCGAGGGACGACGTCAGGTCATGGACTTCCTGCGCTTCCTTCGCTCGGACGTTGCGGGCTTCGAGAACGCCCGCCTTCACGCTATCGGCGTTACCATTGGCGTGCGCGAATCGCGCCGGGTGCGCGGCCACGCCTACCTCACTCGCGCCGACTTCGAGAACCGCGCAAGATTCCCGGACGCCATCGCCCGCGTGAATTACCCGATAGACATCCACAACCCCCACGGCGAGGGCACTGAGATCACCCGTCTGCCGGAAGGCGAATGGTACGAGATACCCTATGGATGCCTCGTGCCGCTCGGCTGCGACAACCTGCTGGTAGGCGGCCGCCCCATCAGCGTTGACCACGCCGTAGGCTCATCCATGCGAGTCATGCCCCCGGCCTGCACGATCGGCCAGGCCTGCGGCACGGCGGCAGCCATGGCCGCAGCCCGGTGCATCGCGCCCGCCGAAGTGGACGGTGTGGCCGTACGCGCCTCCCTCATAGAACAGGGCGTGTGGTTGGCAGACTGAGAGTTCGTGGCCTGAGCCTTCCACGACCGGCGCCCATGGCAGGACTTCGGGGCGTCCAAAGAGAAGGGGCGCTCCTTTCGGGCGGCGCAGCGCCACGGATTCGCGGCGGGGTCGAAAGGTCTGCAAGTCAAAGCCGCCCGAGGCTCAGACCAGAGTTCGCCCGGGTGTTCGAGGGCCGTGTAAGTCACCCGTCCCCTCCCTCTTTTCCGGTCCCTCTAGCCCGGATATTTCACGAGCATTTTCCGGATTCGTCTGCAACTCTTTACAGGGAAAGTAGTTCCACCTCGAAAGGCGCCCAATGAAAAATGACGGGCTGTTGACGCGCAACGGGGCGATTTTGCTCTCAGGCAAGCCAGCGCAAGCGAGCTTGCGCAGGCGTGCCGATAGGCGCGTCGAGGATAGGCGAGTGCGCAGGGCGCAGCATGAGGGCAAAAGCGCCCGCTGAACGGGAAAGGCTCGTGAAATATCCGGGTCAGGCCCCCCTCTATGCGCCAACCGGCACAATCTCGTCGAGCTTGGCGCCCAGCGCGGCAAACGTCGCCTCAATCAGCTCTTCGCCAAAGACGTCGGCAAGCTTCCCGTGCAGTTCAGCCGCAAGCGGCCGCTTCGCAGCATGCGGCTTTAGATGCCCGAACGGTGAACAAAGGCGTCTGGGACCATGTGAGGCGGGTCTTGCCTGCGCCGGGGGTGAAGGCTAAAGCCGAGCAAAATGTTGACAAGGCAAAACGGCTGCACTACGATTTCCCGGGAAAAGCCACCGCCGGTTCCTTTTGGGCTGATTGCAGGACGTCGGTCGGCAAGACGCAGGCAAATCCAATGCGTTGCAGGAGGCAGAATGATGGAAGCGTTGGTGCTTGAGAAGGCTGGACTGCTCCGGATTCGTGACATTGACATCGTCGAGAAGATGGGGCCGCAGGACGTTCGCATCGCCATCCACACGGTCGGCATCTGCGGCAGCGACGTGCACTACTACGAGCGCGGCGCCATCGGACCTTACGTGGTGCGCGAACCCATGGTGCTCGGACACGAGGCGTCCGGGACGGTCATCGAGGTGGGCCGGGAGGTCGCAACGCTCAAGCCCGGCGACAGGGTCTGCATGGAGCCCGGCGTACCCGACCCCAACAGCAGAGCAAGCCGGCTGGGCATTTACAACCTGGACCCCGCCGTGCGCTTCTGGGCCACGCCCCCCATTCACGGCTGTCTGAGGCCGACGGTGGCGCATCCGGCCGCGTTCACGTTCAAGCTCCCCGACAACGTGAGCTACGCCGAAGGCGCGATGGTAGAGCCGCTGGCCGTGGGTATGCACGCCGTCAATAAGGCGCACATAAGACCCGGGGACACAGCCGTCGTGCTCGGCCTCGGCGCCATCGGAATGCTCGCCTGCGCGGCCGCCATCGCCGGAGGGTGTGGCAAAGTTGTCGTGGTGGACATGGTGCAGCCCAAGCTCGACCTCGCCGCGCGACTGGGCCCCGTTGTCCCCGTGAATCTGAAGGAACGCGCCCCGGCGGAGGTAGTCATGGAAGAGACGGACGGCTGGGGGGCAGACATCATCTTCGAGGCCAGCGGCAACGCCGAGTCGGCTGAAACGGTCTTCGACCTGCTCTGCCCGGCCGGTCGCGTCGTCTTCATCGGCTGCCCCGCCAGGCCCATCGCCTTCGACGTCATAAAGGCCCAGGCCAAGGAGGCCCGGATCGAGACGATTTTCCGCTATGCCCACGTCTACCCGCGGGCGCTGAGCCTGATGAGCGCCGGCAAGATAGACGTCAAGCCGTTCATCACCGATCGCTACGAGTTCAAGGACGGTATAGAGGCGTTCGACTACGCGTGCAACATGAAACCGACCAGCGTTAAGGTGCAGATAGTCATGCCCGAAGCGGGCTGACCCGCCCCGGGGCGGCTCCTATCGAGCTTGGAGCCCACGACCCCTCGCCTAACGCTCGGGGCAAGCTCCACTCGGCCCTGAGCCGGCCGAAGGGCCGCTGGTGCGGCGTCGGGCAGGACTGTGT
>JAGHAF010000115.1 GCA_021161675.1 Planctomycetota bacterium | reverse complement strand
TCATGCCTGCGAGGAGATGCAATATGGCAGTTAGCGCAGTCATCGCGCAGTCGGGCGGGCCGACCGCCGTTATCAATTGCTCCGTCCGCGGCCTCGTGGACGGCCTGCGGGACGCCCCCGGAGTCGACAGAGTCTTCGGCGCACGCATGGGCATTCTGGGCGTTCTGCGCAATGAGCTGATCGATCTGAGCGCCCAGGCCCCACGGCAGATACGCCTGCTCGGAGAGACCCCCTCCGCCGGGGCGCTGGGAAGCTGCCGCTATAAGCTGGCCGATAAGGCCGGCGGCAGGCTATACGACGAGGACTACGAGCGCATCATCCAGGTCTTCAAGGCCCAGAACGTGGGGATGTTCTTCTACATCGGCGGCAACGACTCCATGGACACGGCAAACCGGGTGGCCTCCCTGGCCCGGGATGCAGGTCTCGACCTCCAGGGAATCGGCATTGCCAAGACCGTGGACAACGACGTGGGCGGCCAGCTCCAACAGGACGGCGCCTTCGCCGTCTGCGACCATAATCCCGGTTACGGCAGCGTCGCCCGCTACTGGGCGATGAACGTGCTGGAAGCAAACGAGGAGAACAAGGCCAGCCACACGAGCGATCCGGTGCTGATCATGCAGACCATGGGCCGGAAGGTCGGCTTCATCACCGCCGCCGCCCGCCTGGCCGACCCGGCGCGCCAGATGCCCTTGCTGATTATCCTGCCCGAAGCGCTGAGCAAGGACGATCCGAAGGCCAACCTCGACTTCATCACCCGCAACGTCAACGAGAGGCTGCGGGCACGCGGGAGATGCCTGATCGTCATCACCGAGGGGGCGAACCTGGGGGACGTCGGCCTGCTGCGGGACGCCTTCGGGCACGCGGAGTACAGCGCCTGCGCCACGACGGCGGCCCACCTGCTGATGAACCACCTGAACGGCATGGATCGCCAGGATGCGAAGGGGAGGGCCCGGAGCCGCCTATCGGCGCCCGGCATAGCGCGGGTGGACGTGCCGGGCACAATTCAAAGGCGAGACTTCGCGAGGGCGTCCTCCGTCGACCTGGAGGAAGCCTACGAGGTGGGCAGGCACGCGGCCCGGCTGGCGACCGAGGGCAAGAGCGGCCTGATGGCCACCATCCTGAGGAAACCCGGCGAACCATACCGGGTGGAATACGGCGCAGCGCCGCTGGACGCGGTGGCCAATACCGCGCGAAGCTTCCCCCGGCAGTGGCTGGCCGAGAGCAGAGTGGACGTGACGGACGATTTCGTCAACTGGGCCAGGCCACTGATCGGCGCGCCGCTGCCCGAGTTCGCGCGCCTGGAAGAGAAGCTGGCCCCGGGTCGGGGCCTGCCCGATTACACGCCGCAGGGGCTTCGTTGAGAGCCGTCGGGACGCCCCGAAGATCGGCCGCTTCACCCTTCGTTCTTCTGCCGTTCCTCCGTCCAGAGCAGATCACATGCCCGCAGCTCGACATTTACCTGTCCGCGATAGCGGTTTATCTGCGGCTGGAAGGCGAGCGAGAAGGTGTCACCTTTGCGGTCGCGCAGAGGCTCGATCCAGTCGGCCTTGCCGGGGGCGAACACCCTCAGGGCGGCGTCCCCCTGGCGCGCCATGAATGCGAGGTGGCGCCCGTCTGCGCCCAGAATCCGGGCGTTGCCGACCATGCGCAGCCCGGCGGCGGCAAACATGGGCTCGGGGTTGCCCTTGCCGAATGGGCCCAGGGCGCCCAGTTCGCGCATGAGGGCGAGGTTGAGGTGGTCGAGCTGGAACTCTCCGTCCAGGTTCAGCTCAGGTTCGGGCCTTTCCTCGGCGAGCAGTTCGGCGGCGACAGCGTTGATGCGCTCTTCGAACTGCGGCAGGTTCTTCAGCGGCAGCGACAGGCCGGCGGCGCCCTGGTGACCGCCGTAGCGCAGAAGCAGGTCGGCGCAGCGCTGCACCGCCGCGAAGAGGGGAAAGCCCTCGATGCTGCGCGCACTGCCCCGGGCCATCTCCCCGTCCGTGGTGAACACGAAAGCGGGACGCAAGAACTTCTCGGCCAGGCGGCTCGCCACCAGCCCGACGACGCCCTGATGCCAGTCGGGCGCCGCGAGGACGATGCAGTTGCGCTCCAGGAGGGGATCGCGCTGGGCGAGCAGTGTCCGGGCCTGCTCGAGGGTCTTGCTCTGAACGCGCCGGCGCAGGCGGTTCTGTTTCACGAGCAGGTCGGCCAGGCGTTCGGCCTCGCCTGGATCGCTGGTGGTCAGCAGCTCGACGGCGGCGTCCGCTTTGCCCATGCGCCCGGCGGCGTTGAGCAGTGGCGCCACGCGGAAGGCGATGTCGGTAGCGTTCAGATATTGCGCGTCGACCCGCGCCGCATTCAGCAGGGCGCTGAGGCCCGGGCGATTCGCCGCGCGGGCAGTCTTGAGGCCGTAGTGAACCAGGATGCGATTCTCATCTCGGAGGGGGACAACGTCGGCCACGGCGCCGATGGCAACCAGGGAAAGGGCTTCCATCAGGAGGTCTTTGAACTGGGAGGAGACGCGCTGCGAATCGGAGATCTGCTGTCCCATGCTCCAGACCAGCTTGAAGGCGACGCCCACGCCCGCGAGGTTTTTGTAGCCGAAGGAGCAGGCGTCGAGTTTGGGGTTGAGCAGGTATGTGGCTTCGGGCAGCGTGTCGCCTGGTTCATGGTGGTCAGTGATTATGACATCTATGCCACGTTTTCTGGCAAAGGCGACTTCCCTGATGGCGCTTATGCCACAGTCCACGGTTATGACCAGTTGGGCGCCGGCGTCGGCGAGTTCTTCGAGCGCCTCGGCGCTGAGCCCGTATCCCTCGTTGATGCGATGGGGGATGTAGAAGTGGGCGTCGGCGTCCAGGAAGTTGAAGGCGCGCATGAGCAGCGCGGCGGCGCAGATGCCATCGGCGTCGTAATCACCGAACACGGCGATGCGCTTGCCGGCGCGGGCGGCGTCGAGCGCGAAACGGGCCGCCTGCCGCATGCGCGGGTCCGACGTGGGATCGGTCAGTTCCTGCAGACTGGGCTGGAGGAACTGCTGCGCCGAGGTGGGCTCGGTGAAGCCGCGATTGACGAGGAGGCGCGCGGTGACGGCACAGATGCGCAGGGCCGACGTAAGCCGCTCGACAGCGGCGGGGTTTTCATCGGGGAAGACCCATTTCTTTTTGTGCAACACTTCACCCGTTTGAGCTGTCTGCGGGAAAGGCGACTGTGGCCCGCCATGTTTAGCATCGCAGGCGGGACGGATGGCTTTGGCGCGTTCGCTCAGGATTCTTCTTCGCCCCGGAGGGCCGCCTCGACGCCGCCCTCGGCGTCGCCGGCGACGGCGCCGACTTCGATGTCCAGGTTTTCCCGGCGTTCGATCTTGGCCAGTTGGCCGTCACGCATCCAGACGATCCGGTCCGAGGCGCTGAGCATCTTGATGTCATGGGTGGCGGT
>JAGHAF010000061.1 GCA_021161675.1 Planctomycetota bacterium | reverse complement strand
TACGAGAGCACTTACTGTCACGGCTGCGGCAAGAAGATCATAACCCGCTACGGCTTCTACGTCTCCGAGGTGAAGATCAAGGACGGCAAGTGCGCCTACTGCGGCCAGAAGATCCCCGGCGTGTGGGAGTGAGTGGCGTGCCTGTTCTCTTGATTTATGCTTCGCGCTCTGTTATACAGGGGGTGTCGGCGAGGTGAGGGTTCCCATTGGGACCCGGGAAAACGGTGAAATTCCGTTACGGACCCGCCGCTGTAACCGGTAGCGAAAGCCCGACGTCAGCGCCACTGTTCCACCGCACAAAGCTGGGATGGGAAGGCCGGGCCGGTAGCAGAAACCGGAAGTCAGAAGACCCACCCGCCGACATGGTGCTGCCCAACTTCGGGTATTGAGTGAGGCGCCACGGACAGAAGCCCCTGCTTCTGTGTCGGAGCCCGAACGCCTGGAGGGTAGCGGCGTCGGGCTTTTTTAGTGCCCGCCGACGCCCCCGGGTGGCGCGCCTCTTTTGTGAATTCTGTGTCCAACCCATCAGGAGGCGTCCTGTCATGTCCAGACGCGCGTTTACGTTGATTGAACTGCTGGTGGTCATCGCGATCATCAGTATACTCGCCTCGATGATAATGCCCGCCGTTGCGAGCGCCCGACAGAGGGCCTGGGGCACGAGTTGCGCCGCCCACCTCCAGAACATCGGCTGGGCCACCATGATGCATATTTCGCAGCACGGGGGCTACCTGCCCTCGATGGGCGACTCGGACGGGGAGTACTTCTTTGGCCTTTACAATGGCCGCTCAAAGCCCGTTGATTTCCGTTACGGTTATCTGTCGCAGTACGTGGACGCGGACAAGGACGTGTGGCAATGCCCGGGGCTGCGCCGGGGCGAATTCGCCCCGCGCGCATTCGGTCCCACCACGGGGTACGCCTACAACTACAACTATCTGTCCAAGTACGAGGACAACTTCGCCGAGGTGGGGAGCTGGTCGGACCCGGATTTCAAATGGAACTACAAGGGGCGTCATGAATACGTAATTAAGAAGCCCACTAAGACGCTCCTTTTCGGCGATTCCGCCAGGAACTGCTGGGGTCCGCTGGAAGAGAACTGGTTCTGGACCCCCCCGTCTCAGGCTATACCTTACGGCTCCGGATACACGCACTTTCGCCATCAGGGCCGGGCGAACGTCCTGTGGGCGGACGGCCACGTCACGTCCAGGGCGCCGGACCCGTCCCATCCTTTAGACCAGGACTACCTGAGCGTGCTCTGCGATACGGACGATATGCTCTTCGATCCCTCGAAACCATGACGCGGGTTAGGAGACCACTAATATGGATGGACGCTGGCGCACAAAAGCGCTTCTGGTGTTAGGGCTGGTCGCCCTGGGCAGCCTGGCCGCTGCGCTGTTTCTGGGCGGCAAGGACTACAGCCGGAAGGAAACCGTTCCCGAATCTCCGGAGGTCAAAGAGTCTCTGGAGGTAATCGGTCGGATGCTCGCCCGGCCGGAACAGACCGCGCAGTGCCTCGCACGGGACGCCTCGGCGAGGGCTCGCTTCGCCTGTGAAGCGCTGGCCCGGCAGATGAGCGAGGCGGAAGTGATGGGGCACTCCGAATCCGCCTGGGTGGGGCAGTATTTGAACCTGTCCGTGGAGTTCCGCCTGCCCAATGGGCAGGCGGTGGAAAAGAATTTCTACTTGAAGAAGCAAGAAGGCCGGATGCGAATAACGGGCGTCCAGTAACGCCTTCCCCTTATGAAGAGCAAAACTGCACATGAAATGCGTCGCATCATGGAGTGGCGGCAAGGATGGCTGCCTGGCCTGCTATTCCGTCTGCCGCTGGAGGAAGCCCTGCCGTGACAAAGGTAACGTTGATAACCGGCGGGGCGCGCAGCGGCAAGAGCCGCCGGGCGCTCGAGGCGGCGGACGCGTTCGAGCGGGTCGCCTTCGTGGCGACCGCCCGTCCGCTGGACGTTGAGATGCGCGCACGGATCGAAAGGCACCGGGCGGATCGCCCGGCCAAATTCCTCACCGTGGAGGCCCCCCTGGAGCCGGCGGAGGCGCTGCGGGCGCTGCCGCAGGACGTGGGGCTTGCCGTGATTGACTGCCTCACGCTCTGGCTGTCCAACCTGATGTGCGAACGCGGGCCGCTCTGCACGGACTGCCCGGAGATTGTGGCGCTGCTGGATGTCCTGCGAAGTCCCCCCTGCGACGTTGTAATCGTTACGAACGAGGTCGGGATGGGCATCGTCCCGGCCAACGAGGCGGCCCGCCGCTTCAGGGACGTGGCCGGAAAGGTAAACCAGCGGGTGGCCGAGATCGCCGATGAGGTCATTCTCATGGTCAGCGGCGTCCCCGTCAGCATCAAGGAGAAAGGAAATGGCAGGTAAGCTGGAAGAGACGATCGCCGCGGTCCGCTCAGTGGATCGGACGCTGGCGCCGCAGGCCCGGGCGCGCCTGGACAGCCTGACTAAGCCGCCGGGCAGCCTGGGACGGCTGGAGGACCTGGCCGTGCGCTACTGTCTGGTGACCGGTTCGGCCAGCCCGCCGCCTGTGCGGGGGAAGATATTCACCTTCGCCGCCGACCACGGGGTGGCGGCCGAGGGCGTCTCCGCCTTCCCCGCCGAGGTGACCCAACAGATGGTCAGGAACATGGCCAGCGGAGGCGCGGCCATCAACGTGCTGGCCGACCATGCCGGCGTGGAGCTGGCGCTGGTGGACATCGGCGTGGACGATCCGCTGGAGGGTGTGGCCCCCCTCCTGCGCCGCAAGGTGCGCCCGGGCACGGCCAACATCCGCCTCGGCCCCGCCATGAGCCGCCAGGAGGCCCTGCAAGCCATCGAGATTGGCATTGACCTGGCCCGTCAGGCCTGCGCCGACGGCGTGACGCTGGTGGGCGCCGGCGAGATGGGCATTGCCAACACCACGCCGTCCTCCGCACTGATGGCCGCCCTACTTCACTGTCCCGTGGCGGACATCACGGGGCGCGGCGCCGGCATAGACGACGAGACCCTCGCCCGGAAGATCGAGGTAATCGAGCAGGCCCTTGCCGTCAACATGAAGCAATTGGGCGCCCCCCTTGGAGCGCTGGCCGCGGTGGGGGGGCTGGAGATAGCCGGCATCTGCGGCCTTATCCTGGGCGCGGCCGCGTGCAGCGCCGGCGTGGTGGTGGACGGGTTCATCTGCTCGGCGGGCGCGCTGGCCGCATACACAATGTGCGACTCGGTGAGGGACTACCTGTTCTTCAGCCATCGCTCCGGCGAAGCCGGTCACGGCTTTTTCCTGGATCGTTTCGGCATCGCCCCGCTGCTGGATCTGGACATGCGGTTGGGCGAGGGCACCGGCGCCGCGCTGGCTATGTCGCTCATTAGAGCCGCCGTGAGGATATACAACGAAATGGCGACTTTCGACTCCGCGGGAGTGAGCAAATGACCTCACTCGGAGCGCCCTCCGGCATGGTCACGGCCTTGCGCACCCTGACAATCCTTCCCGTGCCGGGCCGCGAGGCCCGGTCGCCTGCCGCGGCCCTGCCGTGGTTCCCGGTGGTGGGCGGGCTGGTGGGGCTGGCGCTCTACGGGGCGGCGCGATTGGCTTACCGGGGCGGAGGCGGCGGGTTCGCGGATGGGGCCGCGCTCGCCGTCGTCGTGGGCGGCGTCATTCTCACCCGCGGGCTGCACCTGGACGGCCTTGCGGACACGGCGGACGCTTTCGGCGGGGCGCGCGACAAGGAGCGCGCCCTTCAGATCATGAAGGACTCGCGGATCGGCGCGTTCGGGGTGCTGGCCATCGTGGCGGCGCTGCTGACGAAGTGGGCCGCCGTGGTGGCGCTGGCCCGCGCGGGAGGGCTGCTCTGGGTGACCGTCGCTTGCGTTATTTCCAGGCTGATGATGGTCGAGCTGGCGGCTACATTCCCATATGCGCGGGCGGAGGGTGGAACGGGCAGCGTTTTTGTCGAGGGCGCCCGCCCACGCCACCGCCTGTTGGCGCACGCGTTGGGCATGGCCCTCGCGCTGGGCGTCATGGGGCCTGCGGGGGGCGCCCTCTTGGTGATTGCGTGGCTGTTCACTCGTCTGTTCGGCGCCTGGTGCCGCCGGCGGGTGGGCGGCGTCACGGGCGACCTGCTGGGCGCCTGTTCGGAGATGACGGAAGCGCTGGCGCTGCTATCGGCCGCCCTGGCCGGCCCCTACCTGGCGCCGCTGACGGGATGGGGACCCCTTTTCTGAGTCAAGATGATCAACCATAAAGGAAAACTTGCGCTCGTGGTGGCGGCGTTCGCCGTCGGGCTGGGGCTGTCGGTATGGTTGCAGGTCGTCTCCACGCCCGGCAAGGTCGCGGGGGGGGCCGCCCCCGGCTCCGAACCGGAGCGCCAGTACCGCTATCGCCGCATTATCTGCATGTCCCCGTCAGTCTCGGAGATCGTGTTCGCGGTCGGCGCGGGGGCGCGGGTCGTCGGCGTCAGCAACTATACCACGTGGCCCCCGGAAGCGGCGGCAAAGCCGAAATGCGGCGGGTTCTTCGACCCCGGCTACGAGCGGATGCTCAGCCTGGAGCCCGATCTGATAATCGGCCAGGGGATCGCCGCGGACCTGAAGCCCTTCGCGCAGGATAACGGCATCGAGCTTGTCCTCCTTGATCTGACCGATCTGGAGTCCATCTTTCGCGAGATCAGGCGCGTGGGAAGCGTCCTGGAGGTCCCGGAGCGGGCGGAGCTGGTCTGTGCGCGGATGAATTATCGCCTGGCCGAGGTCCGCGTCAAGGCGGCCGGCAGGCCCCGAGTGCCTGTGCTCCTGGTTACGGGCCGCGAACAGGGATCGCTGGGCAGCATCTCGACCGTGGGGCCGGGCACGTTCTTGGACGACCTTATCGAAGTGGCCGGCGGGCGCAATGTGTTCTCGGACCTGCCGCGCGGCTATGCGGTTATCAACAAGGAGACGCTCCTTGCCAGGGCCCCGGAGGTTATCGTGGAACTGCATGGGGAGGGCGGCGACTCGGAGAAAGCCCTGCGCCGCGTGCGAACCCTCTGGGCCGGGCTGGGGACATTGCCCGCCGTTCGGCAGGGCAGGGTGTACGTCATCACCGCGACCTACGCCATGATCCCGGGGCCGCGCGTGGTCGAGATAGCGGACCGCCTGGGCGATCTGTTGCATCGGAGGCCGTCCGATGGCTGAACATCTCCTCGAGGTGCAGGACTGCTCTTTCTCCTACGGCTCTGGCGAGTTCGGACTGGAGGACGTGTCGCTCCACGTCGCTCGTGGGGAGGTGGTGGGCCTGGTGGGGCCCAACGGATCGGGCAAGAGCACGCTGCTGCGCTTGATGGGCGGCTTCCTTCGCCCGTCCTCCGGTGAGCTGCTTCTGGAGGGGCGTGCTGTGCGGCAGATGCAGCGGCGGGAGCTGGCCAGGCGGCTGGCCTTCCTGCCGCAGAGCCCGGCGTCGGCGTTCTCGTTCACAAGTCGCCAGGTAGTGGCGATGGGCCGATTCCCATACCAGGGGGCGTTCGGCTTCATGCGGCCGGAAGACGCGCGCGCGGTGAAGCTGGCCATGGAAGAGACCCACACGGCTTACCTGGCCGAGCGCTCGCTCGCGACGTTATCCGGCGGCGAGAAGCAGCGCGTTCTGATAGCCGCGATCCTGGCCCAGGAGCCGGCCCTCATGCTGCTGGACGAGCCGACGGCCGCCCTGGACATTCACCATCGGGTGGAGGTGCTGGCCTTGCTGCGCGCCCTTGCCGGGAAGGGGATTGCCGTGGCCCTGGTGACACATGACCTGAACGCGGCGGCCCGGTTCTGCGACCGGCTTGTCCTGCTCTCGGGCGGACGGGCGGTGCGCTCCGGAACTGCGGCCGAGGTGATGGAAGCGGAACTCCTGGCGCAGGTCTACGACGCGCCGGTCCGGGTGGCGCAGCATCCCATCAGCGGGGACCCCATGATTTTTGTTGCCGTGGAGGAGAGCCATGCTGAGGGGTAAAGGATACCTGACGGCGCGCAGGCTGTGGACGCTGGTCCTGGCGGGCGCCCTCGTCTGGATGGCGGGGGGGCTGCTCTGCCTCCTGTTCGGCCAGGTGGCCATCCCGCCCGGGCGGGTGCTGTCCATTCTCCTCGGGGAGGGCGGCTCGGAGCAGCAGGTCAACATAGTGCTTATGCAGCGGGCGCCGCGCATTCTGCTGGGGCTTTTGGT
>JAGHAF010000014.1 GCA_021161675.1 Planctomycetota bacterium | reverse complement strand
CCCCTCCAGCGCAAATCGGAAGGTCCCTTCGACCCGGGCCGGCGCCCGATATGGGAAGGAAACCACCCGGTAAGCGCACCAACTCGAAGGAATTGCCACGCCGACGGCGCCCCCGGAGGCGTTTAGCTGCTCCATCGCCACTCCGATAGGCCCCGAGAGGCGCTCGACGGGATTGTCCTCCTCTCCGCGCGCTCCGAACGGGATTTCCACCACCTGGTCCGGCTCCCGGCCCGCTGAGAAACGGTCAAATCGAACCGCACGAACGCCGTCCGCAGCTATTTCAGCGCCGATTATCATTTCACCTCGCTCAGCATGGGTGGGGGCGCCGTCGGCGTGGCAATTCCTTCGAGTTGGTGCGCTTACCGGGTGGTTTCCTTCCCATATCGGGCGCCGGCCCGGGTCGAAGGGACCTTCCGATTTGCGCTGGAGGGGCGACTTCCGGCGCCGATAGAGAGCTATGTGGCCGAGCCGGTGACGGACATCATTGCGGCAGGGGCGCAAGGCTCGCGCCTCACGGCGTGCGCCTGCCCGGTCGAGCGTTTGGAGCTTCTGCTGGAGGCATTTCGCGCGGCGGGCGTTGAGCCGCGCATTGTGCAGCCGTCGGCGGTTTGCCTGGCGCGTTATCTTGCGACGCGCGGCGCAGGGGACGGTGGCCGCGGAGGGTGGCTGATCCGGCTGGACGGCGCCGACTGCGAGGTCGTATTGGCGACCGAAGGGCAGGTGCGGGCCTGTTACGTGGTGTCGTTGGTGGACCTGGACCTGAGCGACCCGGCGAGCATCGAGAGCGCGTCGGAGAGGGTGGGGCTTGTGGCACGGGCGCATCAGATCGGCGATGGAGGCGCCGGGCCCGAGGAGATTACGCTTCTCGCGCCTGCCGGGCTGAGTGCGGCGCTGGCCGAGTCGCTTCAGCGGCACCTCGTAGCGCAGGTCAGACAGCCTGGCGCCGACGCAATGGAGAGCAAATGGCTCGTGGCCTACCAGGCGGCGGCACAGGTCGCCAGGCGGAAAGGCTCGGTCGTGAACCTGCGTCGCGGTGAACTCGCTTACCAGTCCTTCCCCGGCAAGATGCAGCGACGCGCCGCGCTGGCGCTGGCGCTGGCCCTTGCAACCGTCTGCATGATGGGCCTTTATACCGTGCGCGGGCTCGCGGAGGCCCACCGGCAGATTGCGCAGGCCCTTGTGCGCCAGCGGGCGGTGGCCCAGGAGGTCTGCGGCGCGCCGAGTTCCGTTTACGCGCTGGAGGCCGCCGTGGCGGACGCCCGCAAGGAGGCGCAAGCGGTCGAGCGGGCCGGCGTGGTGTCCTGCATCGAGCGGTGGCGGGACCTGATGCTGCGCGTGCCGCCGGCGCTCGGGGTGAATTTCGAGCTGCTCGACATAGATCAGACGCGCATCCGCATCAAGGCCGTTGCGCCGGACAGCAAACGCGCAGAAGAATTTGAACGGCGCCTTCGCGGCTCGCCCGTGTTCGTGCCGAGCGCGACGAGCAAGATGAGCAGGTTATCAACGGGCGGCATCTCTATCGAGACGGAGCTTCGCTACAGGTGAATGCGATACGCAAATGGGCAAGGGAGCATCCTGGAGTCAGCGGGCTGCTGATAGCGCTGGCAGCCTGCCTGATGCTGGAGGCGGCGCTTGCGGCAAGACTGAATGTCATGCGGGCAAGGGCTGAAACCCAGAGCGAGGCGCTGGCCAGTATGGAGGAACTCGCCGGGCAGTTTCGCGCTCTGAAAACGCGGATCGGCGCCGGCAGCGCCTGCCTGGCCGAGTCCGGCAACTTTGACATCTCGGCAGTGGAGCGTATTGCAGACGAGAGCCTGAGGAGGCGAATCGTTCAGAGCGAGTCCCGCTCCGAACGGCACGGCGAGGACGCGATTGAACGCACGATCACTATGTCCTTCGCCGGAGTCAGGCGGGAAGACCTGGTTATGTACCTGGCTGCCGTCGAGGCGAAAGACCCGGCTATCTACACCAGAACGCTTCGGCTCACGCCGAGCAAGAGCGGAAATGACCTGGTGGACGCGAAGGTGAACCTGTCAGCGTATGAGAAGATTCCAACCACATCGCAGTGAGAGAGGCATGGTCCTGGTCCTGACGGTGCTCGTGCTGAGCATCCTGATGGTTCTCGGATATGCCTTCAGCTTCTCGGCCGGCGTCAATCGCCGCGCCGCCATCAGCGCGCGCGATGCGCTGGTGCGGGAATGCGCGGCGGAATCGGCGCTCAACTACGCCGTCGCCATGCTCCAGGCGGATGCCGAGCGGGGCGACGTGGACTCCCTGGACGAACGATGGGCGGCGCCCGACCTATCGGTGCAGGTCGGCGCGGAAAGCTATGCGATCCGGATCACCGACGAGGACGGCAAGCTGAACGTGAATCGGGCCGTCCGGGCGCCCGAGAAGCCGGAGAAAGGGCCGGACCTGCGGCCGGCGCTCCGGCGACTTATCCAGAGGGCCGGTGGCGCAGACACCGACTTCGACGCCATATCCGCCTGGCTGGGGCGCGCAAGCGCGCTTCCGTTGATTTCCGCTTTGAGTGCGGCGCCGGGCGTGGACGCGCGCCTTTTTGAGCAGCGGGCCGACAAACCGACCCTCGATTGTTTGCTCACGACGCACTCTCGGCATATAAATATCAATACGGCATCGGAAGACGTGCTGGACGCCCTGTGGAACGATGCCGGCATGACTAATGCCGTTCTCGATCGCAGGGCCATAGAGCCGTTCGAAAGTTCGCAGGATTGGGAGCGCTTCCTCGATGGGAGAGGGGCGTCGGAGGTGGTACGCAGTCTCAGTCCTGATCTTGACGTGAAGAGCGAGTTCTTCACTATCGAAGTGAATTGCGCCGCCGCGACAAGGGCAGAGAACCTGACGGCGTTCGTAAGGCGGAGGGAAGGAAAGCTTGATATTCTGCGTCTTCGGCGCGGAGCAAAGGAGACAAATCAATGAGAAGGCCATCCGTTTTGCTGGGGGTAGTGATCCTCGGACTGGGCTCGGCCGTGTGGGCCCAGCCCGCTGCGCCGGCTCAGGCGCCCTCGAAACCGGAACAGTTGCACATCTCCCTTGCCGGGGTCACACTGCACTCGATTGTGCAGTTCCTGAGCATGTACACGGGCAAGCCCATCCTGCTGCCTGACCGTTTCCCCGGGGACGCGCCGGTTGACGTGGTCTCCGCGGAAGGAGCGGCGGTGTCAGCGCAGGAGGCCATGAAAATATTCACCACCGTCCTGCGCAAGACCGGCTACACGATGGTGGAGCGGGAGAGCTACATCGAGATTGTGCAGGCGGGAAAGGCCGCTGGCTTACCGGTGGGCGCCGAGCTTGCCAAGGGGGGCCTGCAAGCGCAGGCTGTCCGCACCCTGATCATCAGCCTGCAGAACGCCGACGCCCAAGAGCTCAGCACCGTGCTGGCGCAACTGAAGTCTGCCACGGGCAACATCCAGGTCTACCCGGAACTGAACAAGCTGCTAATCACAGACTATGGCGTGAACCTGGCGTCAATGCTTGCGCTTGTCGAGAAGCTGGACGCGAAGGGCGACCAGAGCGTCTGTGAGACCTACAAGTCGCAGAGCAGTTCGGCGGAAACACTCCTAGCCCTGGCCCTGGCTTACGTAAAGAATCTGCGGGCGAGCGCCGATCCGGCGATCAAGAAGCGCCTGGATAATTTCTCTATAGAGAGCAACGCCGCTACGAACTCGCTGGTCTTTTTCGGATATCCCAATGACATTGAGAAGGTCAGGGATTACATCGCCAGGTTCGACGTACAGCCGGAGGAGTCGGCCAAGAGATTCCACATTTACAATGTGCTGAATCGCGACGCCAATGAATTGAAAAAGACACTGGACTCGATCCTCTCCGCCACCAGAAGGAAAACGGAAAAGGGAAGCGCTGAGGCGACGCCGGACATCATTGCGGACGAGGAGAACAACACGCTGATCACAATCGCCACCGCCAGCAGATACCAGGAGATACTTCCGCTGCTCGAAGAGCTGGACAGGCCGAAGGCGCAGGTCGAAATCGAGGCCGCGCTGTTCGAGATCAGCACGGACAAGCTGATGGACATCGGCGTCGAGCTGAACACCATAGACCCTCCGGGCAGCAACCCGCGCGGGTTCGGCGGCGCCACGTTCGGCCTCTCGTCGCTCACCGAGGCGGGCAAGACGCCGATTCCACCCGTCGAAGGCGGCCTGACGGCCGGCATCTTCAAGGGCAGCGCCACCAGGATCGCAGCGCTTATCCGGGCGTCGGAGAAGGACGAGGCCATCTCTTTCATCGCCGCCCCCCGCATCACCACGGTTGATAACAAGAGCGCCACGGTCAAAATCGCCGAGCGCAGGGAGTTCCTCAAGAGCATCGTCTCCCCCGAAGGTCGAACCAGCGAGGTGACCAGCGGAGGCTTCAACGAGGCCGGCATCGAGCTGAAGATCAACCCCCACATCAACGGGGAAGGAGGGGTGCGTCTCGAAATCATGACGCAGATAGACCAGTTCCTGCCCAGCACCACCACACAGGAAGGCGCCAGCCTGACGAACGTCGTGCAGCGCAAGGCGGAGACCGAGGTGTGCGTGCCAGACGGCAACACGGTGGTCATCGGCGGATTGACGCGCACAACCATGGTCAAGACGGTTCGCTGCGTTCCCATACTCGGCCATATCCCACTGCTCGGTTTCCTGTTCAGGCGACAGGTTGATGAAAAAGAGGAACGCAACCTCTGCATTTTCATCACGCCGCACATCCACACCGGCCCGGAGACAATGGCGGCCGAGGCCGAACGCAGGAAGCAGGAGTTGAAGGACATCGAGACCAAGAGCAAGCTGAGGACTTCATCCGAATGAACGGGCGACGCCATTGACTGAATCGAAGGAACAGTTCGGCCTTCTGGAAGCGATACGCCGGCGCGGCCTCCTCTCGGAGGAGGGCGCCTCGCAACTGCGCGAGCGCATGGCCGACGACTGGCGCCCCGCCGCGGACCTGCTGCTTCATGGCTCTTCCATCGCGGAGCAAGAGCTCCTGCCGGCCCTCGCGGAATACCTCGGCGTTCAATTTACCGAGAGCCTTTCGCACGTGGTGGCGCCCGAAGCGTTCTTCGATCGCGTGCCGCTGGAATACGCCCGTCGCGCGGGCATTGTCGCCACGTCGCTGAGCGATGACCGGCTGGAGGTGGCCGTCGCATTCGGCGCGGACCTGCCGGCGCTTGTCAGCGAACTGACGCAACTTTTTGGACGCGAACTGGTCTGTCGCCTGGCCCTCAGGCGCCAGATCGAGGACGCGCTGGACCGCTCCGTGCGACAGCGGCCGGAGTACCTCGAAAATGCGGCGGGCGAGCTGGAGCAAGGTGAATTCGCCGAAAGCATGGCCCAGGTCGAGCGAGTCACCGACTTCGGCGAGCTGATGCGCAAAGCGCCGGTGATAAAGCTGGTCTCGCTGTTGATTGCGCAAGCCGTCCGCACCGGTTCGACGGACATCCATTTCCAGCCCATGGGCGAGTTCCTGCGCGTCAGGTTCCGCACCGACGGCATCCTGCACGACGCGCTGGACCTGCCGCGCTCGTCGCAGGATGCCATCATCTCGCGCATCAAGGTGCTCGGAAAGATGGACATCGCCGAACGGCGCGCGCCGCAGGATGGCCGCGCGTCATTCCGATACGCCGATCGCGAGATTGACGTGCGGATGTCCGTCATCCCGGCCAGCGGGGGGGAGCGGGCGGTTCTGCGCCTGCTCGACAAGCATGGAAAGTTGCTGGCGCTGGAACAGCTCGGTCTGGACCAGCAGAACCTGGCCGCCTTCGAGCCGCTCATTCATTATCCACACGGCATGATCCTGGTCACCGGACCGACGGGCAGCGGGAAGACGACCACGCTCTATGCGGCGCTGAATAAGATTGACTCGGCGCAGCTGAATGTCATCACCGTGGAGGACCCCGTCGAATACAAGCTGCCCGGCGTGAGCCAGATTCAAGTGCTCCCCAGCAAGAACGTGACATTCGGCTCGATGCTGCGCTCGATCGTGCGCCAGGACCCCGACATAATTATGATCGGCGAGATCAGGGATGCGCAGACTGCCTCGGCGGCGGTGCAGTCCGCCCTGACGGGCCACCTGATGTTCAGCACGCTTCATACCAACGATGCGCCGGGGGCGATTACGAGGCTTCTTGACCTCGGCGTGGAGCCGTTCTTGATCTCGTCCGTGCTCTTGGCCGTCCTGGGGCAGAGGCTTGTGCGGCGGGTCTGTCCCTTCTGCGCCGTGGCCGACGAGGTATCCCCTTCGCAGCTGAGACTGCTCGGAATTACGGAGCGGCAGGCGGCCGGCGCGCGGTTTCGCAAGGGGACGGGATGCGATAATTGCTTTGGAACCGGATATCGCGGAAGGATCGGCATCTTCGAGCTGCTTCCCGTCAATGACAGGACCCGCCAGCTTATCAACAGGCGGGCATCCTCTGCTGAGATACGCCGAATCGCTCTCGAAGAGGGCATGAGAACTCTGCGAGCCGACGGCGCACTGAAGGCCATGGCCGGCGTCACCACGGTCGAGGAGGCGCTGCGAGTCACGCAGAGGGAGGGCGCATAGCCATGGCGAGCTTCCGCTACAAGGCGGTTGACGAGTCCGGCGCCGTGGTGACGGGAGTGATCCTCGCCGACACGCCCGCCGACGTGCGCAGAGAGCTGCGCGGGATGCGCCTGTTCCCGGAGCGGGTGGCGCTTTCGAAGGCAGCCTCCCCGGCCCTGGCCGACCTGCTGCCGAGCGCGAGGGGCAGGGCCCGGCAACACGTAGCCATCTTCACGCGCCAGTGCTCCGTCCTGCTGGCCAGCGGCGTTCCCATCGTCGAGGCGCTGGACGTGCTGGCGCGACAGGCGGAACATCGGCGTCTATCGGAGGTGTTGCTCGAAGTCCGCGAATCGGTCAGCGCCGGCTACTCCTTCGCTGACGCGCTCTCCCGCTACCCGCAGTTCTTCGACCAGGCGTACATTGAAATGGTGGCCTCCGGGCAGAAAAGCGGAATGATGGACGTCGTTTTCTCTCGTCTGGCGGATTTCCTGGAGCAGCGCCGCCTGTTGCGCGCGAAGGTCTCAACCGCGCTGATATATCCGTCCATACTGGTGGTGATGGCGCTGGGGCTGCTCATATTCCTGTCCGCAGTGGTGGTCCCCATGCTTGAGCCGCTGCTGGCGCAGCACAAGGGCGCCCTCCCGTTGAGCACGCACCTGCTGTTTGCGCTGTGCGATTTTGTGCGGCGCTACGTCTGGACACTGGCGCCGATCGTGTTGGGCGCTCTGATCGCTCTCGGCTGGTTGCGGCGCTCCAGGGGCGGGCGGCGGCTTCTGGACGCAGTGCTGCTCGGCCTGCCGCTGGCCGGGAATCTGATGCGCAAGAGCCTGGTTTCCCGGTTCAGCATGTCCTTCGCTATCCTGCTGCGCACCGGCGTGCCCGCGTTGGAGGCGCTGGAGACGCTGGCGGCGCTGACGCCCAACGCCGCCCTGGCCGCCGAGGTGGCCGACATCCAGCAGGCCGTGGCGGAAGGCAAGGACATCTCCGAGCGGATGCGCGGCAGCCGCCTGTTCCCGCCGATGGTCAGTTACATGATCGCCATCGGCGAACGCAGTGGCAACATGGCCGAAGCGCTCGAGCACGTCTCGAAATCCTATGACCTGGAGGTCGACATCGCCTCGAGGCGGATGCTGACCGTCCTGGAGCCGATACTGATCCTCGTCATAGCCGCCGGGGTGGGTTTCATCGCGGTATCGTTGATGGTCACTATACTGGGGCTGAGCAACATTTAAGTCCATGCCTCGATTGCCAGCAATGGAGCGGTAACATGAGAAATAGAGCGAGATGGCCGCGGACGCTGCAAAGCGTTCGAGGCTTCACCCTGCTGGAAGTAATGGTCGTTGTGTTGATCCTCGGGATGATCGCGGGCATTGCCACGAAGGTCGTGGTGGACCGCCTGGAGCGCGCCCGGGTCCAGACGGCCAAGATACAGATCCACGAGATCATGGATGCCCTGGAGTTCTTCTATCAGGACAATAATTTCTATCCTTCCAGCGAACAGGGTCTCAAGGCGCTCGTGACGGCTCCTGCCGATGAGCGCATACGGGACTGGCCGGAGAACGGCTACCTGCACGGCGTGCCGAAAGACCCGTGGGGCAGCGACTACGATTACATCTCACCCGGCGCCCACGGCAGATACGAGATCATCTGCTACGGGCGAGACGCGATGGCCGGCGGCGAGGGATTTGACGCCGACATAAAAAGCTGGGAACTGTTAGGTGAATAACGGGACAAGCGAGACTCGCTTCGGGTGGGCGCGCCGGCGCGCACTCACGATCCTGGAGCTTATGGTGACGCTGGCCATTG
Source organism: Planctomycetota bacterium (assembly GCA_021161675.1). Taxonomy (GTDB): domain Bacteria; phylum Planctomycetota; class Brocadiia; order SM23-32; family SM23-32; genus JAGHAF01. The sequence goes on along the minus strand of JAGHAF010000014.1, from coordinate 48,759 downwards.
TGGGGCTGTTGCTGGCATTGGTTCCGCCGGCCCTGGACGGCATCAGCCCGCGCTGGCGCCTGCGGGCGGCGGCGCTGCAGGTGGCGGCCACGGCGCAGTGGGCCCGCAACGCGGCCGCGCTCCAGGGAAGCCCGGCCCAAATCCTCTACGACGTGCGCGGCGGCTCGTGCTGGGTGCGCCTCGGCCAGGACACGCATGCGCTGCATAACCTACCGCCCGACGTGCGTTTCGAGACGGTCAGGCTTGGCGACGTTGAGGTTAGAAGTGACGTAGCCGCCTGTCAGGCATTCCCGGACGGAACGCTCGAGCCGCATCAGGTGACGCTGCGAAATGAAAAGGGCATGCGCATCCGCATAAGCTTCAATCGCCTCACCGGAGAGCCGACCTATGAGCAAGAGACGGAGAGCCTGCGCTGAACGCCGGGGGGGATTCACCCTCCTGGAGGTCGCGGCGTCGGTCGCAATCCTCGGCATTGTGCTTGCGACGCTGCTGGTCGCGCATGGCCGCTCCATTCAAAGCTACCGTGTCGCGGCGGAGACGATGACTGCGGCGCATGTTTGCGCCTCCCAGGCGGCAGAGCTGCGGGCGCACATAATCGGGGAGGGGACGGGGGAGTGCTTCGCCCGCAATGCCCGATACAGGTGGCGCATTGCGCTCGCCCAGTTGCCTGAAGACGCGCCGGAGGGCCTCGAAGCGTTCACGATCCGCGTCTCGCCCCCCTCGGGGGACGCCGAGAGCAGCGTCGCCGTGACGCTCTGGCTTAGAACGGCCATGTTGTCGGGAGTCGGCCAGCCATGACCTCTTTTTCGCCTCGGCGATTGAAAATACGCGCCGGATTCACGCTCCTGGAGGCCATTTGCGCGCTGGCCATAGCGGCGCTGGTAATAGGGGCCACCCTTGGCGTGTTGCGCTTCACAGTGCGCGCCATCGAGCAAGCGGGCGGCAGGATGCGCCAGGCGCGAGTGGCCTGGGGAATCGCACGTGTGCTGCGTCGAGACTTCGAGGGCGCTTTCGCAGCGGGCGGAGAGGGCGCGCCGGCGCTTGTGGCGCTCCCTGTGGGGCTGCGGGAGGGCGGCGCGTCGCTCGAGTTCACCACCACCAGTTCCTTCACAGCCCGCGCGAATGACCCGGGGCTCTACCGCGTTGAATATGAGCTGCGCCCTTCGCGGAAGAATCCCGACGTGCGCCGGCTAATTCGGACGGAGACCCCTTACGTCGTCGGGCGGGAACTTGATCCGTCCGAGGCGCGCTCAGCGGTCGAAACCCTCGCCGAGGGGATCGTCCTATGGCGCGTGGAGTGCTACGACGGCACGATCTGGCGGGACTCGTGGCGAGGCGACCACCTGCCTGTGGCGCTGCGCATTGGCATTTCCCTCAGGGGCGAGGAACGGGCCGCGGCGCTGCCGCAGACATTTTACTTCTGCGCCCTGGTCAATCCGGACGCGGACCCGATGCCGCCGCCCGTCGAAGGGATAGAAACGCCGGGCGATTAGGAGGCGGGGGTCAGAAAGCAGGCGGGAGGAGGCCGGGGCACATGTGTCAGGTCCCGGTTTGAAGGTGACACTTAAGCAGTCAAACATATGTTATCTTCCGGAGCGGCGCCTGAGCGTGAACCTGATCCTGCGATTGACAGTCGGCGGCGCCATCAGTTACAATGGCCGCTTTACATTGAAGAGCCTGCGCCAACAGAGCATCCCTTCTTCTGCCCGGCTTGCCCTTCTCAGTCGATGCACGGGGCTCGTATCCCGCTCGTATTGGCGGGAGTGACCGAGTTGATTGCCGGCTGGCTGTAAACCGCGAGGAATAGAACTCATGGCTGTACCGAAACGAAGAACCAGCAAGTCCCACAAGAGAAAGCGCCGATCCCATCAAGCGCTTCAGGCGCCCAATATCCCCAAGAGCCAGAAGGTTCGCGCTGCGGTGGGCCGCTCCACGAAGTTCTTCTGCAGCAACTGCAACCAGCCTAAGCTGCCCCACGCCGTCTGCCCCAACTGCGGATTCTACCGGGGCAAATCACTAATCGAAGTGGAAAGATAAAGGCAGGGCCCTTTGATGAACACGACGGCTGAGCAAATGGCGGCGGAGCCCGATTCCGGGGGCCCAGCGCGAATAGCGGTTGACATCTCAGGGGGGGATGTGCCGCTTGTTGAGCGCATGGCCGGCGCCTTCGAGGCGGTGGAAATGTACCGCGACGTCTCCCTCCTGCTCTGTGGCCCGGCCGACAAGCTCTCCGAAGCGACCCAGACCATCGGCGCCGAGACGGACAGGACCCGGATCGTAGACTGTCCCTCAGAGATCGGCATGCACGAGTCTCCCATCCAGGCGCTCCGGCAGAAACCAGACAGCTCCATCGCCAAAGGCGTGCAGTTGCTGGCCGAGGGGAAAGCGGACGCCTTCGTGAGCGCCGGAAACACCGGCGCCGTCGCCGCGGCCGCAATCCTGAAACTGGGACGCTCCGAGGGCGTACACCGGCCGGGTATCGCCGCGCCCATGAAGGTTATCGATTTCCCGGTGGTCGCCATTGACGTCGGGGCCAACGTCGATTGCAAACCCATCAACCTACTTCAATACGGTATCATGGCCAGCGTGTTCGCCGAGGAACTGCTTAATATCCCCAACCCGCGGGTCGGCCTCCTTAACATCGGTGAAGAGATCAACAAGGGCAATGAACTGTCCAAACAGTCCTTCGAACTGCTTGAGAGCTCGAAGCTGAACTTCATCGGCAACGTCGAACCGAAAGTCCTCTTCCACCACGGCTGCGACGTGCTGGTCTGCGACGGGTTCGTGGGAAATATAGTGCTGAAGTTCTCCGAGAGCCTTGTGCTTCGGCTGGTGGAGTGGATACGGGCGGGAGTGCAGGACCGCTTCCGCTACAAACTGGGAATCGGCCTTTGTAAGAGCCTTTTCTCCCACTTGCGCCACTGCGCCGACTTCACCGAATACGGCGGGGCTCCTCTGCTGGGGGTAAACGGAGTGGTCATCATCACCCATGGCGCCACTGACGCCTACGGCATCCGCAACGCCGTGCGCGAGGCCCGCAGCTTCGTCCAAAACCACGTGGGGGAACACATCGCCAAAGCCATACGGGACGATGCTTACGCCCGATCCGCCGCGGACTAAGACCTCCCTTCTCACACTAACCTGGAGACACCAGAACCACAATAATGAAATGCAGCAAGACACTAAGCGTCGAGATCGCCAGTGTGGGCAGCTATCTGCCGGAACGAGTCCTGTCCAACGACGACCTCTCCGAAATGGTGGACACCTCCGACGAGTGGATCTATCCGCGCACCGGCATCCGGGAGCGGCGCATAGCCGCCCCCGAGCAGGCCACCAGCGACCTGGCCGCAGCCGCAGCAGAGCAAGCGCTCGCCCGCGCCGGGCTGGAACCGGAAGGGCTGGACGCCATCCTCGTGGCCACCTGCACGCCCGACCACCAGTTCCCGGCCACGGCCTGCCTGGTCCAGGCCGCCCTGGGCGCGCGCAACGCGCTGGCCTGTGACCTGGAGGCCGCCTGCAGCGGCTTCGTCTATGCGCTCACCCACGCCGCCGCCATGCTGGAGACGGGCATGGCGGATAACATCCTGGTGATCGGCGCCGAGACACTCTCCCGCATGACGGACTATACCGACCGGCGCTCCTGCATTCTGTTCGGCGACGGGGCCGCGGCGGCGCTCCTGCGCCGCGCCACAGACGGCGGCCAGGTGCTCTACACCGAACTGGGCGCCGACGGCTCTGGCGGCGACCTGCTGATAATCCCCGCCGGCGGCACGCGCTCGCCGGCCTCGCTCGAAACCGTTAAAAACCGCCGGCACTACATGAAAATAAAGGGCCCTGAGGTCTTCAAAATAGCCGTGAATAAACTGCTCGAACTCCTCCAACGAATACCTGAAGAGACGGGCGTGGACCTCGCCGACATCAAGATGGTCATCCCCCACCAGAGCAACGCCCGCATTATCAACAGCATGCTCAAACGAGCCGGCATGGACCTGGGAAAAGCCTACATGAACATTGATCGCGTGGGCAACACCTCCGCAGCTTCCATCCCCATTGCCCTGGCCGAAGCGGTGGAACAAGGCAAGCTGCAAAGAGGCGATCTCGTGTTGCTCATGGCCTTCGGCGGGGGCCTGACGTGGGCCTCCGCCCTTCTGCGCTATTAGGATTTACCGCACAGATCGCAGAGAACCGCAAGAAACATTGGGCGCGAAGGACAGACAGGAAAGCTTTCGTCCGGATTCGTGCCGTTGTCGTTGCTTTTGCCTCGCCGTTCAATTTCATCGTTTATCCTTTATTCTTCTTTGTTGTCTATGAAACCGATCGGACTGATCTTCCCAGGACAGGGCGCGCAAGCAGTCGGCATGGGCCGGGAGCTGGCCGAGAGCCACCCCGCAGCGCGAAAGGTCTTCGCGACGGCCGACGCGGAATTGGGTTTCAAGCTGAGCCGCCTGTGCTGGGAAGGCCCCCTCGAAGAGCTCTCTCGCAGCGACGTGGCCCAACCGGCCATTCTCACCGCGAGCATAGCTGCGCTGCGGGCGCTGACGGAAGCGGCGGGTCGCTTCCCGCCGGTGCGGGCCGCGGCGGGCCTGAGTCTCGGCGAGTACAGCGCACTCGTGGCGGCCGGCGCCCTGGCTTTCCCGGAGGCGGTGCGACTGGTCAGGCGCCGCGGCGCATATATGCAAGAGGCCTGCGAGAGCAATCCGGGCGGTATGTATTCGATCCTGGGCCTGGAGGACGAAATCGTCGAGGAAGCCTGCTCCATAGTGGACGGACCGGTCTGGCCCGCCAATTACAACTGCCCGGGACAGCTCGTCATAAGCGGCGAGCATGAGCCCGCCAGGGAGGCCGCCGCGCTCTGCCAGGCAAGGGGCGCACGGCGAGTGATCCGGCTGGACGTGGCCGGCGCCTACCATACCCCACTGATGGCGCCGGCGGCTCAGAAAATGCGACAGGCGCTCGACGAGGCCAAAATCCAACGGCCGCGCTACCCCATCGTGGCCAACGTGACCGGACGTCCGGTGGATGAGCCGGACGAGATACGCGCCTTGCTGGTCCGACAGATAACCAGCCCCGTCAGGTGGGCCGACGCCATGAGATGGACGGCCCGTCAGGGGGTAAGCCGGTTCTATGAACTCGGCCCCGGCAGGGTGCTGCGCGGACTGCTGGGGCGCATTGATCGAGAACTATCCTGCGAGACCATCAACAGGCCGGAAGGTATTCAGCAAGTCATCCACAACTGGCAGAAAGGAGAAGCCCCATGAGCTGCCTGAGCGGCAAGACCGCCCTGATAACCGGCGCATCCCGGGGGATAGGACGCGCTATCGCCCTGAGGCTCGCGCTCGATGGCGCCGACATCGCCGGAATTGACGTCCAGGAAGAACTCTTGGGCGAAACCGGCGCCCTCATCGAACAGAAAGGGCGCCGGTTCGCTCCCATCATGGCCGACGTCACAGACCTTGAGCAGATGCAGCAGGCCGTCGCCACCGTCGAAGATGCGTTCGGGAGCCTGGACATCCTGGTCAACAACGCCGGCATCACCCGCGACGCGCTGCTGATCCGGATGGACGCAGCCGCATGGAACCAGGTGCTGGCGGTGAACCTGACCGGCGTGTTCAACGGGATAAAGGCCGCCGCCCGCGCCATGATGCGACAACGCAGCGGGCGAATCATCAACGTGGCCAGCATCGTCGGCATGATCGGCAACGCGGGCCAGGCGAACTACGCCGCCAGCAAAGGCGGGGTGATCGCCCTGACCAAGACGATGGCCCGTGAGATGGCCTCCCGCAACGTCAACGTCAACGCCGTGGCTCCGGGATTCATCGAAACCGCCATGACAGAGCAGCTCAGCGACAAGGCCCGCCAGGCATTGTTCGCGAGGATTCCTCTCGGCCGGCTCGGCCAGCCCCAGGAAGTGGCGGACGTGGTCGCCTTCCTGGCCGGCCCCGACTCGCGCTATCTGACCGGACAGGTCATTCGCGTGGACGGCGGAATGGTCATGTGACGGTCCAATCGCTTGCAAGCCGGCCCCGCGTGACAGTAGAATGCAGTCGATTTGAAGTTGCTAAATTGTGTTCCCCCCCGGTGGGACGGAACATCCTCATGCTTGATTCTTGTTAGCCAGGAGGTGTAAAAGTGGCAGACGACGTCAGGGAAAGAGTAATCGGCCTCATCGCTGAGCGAATGGCCGTAGAGGCGGACCAGATCACCGATGACACCCATTTCATCAACGATCTACAGTCGGACTCGCTAGACATGGCAGAACTGGTCATTGACCTGGAAGAAGAGTTCGACATTACCATCAGTGACGAAGACGCACAGAAAATAGAAACCGTTGGCCAGGCCATCAGTCACATCGAAGAAGCGTAGTAAAAATGACCAAGAGACGGGTCGTCGTCACCGGTATTGGGGTCATCTCGCCCGTAGGGCATGACAGGGAAACCGCCTGGGCCGCAGTGCGCGAGGGGCGCAGTGGCGTCAAGACCATCACCGCCTTCGACACCTCGGAGTTCGACGTCCGCATCGCCGGAGAAATCCAGGATTTCGACCCCTTGCAGCACTTCGACAAGCGCAAGCTGAACCGTCGGGACCGTTTCGTGCAGTTCGCCCTCGTCGCCGCAGAGCAGGCTATCGGCCAGGCCAGACTGGACTTTGACAGAGAGGATCGCAGCCGCATCGGCGCCTTCATCGGCACAGGCATCGGCGGGCTGCATGAGATCGAATCTCAGCACACCCGGCTTGTCAAGAGCGGCCCGAGACGCACCAGCCCCCTCATGATCCCGAAACTGATGACCAATGCCGCCGCCGGGCAGGTGGCCATGCGATACAACATCCACGGCCCCAGCATGTCCATCTCCAGCGCGTGCGCCTCCTCCTCTCATGCCATCGCCGAGGCCGTCCAATCCATTCGGTGGGGCACGGTGGACGTCCAGCTCTGCGGCGGCAGTGAGGCCGCCCTCACCCCGCTGGGACTCTCCGGCTTCCAACAGATGAAAGCCCTTTCCACCCGCAACGACGATCCGCCCGGCGCAAGCCGCCCCTTCGACGCCTCCAGGGACGGCTTCGTGATGGCCGAGGGCGCCGCAATACTCATCCTCGAAGACCTCGATCACGCCCGCGCGCGCGCGGCCGAACCGCTGGCCGAAATCGCCGGCTACGGGGCCTCCAGCGACGCCTATCACATCACCCTCCCGGAACCGGAAGGAAAGGGCGCAGCCCTGGCCATGCGCAACGCGCTGGCCGACGCCGGCCTCCAACCCGAACAGATAGACTACGTCAACGCTCACGGCACCGGCACCCAGGCAGGCGACAGCGCTGAGGCCCAAGCCATTGTGCGCGTCTTCGGCGACCATGCGCAGAAACTGGCCATCAGCTCCTCCAAAAGCGTATTTGGTCACCTGCTCGGCGCCTCCGGGGCGCTTGAAAGCGCCGTCTGCATCTGGGCACTGCAGGACAACATCGTGCCGCCGACCATCAACCTTACCGAGCCCGATCCGGACTGCTGCGGCCTGGACTTCGTCCCCAACGAGGCGCGCCAGCGCGAGCTTCATACCGTAATCAGTAACTCGTTCGGCTTCGGGGGGCACAATGTCTCGCTTGTGATCCGCAAGTTCGCCGATTGACGTCGCCAGCCGCACGCGCCACTTTCACACCCATTTCGAGCCCCGTTATGGGAAACCGTCCCGTCCGCGTCGCGCATATTATCACGCGCATGATACTGGGCGGCGCCCAGCAGAGCGCGCTCTACGTCTGCCAGGCGCTCCGCCGCAGCCCGAACTGGGACGCAACCCTCATCACCGGCCCGCCTCTTGGCCCCGAAGGCGAACTGCTGAGCGAGGCCCGACGCCGTAGCGTGCCCTTTAAGGTCGTCCCCGAACTGCGCCGCAGCATCAATCCCCGCCTGGACGCGGCCGCGCTGCTGAAACTGACCCGCCTGCTGCGCCGCTTCCGGCCGACCATCGTGCACACACACAGCTCGAAAGCGGGCATCCTGGGCCGCTTCGCCGCAAAGATCGCGCACGTCCCCATCATCGTCCACTCCATCCGCGGCCTGCCCTTTCATCCCTACGCCCCGGCCTATCAGAACCTGATCTTCAAGACAGCCGAACGTGTCGCCGCCCCCCTCACCGACCACTACGTCTGCGTCTCACAGGCCATGGTGGACGGTGCGGTCCGGGCCGGACTCGCGGCGCCGGATCGCTTCAGCGTCATCGCCAGCGGCATCGAGACCGGCCCCTACGAAAGCGCCCCGCGGCTTCGCTCCGAAGCGCGGCGACAATACGGATTCGGACCGGATGACGTGGTAATCGGCAAGATCGGACGCCTCTTTCCCCTGAAGGGCCACCGATTCCTCATCCAGGCCGCGCCGCGCATAGTCCAGCTCTGCCCCAACGTGAAGCTATTCTTCGTCGGAGAGGGCATCCTGCGCGAGAAGCTCTCCCGCCTGGCGGCCGACCTCGGCGTGCGCGAGCGCATCACGTTCGCCGGCCTGCTCCCACCGGACCAGATACCCGCCGCCATCAGCGCGATGGACGTGCTGGTTCACTGCTCTCTGCGCGAAGGGCTGGCCCGCGTGCTCGTCGAGGCGCTGCTCTGCGAGAAGCCCGTGGTCAGCTACGCCCTGGACGGCGCCCCCGAGGTGATAATCGAGGGCGAGACGGGCAGACTCGTGCCCGGCGAGTCGGTGCGCGAGCTGGCCGACGCCGTAATCTGGGCGGTCCAGCATCCCGAGCGCGCAAAGCAGATGGCCCGCAACGGCCGGCGCCGGTTCGCGCAGAAGTTCAGCGCCCGCAACGCCGCCATCGAAACGGAAGCCCTCTACCTGCGCCTCATCAGGGAAAAAGGTCTGATCCCCCCGCACATTGACGGGAAAAGGTGAAGGCGGAAGGAATTATCAATTACGAACGGCGCCGTTGCTTTTGCCGTTGCCGTTAGAGTTCATCTCTCATCTTTCTTGCCAGCCTTCCTTGCCGATCAGCTTGACGAAAACGCACTGGCAGAGCTCCTCTTCCTCGACGGCGCCGTCCTTGCCCTTGCGATAGCGCATCAGTGTCTGGAACCCGTGAGAGCCGACAGGCGCCACTCCCTGCCCGCCGGGGGCCAGTTGCTCAATCAGCGTTTGAGGTCTTGCCGGCGCCCCGGCGGTGACCATGAACCGGTCGAACGGCGCCTGTTCCGGCCAGCCCAGTGTCCCATCGCCCACTCGGAACGAGATGTTGCCGTATCCAAGCTCCTCGCAAAGCGCACGCCGGGCCCTGCGGCTCAGCTCGGGCAGCCTCTCGACCGTGTAAACGTGACGCGCCAGTTCGGCCAGGATGGCCGCCTGGTAGCCGGAGCCCGTGCCGACCTCCAGCACGCGGCTCTGGCGCGTGACGCCCAGCGCCTCGGTCATCAGGGCCACCATGAAGGGCTGGGAGATGGTCTGCCCCAGGCCGATGGAGAAGGCCCCGTCCCGGTAGGCGAACCTGCGATCGCTCCGGGGGAAGAACTTCTCCCGCGCCACTCTGCGCATCGCTTCCAGGGTCCTGTCGTCATGGATGCCGCGCGCTCTGAGCTGCCGCGCCACCATCGCCTCGCGAGCCGCCACGGAATCTTCGGGGGCAGTTGTCATGCGACTTCTTCCAAATGCGGTTTTCTGTTTCGCATTGCCTGCGGATATTGTATGATATGCAGTTATTGATTGCAGGGGCCTGAGGCAGAACCCGAACAACGGGAAGGAACCATGCTCGAGACGAAGACGTTCGTATTCAGCACCGAAGCCGAGATGGATGTCATTGACGTCACAAAAGACGTAGCGGACATCGTGAACGAATCGGCCAACACGGACGGTGTCGTAACGGTCTTTGTGCCCGGCTCCACCGGCGCGCTCACAACTATGGAGTTCGAGCCCGGGCTCGTCAACGACATGAAAGAGCTCTTCGAGAAGCTCGCGCCTCGCGATCACTACTACCACCACGAAGAGCGCTGGCACGACAAGAACGGTCATAGCCACGTCAGGGCCAGCCTGATCGGCCCCTCCGTATCTGTCCCGTTCCGCGACAAGCGGCTGATGCTGGGCACGTGGCAGCAGATAGTGTTCTTCGACTTCGACGTGCGGGCCCGCGAGCGGGAGCTGATCGTCCAGATAATGGGCGACTGAGCGCTCGCGCCCGTTTGAGGCATATCCCCGAGGGGATATAATCTTTGCCAGGTCGGGGCGTGGCGCAGCCTGGGTAGCGCGCTACACTGGGGGTGTAGAGGTCCCGGGTTCAAATCCCGGCGCCCCGACCAATTTCGCCGAAGGCGAAATTGGTAGAGCAGGAAAAAGTAGAAAGAAGAGAGGAGAGCAAATCGCCCCCGGCGCCGCGAAACGGGAACGCGCGCTGCGTGCCAGTTGTCCCCTTTCTCCTGCGGTTTGCTCTCTACTTTCTGTCTTTCGCCAGCGCAAGTGACATTCGCCTTCGAGAAGGCAGCCCCAAGAGCAAGCCAACGAATCGGCAGCCGGCGACTTGGGCCAGCCTTTCCGCTTCGTGATTCGTGCGGCTTTGTCGGAACCGTGGCTGTCCTCTAACATGCCTTTCAGGGCCTCCAGAAGTTTGCCTCCGGTTGAGTTTGTCCTCCCAAATGCTGAAAATACAGCTTGCGGTGTTCCCATAGGAAACCGGCGGCCCGAGGAGGTTCTGTGCCTGACTTCTTCGGGAGCGGCCAGCCTTTTGCGCGTGTGGACACACACCGCCATCGCCGGGTCCGGGGCCGCCTCTTAGCGCCGGTGTCTCTTGCGTCCGCCCCTACCTTCGTAGTCGAACAGGAAGGCAGGAAGGTCCGGTCGCTTTTTCAGTAGGACTTCTCGTGCGGGTTTTCCTTACCCTCCCGCACGCAGAGCGCCGCCTCGATCAAATCATGTTGGCCCTGAAGCAGAAACGGCTCGGTCTGGCCCTTTTCTATCACCGCCCGGGCCGCCTCCTCGAGCGGCACGTGCTTCGGCGCGAGGCGCCAGGCCAGTTGACGCGCTTTCTTGCTGCGGTCGCGCAGCGCCGGGAGAATATGGGGGATCAGACCCTGCCGCTTCTCCTCGCTGTGCCACGCAATATCGAACAGGGCCGAAAAAGCAACCTTGCGGACTTCCTTATTGGAGTCTCCGGTGGCTTCTATTAGCAGCCTCTCCACCATATCCTCGTTCTGCCCGGCATCCTGGAGCATCCGCAGCGCGAAGCGACGTGTCGGCGAGTGAGGGGATTCCAGGGCCCGGATGAACCCCTCGATCCCGTCCGCGCCTATCTCCCGGAGTCTCGTCTTGACCTCGTCCCACTTCTCCGAGGGGATAGCGGGACGGTCGTAGAGTCTGAGCATATCGAAAACCTTCTGCGCGAGTTTTTCGCGCGTGGATTCACTTTTGAGGGTATCTTCCACCATTGTCATCAGTTCCTTCTTGAGTTCTTTGCGGGCGTCGTGCAGCCGGCGCTTGACCGTGCCGGCGGGCACTTCCTGTATCGTAGCCACCTCCCCTACCGAGTAGCCGTCTATGTAAAACAGGGTCGTTGTCTCGCGCAGCGATTTGGTGAGGCGGCCGATGGCGGCGAGCGCCTCCTGGCACAACTCCCGTCGTTCCAACTGCTCAAACGGAGTGGGAAAGTCATCGGGTTTCATATTCGCCTGCGGTTCGGCGAAATGCCTGGGTCCACGTATGCGCGGTCTAGGCCTTGTGGAACTGCGCGGACACGCGTTCAAACGAATGCCAGTTACCCCGACCGTTTTTTGGCCCGACGGCGAAAAAGTGGTAGAGCAGGAGAAAGTAGAAAGGCGTTTCGTCCCCCGCGGTTGCGGGATCAAGGCCCTGATCGCGCGACGGTTCGACCCGGCTCACCGCCCTGAGCCTCTCGAAGGACTGCGGGACGAAGGGTTGTTATTTCTGCCGCAGTGGGTAATCTGTGGATCAGTTCTTGCTCATTTAGTTCAACTCTTATGATTCCAGAAGTGCCCTAATGAGGCTCAGGGGGCTGATAGAAATGCAGAGCTATTCGATCAAACCTGTCGGCGTAGTCAGAAGTGTCTATCGTGAGGCGTCTTTGGTCCTTGAAGATCAAGATCTTCGGCTCAATGAAGAAGTGTTAACCAGAACAAAAACCGGCAAAGAGAGCGTAGCAGAGCTCGTTATAGAAAAGGAATATGAACCTTGTCTGGATGGAATAGAAGGCTTTTCTCATATTGTCGTGTTATATTGGGCACATAAGACAGATGCGCAAAAAGCCAAAATGGCTAAGAAAGTGCATCCAGCCGGCAAGAAAGAGTATCCTCCAGTTGGCATATTTGCCACTCGTTCCCCAGCTCGGCCCAATCCTATTTGCTCTACAACCGTAAAGCTTTTGGGAAGAAAGCAGAATGTGCTGAAAGTTAAGGGCCTAGATGCTCTTGATGGGAGTCCGATAATTGACATAAAGTTCCATCACCCTTCTTATGATGCTCCGCCGAACGTAGAATGGCCTGATTGGATGAACAAGTTAATAACTTTTTTCAGACAAAAGTTAAAATGAGATTAGCCAGAGGAAAGAAAAGAACGGCAATGGTAGACCCCAATATGTGTAGCCCAGAAAAATGCGACCCCGATGAGGGGATTTGCATAGCAGCAAAGGCATGTTCTCATAATATCATTATGCAAGACCCTTTTGACCAACCGATGATATTCCAAGATATGTGTCAGGCCTGTGGAGATTGCGCTGAAGCGTGTCCTTTGGACGCAATTAAGGTAAGATATGCTGGAAGAGCAATGTAAGCGGAAGCCTCCGCGCAAGGAAACTCCCTGGTTGCAAATAGCTTTGCGCGCTCAGGGTACACCTTCTCGAAACGCCATTTTGGGTAACGGGCAGCAAGAATTGCAGCGCCCGGCGTTCAAACGAGCCCCGGTTACGGCGACTATCTTTCACCAGAGGGGACGCCTGGTAGAGCATGAGAAAGTAGAAAGCCGTTGAGTTCTCAGAGCTCGTCTGCCAGTTGACGGACGGCTTCCCGTGCGGGTTCTATTTCCTGACCGACCAGCTCAACCGCGCCGCGACCTTCTTGTGCCGCCTCGCCGCGCCTGAGATGGCGCCGTGGACGTTGCCGATGGCAACCGACAGCCAGTCCAGACCCGTCTCGTCCACAAAACATCTTGCTTCGTCGGGCGCGGTAAAGCCTGCGCCGGAGCCGAAAAGCTGGTCATAAGGCGGCAGCGGGCCGGCCTCGTGGCCCAGGACCGCTCCCAACTCCGCTTCCACGGGAACTCCCACGCAGCGGGCCATTTGGAGCCACCTTCGCGGTCGCGGCTATGCTCCCTTCCAGGGCCAACCGAGAGTCATCCACCATCACGGATCCATATCCCGGCCGAAGGGCCTCGGCAATAGTGGGCTCGAAGTCCACACGCAGTCCGTCCTCCTCGAGAACCGGCACGTGGTCGAGGTGCAGGCGGGTGAAACGCTCGTCCTTTACCTTTTCGTACTCATCCCGAACGGGCCGAAGACCGCCGGCTTCAAACTTCTCCCACTCCAGCCGGGCCACCTGTATAAGGGCGAAGGTGCGGCTGTCGCGCAGCGCGCGCATGACAGGCTCCATCATAGGCAGATAGGCTATGTTGAACGGGGGGATGAGCGTGCCCGTTTCGAATGCCTTCAGCATTAGCTCGCGCGTTGGGACTGTCATCACGATCTCTACCAGAAAACGGGCAGTTTCGCCGACGAGGCCGTGGTTCGCCAGGCTCCCCCCCCGAGCCCTGCCGAGGAGTCACCCCTATCTATTCTCGGATGCCATCATCGGCGGCGCTTTGAGATAGCGCAACAACTTCCGCTTTACCTTTGCTTTTGCCACGTGAGATATCCGGGCTACGCTGTCACTTTCTTGAAAAGGAGCCATCTCCCTATGCCTGCTGCCGGGTCCTCGGCAGAGAGCCCGCTCTTGCCCACGATGTCAAAGTCACCGATCCCCGCCTCACGAGCCTGGGCGGCCAGCCACTCCGGCCGGCGGGGGTGGTTCCACCTGCAGACGGCTTCCTCCCCCTCGGCTTCTAGCGCTTCATATCGCCGGCGGAAGAACTGCTTTAGCGCCCACTCGGGATACGAACTGCCAAACCCTCCCCCTATCATGGCACGGCAGCCCGGCCGCAGAACGCGGTAGACCTCGCTCAAACCCGCAGGGGGATCGTCCCAGAAGAAGATAGAACCGCGGCTGACCACCATGTCGACCGAGCTATCCGGCAGGGGAATGCTCTCTGCACGAGCAATTACGCCCACCACTCTTGGCCAAAGACCGCGATCCCGCGCTTCGTCCAACCCTTCCCCTACGGCTTCGGCGTTCGGATCGACTAAAACGATAAGACTATTGGATAACTCAGATAGGGCAAGCCCAAGACCCCCGCTGCCTGAACCCAGGTCAACCCACACGCCCTCTCTCGGTCGACAGTAGCGGAGAGCGTCTTGCGCCACGGGGGAAAACCAATCGGGCAATTCCTCGCCGTTTTTCGGTGACATGGCCTGGCTCCGTGGAACCCGTGGACCGCGTCAGGCTTCTTTTGGCGGATGGATGACGATGCGCCTGAGCTTTTCTTGCCCACCGAGTAAAGGAGTCCACAGGCGGGCCTATCTCAATCTCCAGCCCCCAGGCCGATCGCCGCGTCTATAGCTTTCTGATAGGCGGCCTTCGGCCGGACGCCGACCATCCGCAGGCGCTCCAGTTCCTCTCCGTCCTTAAAAAACAATATTGCAGGAATGGCGTTAATGCGGTACCGACGTGCGACCTTCACGTTCTGATCCAGGTTTATCTTGCAGGCTTTAATACTGCCAGCGTTTCCCTCCGCAAGCTGCTCAATAACAGGCGAGACCATTCTGCATGGTCCGCACCAGGGAGCCCACAGGTCGATCATGACGGGCAAAGTGGAATGGAGCACTTCGCTCTGAAAGCTATCGTCGGTTACGTTTTGAACTATGTCACTTGCACTTTCTTTGCCTTCTTCAATGTGTGCCGGTTGTGTTGTCGGCGTGCCTGAAAATGTCAGCGCAATCAGGACTCCCATGACTGCTCCGTATACAGCCCCACGATACGGATTTGCCGTAAGTGGGCACGTGCCGGAAGAACACTTGCCGAAATAGCCAAGGCCCGCGCCAATGAACCCACCAATCAGCAAGCCCAGGAAAATCTTCTGAATCATAATGCCTTTTTCACTTCAATGGAATACGGGCGAGTTCTAATGCTGCGAGAGCATCTTGTGAATTCCTTCGGCTGCTCTCTTGGCGTCTGCAATAGCCGTCACTGCGTCCATGTTGACGTTCACTATGTCGCCCCCGGCGAAGACGCCTTCTATGGACGTCATCCCGTTTTCATCGACCTTTACCTTCCGGCGTTCGGTGAACTCCAGCGATAGCTCGTCGGGGATAAACGAGAGGTCATATCCCTGCCCGATGGCTTCGATGACCATGTCCCCTTCCAGGACCATGGTCTTGTCTTCATAGAACGTGGGGCTGAAGCGGCCATCTTCATCGAAGACGGATTTGACCGCTTTGCAATCCAGCCCTTTAACCTCACCGTCCTCCAGGATGATTGCCTTGGGCCCCCAGGCGGGATTGATCTGGATGCCTTCTTCCTTTGACTCCTTGATTTCCTCCTCAGTGGCTGGCATTTCGTCCCAGGATTCCAGGCAGACGGTCTTAGTGGAAGTTTCTTCGCCAGGGTATTGCGCTTCCTGGAGCCGGACGCAGGTGCGGGCGACATCCATTGCCACGTTGCCGCCGCCGATGACAATGATCTGGCGGCCCACCTCCGGCCTGGTATCGAGCTTTGATTGCTCGAGGAAATCCAGCGCCATGATTGCCCGGTCTTCATTTTCGATACGGGCCGTGCGGCTCACCCCCAGCCCGACGCCGATGAAAACGGCGTCGTAATCCTGCAAGAGTTCGTCGAACTGGACATCTTTGCCAACGGTAGTGTTGAAGTGGAACTCGACCCCGAGGGAAGCGATGAAGTCAACGTCCCTGTCGAGGGCTTCCTCCGGCAGACGGTAGCGTGGAGGCCCGATCCTGAGCATTCCGCCGCCGGCGTCCAGGGAATCGAAGACTGTTACGTCATGGCCTTTGAGCCGCAGGTGGTAGGCCAGCGCAAGTCCACCGGCGCCGGCACCTATGACGGCTATGCTCTTTCCGGTTGCGGGGCCGGGTTGGATTCCAAGTGTCTCACGGTAGTCCTGGACGCTGTCCGAGGCGAATCTCTTGAGCCAGCGGATGGCGACCGGTTCTCCCCTCAGTCCCAGGGAGCAGGCGTCTTCGCAGTGTTTCATGCAGATGCGGCCGCAGATGGCGGGCAGCGGGTTGTCCTCGAATATGGTTCTTAGCGCCCGGGCGCTGTCCCCCTCGTAGATAGCCTTGACGTAGTCGGCAATCTTCAAATTCGCGGGGCAGGCCGCTTCGCACAGCTCGCATTCCAGGCAGCGTGCCGCTTCTTCTATAGCTTCTTCGGTGCTGTAACCAATGACCTGCTCAATGAAGGATGACTTTCGTTCCTCGGCCGGCAGCTCGGCCATTGGCACGCGTTCCGGCTCGAACAAGGCGTAGTCCAGATCAGATGAGAATCCCTCGTAATCTCTCCTGCGATGTGTCAGGCTTGCCTTCAAGATCGAGTATTCCTCCGCCGGCAAGAAGGTTTCGCAGTCCTTCTTGTCATCCTGCGGGACGAAGGTAAAAGTGTCGGTGTCGAAATGGATGTGCAAGTAATCCCGGGAGAGCCGCAACGAACCGGGAGGGCAGATGTCCACGCACAGTCCGCAGAAGCAGCATCTGCCGTAGTCGAGCTGGGGGCGCTCGCCTTTTTCACCCGAGTCGGGGTCTGGTTCGATCTCGGGCACGTCGATCATCGTAATCGCTTCATTGGGGCAGATGTCGGCGCAGTTCCCGCAACCTGTGCACTGCTCCCAGTCGTTCAGGTGGAAACCCCGGTATCTGGGCGCCGGTTCCTTCTTCTCAAAGGGGTACCTCAGGGTGACGGGTTTCTGGAACAGGTATTTGATCGCTCTGAAGGGGCTTAAGATGCTTGGTTTTCCCATCTTGTTCTTCCCTTACCTGTCTATTTCGGGCGCGACGACGTAAAGACTTATCATCGTGTTGCCGACGTCCGCGATGCTGGCGCCCTCGAGCAGTTTCTCCAGGATGGTGAGGCCATGAGGGTATGAAGGGGTCCTGAAATGAACTTTGTATGGCTTGTCCCCGCCGTCGCTGACCATGTATAGCCCCAGCTCTCCGCGCGAGGATTCGCATCTGACGTAGGTCTCGCCGGGCGGGATTCTCCACTTGAACGGGTTGGGGACACTGTTGTACACCTCCCCCTCGGGCATCGCGTCAAGGAGTTTGAATATCATGTGGACGCTTTCGATCATCTCATCCCGGATGACCCATACCCTCGAGTAGGCGTCTCCTTCCTCCCTTGTGGGCACTTCCCACGGGATTTTATCGTAGGCGGCGTAGGGTTCGACCTTGCGAATGTCGTACTTCATGCCCGTCGCCCGGAGCGTCTGTCCGGTTGCGCCAAGCGTTTTCGCCTGCTGCTGGGTTAGTTTTCCCACCCCGTGGGCTCTTTCATAGAACAGGCGGTTGTTGAAGAAGGTCGCGTCGTAGTCCGGCACGCAACCGCCGATGGAGTGAAGCGTCTTGACAAGCCTGTCCGCGAAGCCATCGGGAAAGTCGCGCCTGACGCCCCCGGGCCATATGTAGATGTGGTAGACGCGCCCGCCGGTCAGTTCTTCGAACCGGTCGAGCAGGAGGTCCCGGTGGTACATCGCCCACTGGGCTGGCGTGTCGAACCCGAGCATGTTCGAATAGGCCCACAGGCCGAACAGGTGGGAGGCGATGCGGGCCATCTCAAGGTAGATGCTCCTTATGTATTGCGCCCGCTCGGGCGCCTCTATCCCGGCCAGCTTCTCCACGGCCCTGGCGTAGACCCATTCCATGGAGTCGGGTTCTATGACATTGACCCGGCACACCAGCGGGAAGTTCTGGATCCATGTCCTGTATTCCATCAGCTTTTCAAAGCCGCGGTGCAAATAGCCCGGATTGGCCGTGGCTTTTATTATTCGGTCGCCCTCGACCTTCAGCGTGATGCTGAAGTTGCCGACCATGCCGAGGTGCTGGGGACCGAAATATAGCTCCAGCTCCCTTTCGGAGCCTGCGTCTGCTGTGTCAGAAGCGCGTCCTATGACTTCCATTTCTCCCGAGCCTTTTTCATGAATTCTTCACGCTCTTCTTCGTCCATCGTCGCAGATCGCACCTCTAACCGTAAGCCCGGATCCTTATCGGCCACCGCCTCTTTAACGATTTGAGCCAAATCATCCTTTATGGGAATCCCCGCGAACGGCAGATTCATGGTGACTGTCACCATCTCTTTCTCAATACTAACATCCTTGATCATTCCGAGCCCGACGAGGCTGGAATCGATTTCGGGATGTATGGCTTTCGACAATGCGTGCATCACTTCTTCTTTCGTAAGCATGTCTTACTCGTCCACCGGTGGGATTGAACCGAAGGTCTCTTCAACGTACTGGCGGGTGTCGAAGTCTTTTCTGAATGGAGGCACTTCGTAGTCCCTTTCCAGCAAAAGGTGTGTCAACCGCGGATGGCCCTTGAAATGCACTCCGTAAAGCTCGTGTATTTCTCGTTCGTACGGTTCTATGTTCTCGAAGACCCCAATTACGGATTCGATTCCGGGATTGTCGCGGGGCACTTGCGTCCTCACCAGCACGTGGAGCTTCTGATCCGCCGCGTAATCGGTGTTATTCGGCATGTAGCAGGTCAAGAAGTAGACCAGTTCGAACTTGCCATCCTCGATCCAATCCACGCAGGACAGAAGCGCCATGTGGTCGAGTCCGTTTCCCTTCAGATACCTAAGAACTACAGGGATGCTGTCGCTGGGGACTGAGACGGACATTCTGCCGTCTTCGGGGGCCGTGACCTTTACCCCTTTGAACGTCGCTTCCAGGTTTTCCTGCAGCGATGAAATCATTTGCTCTCTTCCTCGGTTTCATCCTCGATCGGATAGAGCGGCGGCCAGTCGAGTTCTCCAAGCGCCATTTCCTGGTTGCTTCTGTAGGCCGCATATTTTTTCTTGTAGCGGATGTATCCGTTCGCCATCTCTTTGTCGATCAGCGTCCAGAGGTGGGTAACTCCGACGAACACCGCCTCGGGCCGCGGCATGCAGCCGGCGATCCAGCCGTCCACGGGGATATATTTGTCAAGATGTTTGATGGTGTTATAGGAATCCCAGTACATTCCGCCGTTTATGGGGCAGGATCCGAAGGCTACGGTGTATTTGGGGTCGGGCATTTGCTCGTAGGTTCTTATAATAGCCTTGAGGGTCTTGACGGAGACATAGCCGGTGATCATGAAAAGGTTTCCCTGCCTGGGCGTGGCCACCGGTATGACGCCGAATCTCTCGGCGTCCCACCTGGCGGTTATGACGGGCGGGATCTCTATGATCCCACAGCCTGTGCAGAAATACACGGCGTGCAGCGAGTACTTGTGGGCCATCTTGCCCGGGCTTTTCAGCCATTTTGTGATCTGGTTTCTATCCATACTCACCCCGATTTCGACAGAACTGTGATGGCCATCTGCAACAACGCCAGGCCCGCCGGCCACTTCCAGCAGAACTTGATGGCGTCCTCGATCTTTACCCTCGGCAGCACGGCATTGATCATTTCAACCGCCATGAAGACAATTAGCATCTTCAACAGGAAGGTAGCGAGATTCACGCCACCGCCCAAGAACAAGTCGACGAAAAGGGCAATCACCAGGAACAGGTGTGTTGCGCCATAAAGCTTGATCAGGGCCAGAGACCGCCCTCCGTACTCGGCCATGGGGCCGGAGGCAATCTCCTGCGGGGCGCTGACCAAGTCGAACGGCCTTACGCCCAGCATGGCCGGCAGTATCAGGAACGCCGCCACTGCCGAAAGCGGAACCGAGAGCGCTCCCCAGCCCGCCTGCTGCTGCCGGGCGACTATCTCCGTCAGGGATATCGTTTCATAGTGCGACATCACCGCCAGGATCACCAGCAGAAAAGGGACCTCGTAGGCAAGCGCCAGGAGCAGTTTTCGGCTGACCCCTATGCTGGCGTTCGGATTCGCCGAGTCGCCCGCGCCCAGCGCAAGTCCGAGCGGACCCAGCAGCATCAGGTACATCACAACCAGCAGCCCTCCCGACGAGGAAAGGGGACAGAGCACGCCGTGAGCAAAGGGCTGGCAAGCCTGTGTTCCTCCCAGAGGAATGAACATCACCGTTACGAGAGAGCCCGCCAGGGCAAACACCACGCCGAGGTCGAACAGGGAACCGTGCGATATGCTGCGCTGTGACATCATCCTTATCACGTCAATGACGGGCTGGTAGATCGGGGGGCCGTAGCGGCGGTGGATGCGCGCTATGATCTTGCGCGAAAGGCCGAGAAGCAGCACTCCCACCACTAACGCAATGAGTGGCGACAGCACCAGTTGGATGATTCTCGTCATAGCCACCCCGCAGTATGCGCGAAGATAAGGAAAGTGAGCAGCGCGACAATGTACATCACGTAGGTGCGCACGTCCCCTGTGTAGATCCGTCTGACTCCGTTGAAAACGCCCTTTGCCTTCCCGGCGGCCGAGAGGTAGAACTGATCCACCCAGTCGCGCAGGTATCCGCCGGTCATTCTTTCCAGCGGGTCGTAGAACCGCACCGTGTGGTGGTATTTACCGGCGGGGGCGGCCGCTCCGGCCGCGTAGCTGTCGTCCTGCGAGACGGGTTTGGGCCTGGCCGCGATCCCACGGAAGGCAACGATTACAAGCAGCACTCCAGCAAACGCGGCGCAGAGATTCAGAGTGTTCAAAGGGCCAATCTGCGGCCCGAATCCCGTCAACGTCGCCGTCACAGGTTCGAAACCAAGCGTCCCCACAATGCCCCCGATCACGCTGAGGGGAATCCCCGGCAGTATACCAAACAAAACGATGATAAAACCGCAGATCATCAGCGGAAGCTGCATGCTGAAGGGGGCCGCTTCGAGATTGGCGTATTTCTCCGGGAGCTGACCGAGGAACATGTTGTGCAGCAACTTATAGACGTAAAGGATGGCGCCCCACGTTCCCACCAGCGCCGCCAGAGCGAGAAACGGATGCCCTTCGGTGATCAACGTCTTGTAGATCAGCCACTTGGAGACAAAACCGCTGGTCAGCGGGACGCCTATCAGGCCCAGTCCGCCTATCAGGGCGCACGCGAAGGTAACCGGCATCCTTCTGATAAGGCCGCCGAGTCTATTCAAATCCCTCACACCACCGGTCTTGTATTCCACGGCGCCAACCGCCAGGAACAGCAGCGCCTTGAAGACGGCGTGATTCAGCGTGTGGAACAGGGCTCCGGCCAGCCCCAGGCTGGTTGCCACTCCAATCGCGAGCATGATGTAACCTATCTGTCCGATGGAACTCCACGCAAGCAGCCTCTTGGCGTCGTCCTGAAGCAGAGCGATGAACGTGGGGATTAAGATGGTAATCGCCCCCAGCCAGCAGAGGACAGTGTGGAAATGCAGCCAGGGGGCCCCCACCTCGAGCAGGAGCTTCAGTCCCACCACGCCGTACATCACCAGGATAAAGCCATAAATGCCCATCTTGATCAAGATGCCCGAAAGCACTGCGCTGAAAGGAGATGGGGCTTCGGAGTGTGCGTCGGGCAGCCAGGTGTGCAGGGGGATCAGGGCGCATTTGATGCCGAAACCGAGAGCAAAGGCGAGCATAACCCAGAGCGGGAATCCCCCGGCGGCGGAGCGTATCTGCTGGGCCAGGTCGCTGATAACCAGCGTGTTGTAGTTGGCATACAGGTAAAGCAGCGCCAGAAGCATTGCGCAGGAACCCAGTATGGACATGATCACGTATTTGAGGCCGGCATCGAGGGCACGCCCGCGTTTGTAGCTTATCAGCAGGAAGGCAGCCCAGCTCATGATCTCCCAGAAGATGAAGAAGCTCAGCAGGTCTCCGCTCAGGACGATGCCCAGCATGGCGGCGTTGACCAGGAGGAGCGCGAAGTAGTAGAAGTTCTCTTTCTCCTTGCCCCGAACGTAATGGAGGGAGAATATCACGCTCAGACAGCCGACCATGGACACCGTGATGGCAAAGAACCAGGCCAGGGCGTCCATCCGCAGCACCAGATCCAGTCCGAGGAAGTCGGGGTAATAAACGTGCTCGGCGCCTTGCCCGTGGGTGATTGCAATGAGGCAGACCAGGAGTACAGACACCACGATGGCGAACACTTCGCGAAGCCTTGCTGACGTGAGCCCGAGCGCATAACTGAGCCCGGCTCCGGCAAAGGCTGTTATCAGTATTCCCTGTGCGCTCACCTTCAGTCTCCCATCACGTGCTGAATATAGGCTGCGCGATCCAGCAAGTCATCGGCCGCCGGACCGAGTGCCCGCCCCACTATCCCGGGCAGCAGGCCGATGGTGACAATCAAGACCGCCAGCAGTCCTACCGGCACGAGCGCCGTCAGCGGCGCCCTCCCCTCCGTCTGCTCGGGCATAGCTTCGGGCGCCGGCTTGAAGTAGAGCCACTGCACTATGCGCAGGAAGTATGCCCCCTCTATCACTGTGCCTATGAGGCCGATGGCAAGGAGTGTGATGAAGAACGTGCTGCCCGTTCCCAGAACGGCGCGAACGATTGTGAACTTGCTGGCGAATCCCACGAACGGGGGCAGCCCCATCAAAGAGAACGCCCCCACCGTGAAGCACAGCGACATTATGGGCATTCTCTTGCCCATCCCAGCCAGCGACGAGATATCCCTGGAGCCTGTCCGGTAAATCATGTATCCAGTGGCCAGGAACAAGAGCGCTTTCGCCAACCCGTGGCTGATAATCAGGAAAACAGCCCCGGAGATGCCAGTGGCGGAGGAGAGCGCCAGCGCGAACAGGATCAGGCCCATCTGCCCGATGCTGGAGAAGGCCAGAAGCCTTTTGATGTCCTCCTGGGCGAAGGCGCACATCTCGCCGACGAGAAGCGTCACGACGCCCAGAACCGCCAGGAAAGGCAGAATACTCGACGCCCCGTAGACTGTATAGACCACGCGCGCGATGGCGTAAAGGCCCGCCTTGATGGCGACGCCGGAAAGAACGGCGCTGATGGAGGAGGGGGCGGATGAGTGGGCGTCCGGCAGCCAGGCGTTCAGCGGGAAAATGGCCGCCTCCACACCGAACCCGGCTATCATGAAGGCCAAAGAAATGAAAAGCCGGGACCCGGCGACCGAACCGACACTTGAGGCGATGTCGGCCATCGACAGCGTGCCGACCGTGCCGTAGAGCAGACCGATCCCTATAAGGACGAGACTGGAGCCAATGGCGCCCTGGATAAGATATTTCATCCCCGCTTCAACGCCCGCGCTGTCGCCCCGATAGGCCACCAGCGCATAGGAGGAGATGCAGAGAACCTCGAAGAAGACGAACAGATTGAACAGGTCGCCGGTCAGCACGACGCCGGTGGCCCCGACAAGGAGAAGGGTATACAACACGTCGTACCTGGCCCTCGCCCCTTCCCGGATGTAGTCAATCCCGTAGATGGCCACCAGCAGGCCGATCAGCGCCACCAGAGATGACAAGAGCAGTCCCAGCGGGCCCGCCACGAGATGGATCGAAAGGGGAGGCGCCCAACCCGCCGTCCGGACGATGATGGGCGCTTCTAACGCCTTCGGCAACAGTGACATAGCAACGATGAAGTTGAAAAGCATAGCAATGGCCGGCATGTACCTCCTGGCGCTCTTCGATGCCAACCCCACCATGGGCGTGAGGAATGCAAGCGCCAGCGGCACGGCGATCAGAAGTATCGGGCTCACCATTTCAACCCCTTAAGCTTGCGCAGGTCCAAAGTCCCGTTGTGGTCGTACACCTTGATCGCCAGCGCCAGCGCCAGCGCCAGCACAGAAACCCCGATAACGATGGCCGTCAGCACGAGCGCCTGTGGCACGGGGTCCACCATTTCCTGGCTCTGCTCCGCCGCTTTGGAGAAGATGGGCGCCGTGCCACCGCCGAGGTAACCGGTCGCTACTAGGAACAGATTCACGCCAGTGTCTATCAGATTGATGCCGATTATGACCTTGATCAGGTTGGACTTGACCAGCGCCACGTACAGGCCGATCAGCACCAGCGCGAAGCAACCGACATAGTGGATGTACGAGGTCAGAAAGTTCATCGGACTTCCCCCGACAGGTTGTCAATGATGCCTGAGAGTTCGGAGCCGACCTTCACCCCGATCGCAATGTAGATGAGCGGGATAATCCCACCGCTGAAGAGGGCATAGACTTTGCCGGTCGGCAGGAAGTTGAGCAAGAACGAACCGCCGACGGCGAGCCCGATCAGCGCCAGGAGCACGAAGGCAAGCCCCGAGAGCGATTCCGCCGCGCCGAGTGCAACGCTGTTCAGCTTCTTCTTCCGGCAGCCAAGGCAGATCAGCAAAAAGCCCGAGGCAATAACGGCGCCGCCCTGGAATCCGCCTCCGGGCGAGAGGTGTCCGTGAATGAAGATATAGATGCCCACGAGCATAATTAGCGGGAAAAGCAGACGGCACCCGGTGGAAAGGATCAAGCTGGGCCGCTGCGCCTCGTCAGGGGACGCCCCCGCCCTGCGGCCATACAGGACAGCGCCTAGTCCCAGCGCCGCGATGAACAGGATTGTGACCTCGCCCAGGGTGTCGAAACCGCGGTAGTTCAACACCACCGAGGTGACGATGTTCGCGCAGCGGTTCTCATCGAGACCCTTGCTGACGTAGCGCCGGCCGTAGTTGACATTATCCTTGACCAGTCGGCGGCTCTCCCTTGCCCCTTCTGCGCCGAACGGCGCGCCGGCGAGACACAGCGCGAACCCCGCGGCAACTATAAGGAGCAACAAGAGGCTAATCTGTTTTCTCATTTTCTTCGTGTCTCTTGGTTTTACTGATGGCAAAGATGAAGATTGCCGTGGTCAGCCCGGCCCCGATACTCGCCTCCGCCATGGCTACATCAGGAGCCTGGAGAAAATAGAAGATAATTGACGCCATCAAGCTGACCAGCGAGCATGCGATGACGGAGCCCAGCAGGTCCCTGAATCCGGCTGCTGCGAGCGCCGCCACGATCATAACCAAGACCAAAAATGTTTGAAAAACTATCATCAATCCGCCTCTTGGTGGCCGCGCGTCCCGAGTCGGTCCGAGGAGTCGAACTCGCCGCTCTTGTCCAGGACGCTCCCCTTCCACAGGGCGACACCGCTCTTGCGGGCGGCCCGGCCGAGCGCATGGCTCGAGATGGGATTAGTCAGGAGGATGAACCCGGCAATCAGCGAACACTTCACAAACCACGCCGGCTGCATGATCCCCACGCCGATAATCGTCAGGAAAGCGCCAAGGGTCGTGCACTTCGTGCCGGCCTGGAGCCGGTTATACACGTCGGGGAGTCGGATCACTCCCAGAGACCCCAGCAAGAGGAATATCGTGCCAACGGTCGTAATGATGACGCCTATTGTCGTCACCGTATCCCCCCTTCCAGGTATCTGGCGATCACTACCGATCCGACGAAAGTCAACACGGCGTAGACCAGCGCCACGTCCAGATAGACGTATCTTTCGAACACAAAGCCCAGCAGCACCAGCAGGGCCGTAGTCACCGTGGCCGCGGTATCCACGGCCACCGCCCGGTCTGCGCCGCTGGGCCCGAGCAGCATCCGAAGCAGACAGAGCAGCACGCCGGCGCCGATAATGGTCACGTAGATAAGTGGATTCACTGGAAAATCACCCGTAAGTGCCTCTCAAATCTCTCTCCGATTAGCCGGGTTGCATCTTCCACTGACTCGGCTTTGACGTTTATCCAGTGGATCAGCAATTTGTCGCCGATTATGTCCAGCGTAAATGTGCCCGGCGTTAGAGTTATCGAGTTCGCCAGGACCATCTTCGCGATATCCGACTTAAGCTCCGTTCTAATCACCACAATGCCCGGGTTTATGGGCATCGCCGGGTGCACGACCCTGTAGGCCACGTCGAAATTGGCCTTGATTATCTCCCAGAGCAGAACCACCAGGTAGACGGCAAAGAATACGATCCGCTTCGCGCTGAGCGGCGGAAGCCCCAGCCGGATGTAACCCGTATTCAGCGCCAGCGAGAGCGCCAGGCACACACCCGCGCCGACCAGGAGCTCCTGGGCCTGGAGGCTCGCAGTAAGGGCAAGCCAGACCAGGAAAGATATGCCCAGCATGTAGAGAAAACTTCTCAATCTGTCTCCTAACGGATAGCTCGCCTCAGCCATGCCGACCTTTCATTCCTACAGGTAATAAACAAGGCGAGCCAACTCCATGGCCAGATCCACGCACGTGACTTTCACGGTGTCCGGCATGTTCAGGTTGCAGGGCGCGAACGATAGGAGCGCCTTTACTCCTGCGTCTGCCATTCGACGGGCGACTTTCGGCGCCTCCGAGACCTCTACGGCGATGATGCCCAGACGTATGCCTTCTTCTTTTATCCTGGGCTGCAAATTCGCAATGTCCTCGACCATCACGCCTTTTACGGCCTTGCCTATCTTGCGTGAATCCCTGTCGAACGCGGCCGCAATGTGAAAGCCTTCCTCGCTGAAACCGCGATACGCCAGCAGCGCACGCCCTATATTGCCGACGCCGACCAGCGCCGCTTTGATCGGGGCGTCCAGATGGAGTATCCCCCGAATAACGCCAATCAACTCATCCACGTTGTAGCCGACGCCCCGCGTTCCGAACTCCCCGAAATAGGAGAAGTCCTTTCGCACCATGGATGGTTTCAACACGCAGGCTTTGGCCAGATCCTGCGATGAGACGGTCTGAACGCCTTCCCGCGCCTGGCACAACAACGCACGCAGGTAGCTAAAAAGGCGTCCGGCGGTCTCATCTGGGATCAGGTCTTTCGGCATTTCGCGCTTGTGTTCACATTCTCAAAAGGGCGCGATTATACATGTCGAATCACACACTGTCAAGCAAAACGAACACGTCCTGATCACAGCCCCTTGGCGCGCCAGCGGGCGTGGAACCGGCAGGCGCCCCAGAACAGCGCCGCGGTGAACGCCGCGAGCATGAGAAGGCTCAACCAGACCGGAAAGTAGGCCCGCTGCCCGAAGCCAACGCGTATGAGGTCCCCGGCGTAGGACAGTGGCGAGATGGGCGAGACCCAGCGTGCCCACGGGGGCATTTGCGCTATGGGCAGGAATATGCCGCTGACAAACAGAAACGGCAGGCGCACCAGGTTCGACAGCAGCATGATGTTGGAAGGGCTGCTCGCCGGAGGCGCAGCCAGCAGCACACCCAGCGAGGCGAAGCTGAGCGCGCCCAGCACGATACCGCCGACAAGCAGCAGCGCGCTCGTTACCTGGGCGTCTGTCAGAGTCAGCCCGAGAACGATGGGTATCACTGAAAGACATGCCCCGAAGACGAGGCCGCTGACCACGTCGCCCGCCAATATGGCCCTGAGCGAGACGGGCGAGGAGATCAACCGCTCGTAAGTCCTGGCCCGCCGTTCCCAGGGCGTCACCAGCGGTCCGATGGCGCTGGCCGTGAACCACAACGCCATCGCCACCATGCCGGGCACGATGTTCTCCGCCGCAATCGGCCGCCCCATCTTGAAGGCCAGGAAGAAGAACACGGGGAACAACACCCCGAAGATCAAGACCGGCGGCTTCAGGTAGTAGAGCAGGGCATTCTTCCTGGCTATCACCAGCGCCCCGCGCGCTTCTCGTCGCCAGGTTTGCGCCATTTCACTCATGGTGTGGCCTCCTGGCCGTCTCTCTGGGTCAGAAAGAGGAAAACGTCTTCCAGGCTCGGCTTGCGGGTGCTCAGGTCCCGCACCTGTAGCCCGTCCCGATCGGCCAGCCCCGCCAGGGCTACCGCCGTGCGGCCGGGATGCGGGGTGTAGAGCAGCAGGCGTTCGCCCAGGCGGGCCACGCGTTGCATGTCCGGCAAGCCAAGCAGCTCAGCGTCCTGCGGGCCGCGTCCCTCAAAGGTGACCTCGACGTACTGGTTGGCCGCCAGGATCTGACGGAGTTGATCGGGCGTGTCAATGGCAGCGATGTGGCCCTTGTGGATGATGGCCACGCGGTCGCAAATCTCTTCCGCTTCCGCCATGTTGTGTGTGGTCAGGAACACCGTGAGCCCGTCGCGGTTGAGGTCGCGGACGATCTGCCGGATCAGCCGCGCGCTCTGCACGTCCAGCCCGCTGGTCGGCTCGTCCAGGAACAGTATCTCCGGGCCGCTCACCAGGGCCGAGCAGAGCATCAGCCGCTGCCTGAGACCCTTGGAGAGCGCACGGGCCTTCTGCTTCTTCCGCTCACCGAGTCCCAGCAGGCCCAGCAGGCGCTCGGCCTCCTTCACGCGCCTGGCGCGCGCAACGCCGTGCAACTCGGCCATCAGCATGACGTTGCGCCAGACGCTCAGGTCCAGGTAGACGTTCGCCTGCTCCGGCACAATGCCCAGGTGCTCGCGCGCGCCCAACGACTCCTTGCGGATGTCGTGTCCCCGGATGGTCGCCGTACCCTCGGTCGGGTCGAGCACGCCGGTGAGCATGCGCACGGTCGTTGTCTTCCCGGCGCCGTTCGGCCCCAGGAAACCGAAGACCTCACCCTCACTAACCTCGAACTGGACGTGGTCCACGGCGATCAGGTCGCCGAAACGGCGTGTCAGGCTACGCACCTCGATCACAGCGCTCATGGTTGCTCCTGCTCCTTCTCGAAGATGAGCCACAGCCCGAGGCCCGTGTTCGGATCGTCCTCCGGCAGCGCCGCCTCGCCGATCACTTCAAAGCTGTGCAGCCCGGCTTCCTCGGCCCAGCCCTGAAAGGCATCCCGGCTGCGCACCTCCGCAAAGGCGCGGACCGCGGCCGGCCCCTCCTGGCGCACTCCCTCGCGCCGGCGGCTTATGAACTCCCGCCGCGCCCACAGGGGATAGCTCCTCCCGAGCCCCCCTCCGAGCATGGCCTTGCCGCCCGGGCGCAGCGCGCGATACACCTCGCGCACACCGGCCGGGCGGTCATCCCAGAAGAAGATCGAGCCCCGGCTGACCACCAGGTCAACCGAATCGTCAACGAGCGGCAGGCTCTCCGCCCGCCCACAGAGGGCCACCGTGCGTTGGCTCAGGCCCATGTCCCGAGCCCTCCTCAGCGCCTCCGCCAGCGCCTCGCGGTTCGGGTCCACCAGGACCAGGACCGCCCGGGATAGCTCAGCCAGCGCGAAGGCCACCGCGCCCTCCCCGCAGCCCAGGTCCACCCAGACGCCATCACGTGGTTTGCACATCTCCACTACGTCGCGCGCAACGCACTCGTAGTAATCAGGCAGCTTCTGCTCAACTTTCGGCGACGGCACGCGTTTCTCCCATCTATCGGAAGGCGGCGCCTCTACACGCTGATCAGCCTGTCCGAGTCTGGCACGGATGCTCAGCGACGTCGCCGTGGCATTTACGTATCTGCTCGGGCGAGCAATCCTGGGGCCGGCCCTTCAACTCGTTCGGCTCTTGACAGCCACATCCTTCTTTCTGACACATGGCTTGCCTCCTTGTGAATGCGATGCGGGAAGGGAGAGCAGTTCGTCAAGCGCTCCCCTCCACTGCTGGAACGTCTTCTCGTTGATCTTGTAATGCACGTAATAGCCGCATTTCTCCGACGTGATCAGTCCCGCGTCTCTGAGGATGCGCAGATGTTGCGAAACCGCGCCTTGTGTGATCTCCAGGCCTGCGGCAAGCGCCCCCACGCATTGAGCGTGATCCCTCAGGAGCTGCACGATCCGGACGCGGGCCTCCGCGCCCAGGACCTTGCATATTCGCGCTATCGCTTGCGCCGACTTCATGCGTGCCTCGTTTAGTATCCACTATTATACTAATGCGTCTCCGCTCTTGTGTCAAGCATACACAGCCAGGGGAGGCTGCTCCACGCCCTTCACCTGCGGGGGTGGCTCCAAACCTGCGGCCAGGGCTTCTTTCGAATGGAGCGGGCGGAGCAAAACGCCCTTCTCCGAAGGGCAACGCCGCAAATGGGGCCGCGAACCTTTCCAACCGTGTCCCGTCCGGCCGACCATTTTTTCGCCGACGGCGAAAAAATGGTAGAGCAGGCGAGCCGTTTCGTCCCGCAGTGGCGGGATCAGGCCCGTGAGCCCGTCGAATGGCAAAACGGCCCCAGCTCTACGATTCCCGCCGAGATGTGAGATCGCCTCGTCCCCCTCATCACCTGTTCTGCCGTTCACCAGAGGACAGTTATGCCATTGATGTTCGAGAAGCTTCAGGCCTACCAAAAGGCCGTTGACTTCTCAGATCGCGTCTGCCGGTTGACGGGCCACTTCCCGCGAGAGTTCTATTTCCCGACCGGCCATCTCGAACGCGCCCGCCTCGCCCTCCATCGCCGGCAACATCGCCCAGCGCAATTGCCCTTTCACGAAACCCGAGAGGAAGAACTTCTTCGGCATCAGCCCGGGACGCGCCAAAGCCGCGCGGGAAAATGCTTGACAGGACAGGGCTATCATGATAGACTCCCCTTAACTTAACTCAACTTTACTCAACTCCATGCGTCTCGTTGAGGGACCGGCCCAATCAGCGACATGGAGTGAGGCTCGGCTTGGGTGCAGATCGCGGCCTGGCCTGGCGATGCGCGCCTTCTGTGGCGCGGAGGTGGCTTCGAGTTGTGTGGTTATGGGCGAACAGGCTGAATTGGGAGGGTGTGTCGAAGGGAGATGGCGGATCCAGGGGAAACGTTGACGACGCAGGAAGCCGCGCAGCTTCTCAACGCGCACGTTGAGACGATACGCCGGCTCGCACGACGGGGCGAGATCCCGTCCTTCAAGATCGGCAAGGACTGGCGCTTCCGCAGGGAGGCCCTGCTGCGTTGGACGGAGACGCACCATTTGCGCCATCGGGAGGCACACGTGCTGGTCATTGATGATGAGGAGATTATTCTGGACGTGGTCCGCGAGTTGCTGGAACCCGAAGGCTACCGGATCGCAACCGCCTCAGGGGGGGAAGAGGGACTCGCGCATGTGTCGCACGCCGCGCCGGACCTGGTGCTGCTTGACCTGAAGATGCCCGGCATGGGCGGCGTGGAGTTCCTGCGCAGATTCCGAGAAGGACATGCTGAGACACCGGTCGTAGTTGTGACCGGCTATCCCGACAGCGATCTTATGGCCCGGGCGATGAGTTACGGCCCTGTCACGCTGCTGGCCAAGCCGGTCGAGCGGGAGCCGTTGCTTCGTTCTGTCCGCATCGCGCTGAGGGGATCGCTCGCGGGACGAAAAAGCTAACGGATCCCAAGACTTAGACAGAGGGAAGTCACATGAAACTGCGCAAGCAACTGGCCCTGGCGTACATTCTGGTCTTCGTGCTTATGATCCTCTTAGTGGCCGTCAACTATCAGACCACCAGATCGCTGCTGGAGACCGAGGATTGGATATCACAAACCCATGAGATCATTACCAGGGCGAATCTGCTGGCGAAGCTGATAGTCGATGCGGAAACTGGAGAACGAGGCTTCGTGATAACCGGAGAGGACGAGTTCCTGCAGCCGTACGACGAGGGGAGCGAGTCATTCGAGACAACGATCTCCAAGCTCAAAGAATCAGTCTCCCACAATATCCGCCAGGTCGAACGCCTGGAGGAGATCGAGGCCCTTGAAGCCAGGTGGCGTCGTCTGGCAGGCGAGCCCGCGATCGCGGCGAGGCGAGAAAGTCTCCAGGCGGCCATCGCGCTGGTCCAGAAGGGTACCGGCAGGGCGATAATGGACACCCTTCGAGACAAGATCAGCGCGTTCGTTGACGTGGAGAAGCAATTGCTGGCCGAACGCACGAAGGATGCCAAGCGAGCGGCCGCGCGAACCGTCTACGTCTTCTTCGCCACCGCCGTTGGCATTCTGCTCGGCATCACCGCGATGCTCAACGCGCTCAGGAAGAACCAGGATCGGGTCCAACGGCAGGACTGGCTGAAGACCGGCATCGCGCGGCTGAACGACACGATGAGCGGCGATCCGGAGATCAACACGCTGGCCTCGAAGGTGATATCTGAAGTCGTCACATACCTGGATGCCCAGGTGGGCGCTTTCTATCTGGCGCAGGACGGCGACGGCGCCGTGCTCTCGCTCTTGGGGAGCTACGCCTACAAGAAACGCAAGGATCTGTCCAATATGTTCAAAATGGGCGAGGGTCTTGTCGGCCAGGCGGCGCTGGAGAAACAGCAGATACTGATCAAGAACGTGCCGGAGGATTACGTCAAGGTGATCTCAGGCCTGGGGGAGCGCGTGCCCCGCTTCATCTGCGTTACGCCCTTCCTTTACGAGGGCCATCTGAAGGGCGTCGTGGAAATAGGGACGCTCGGCGAGATGACCGAGCTGCAGATGGAATACCTCGCGCAGGCAATGCCCGCGTTGGCCGTTGCGGTGGACAGCGCGCAGAGCAGAACGAACCTCGCCAGGTCGCTGGCGGAATCCCAGAGGTTGTCGGAGGAACTCCAGGCGCAGCAGGAAGAGCTGAAGACCGCGAACGAGGAACTGGAGGAACAGACGCAGCGGCTAAGGGAGTCCGAGGAGAGGCTCAAGGCCCAGCAGGAAGAACTGCAGGTGACCAACGAAGAACTCGAAAAGAAGAACGAACTGACCCAGCGCCAGAAGCGGGACGTCGAACTGGCGCGCCAGAAGATCGAAGAGAAGGCCGAGGAAGTGGCCCGGGCCAGCAAGTACAAGTCGGAGTTCCTGGCGAACATGTCGCACGAACTCAGAACGCCGCTTAACAGCCTGCTGCTGCTGGCGCAGTCGCTCTCCCAGAACAAGGACGGCAACCTGACCGCCGACCAGGTGGAATCGGCGAATATCATCTACGACAGCGGCAGCGACCTCTTGAACCTCATAAACGAGATACTCGACCTGTCGAAGATCGAGGCCGGGCGCATGGACCTCCAGGTCGGCACGGTGCGGGTGAGCGACCTCGGGGACGGTATCCGCTCCTCTTTCGGTCACATGGCCGAGGAGAAAGGGCTCAGTCTGGAGGTGACGATTAGCGAGGACGCCCCGCTCAAGATCTCGAGCGACCGCAAGCGCGTCGAGCAGATCATCCGGAACCTCCTCTCGAACGCCCTCAAGTTCACGGAAAAGGGAAGCGTAACCGTCACCTTCGGCCGCCCGGCCCCGGGGAGCGACCTGTCGAGAAGCGGCCTCCCCGTTGGGGAGTGCCTCGCCGTGGCGGTCAAGGACACCGGCATAGGCATCCCCCCGAAGCAGCAGAAGGTCATCTTCGAGGCGTTCCAGCAGATAGACACTGGGACGGCGAGGAAATACGGCGGAACGGGCCTGGGGCTTTCTATCTCCAGGGAGCTCGCCAGCCTCCTGGGCGGAGAGATACAACTCGAGAGCGAGCCGGGCAAGGGTTCGACGTTCACCCTCTACCTTCCCCTCGCGGTGTCCGCGAGCCGCAATGCCGCGCCCGGCGATGCGGCCACGCTTACCGTCTCCAGGGCTGACCGGGGCGCAGCGAGCGACGCTGCGCGCCAGGACGCCGCTGCCGTCCAGATCGAGGACGACCGCGAACATTTGCAGAAGGATGACCGGGTCATTCTGGTCATCGAGGACGACCCGGACTTCGCCCGCCTGCTTGAACGAAAGTGCCACGAGAAGGGGTTCAAGTGCCTGGCCGCGCCCACGGGTGAGTCCGGGCTGGAACTTGCGGGCAAGCACCTGCCGAGCGCCGTGATCCTTGATATCAGCCTTCCGGGCATGGACGGTTGGGGCGTACTGAGCGCGCTGAAGGACAACACCCGCACCCGGCATATCCCGGTGCACATCGTCTCCGTGGAGGAGGCGTCAACCGAGGCGCTCCGCAAGGGCGCGGTCGGCCACGCCACCAAACCCCTCAGCCAGGAGAGCCTCGAAGAAACCTTCCGCAGGCTCGAGGAGGTCTCGGCCGGGGGGCCGAGGCGCGTGCTTGTGGTGGAGGACGAGGCGAAGATACGCCGCGCAACCGTCAAGCTGATCGGAAACGGAGACGTCAAGGTGGACGCGGCCGAGACCGGGAAGCAAGCGATGGAAGCGCTCCGTTCGGGCCACTACGACTGCGTGGTCCTGGACCTCGGGCTGCCGGACATGGACGGCAACGAGCTGCTCGCGAAACTCGAGCGCGAAGGCGTGGAACTGCCCCCGGTGATCGTCCACACCGCTCGCGACCTCACCCGCGACGAGGAAGCGAAGCTCCGCGAGCGCGCCGGCTCCATCGTCATCAAGGACGTGCGGTCACAGGAGCGCCTCCTGGACGAGGTCTCCCTTTTCCTCCACCGGGTCGTGAGCAATATGCCGGAGAAGAAGCGAAAGATCATCCGGGACCTGCACGACACGGACGAGACGCTGAAGGCGAAGAAGGTTCTCATCGTCGACGACGACATGAGGACGACGTTCGCACTGTCGCGGCTGCTATCCGAGAAGGGCATGATAACCCTGAAGGCGGAGAACGGGGAGAGAGCCCTGCGGCTGCTCGACGAGGAAGAGGACGTGGATCTCGTGCTGATGGACGTCATGATGCCCGTGATGGACGGCTACGAGACCATTGAACGGATACGCGAGCGGGAGGAATTCCGAAATTTGCCGATCATCGCGCTTACGGCGAAGGCCATGCCGGAGGACCGCGAGAAATGCCTCGCGGCGGGCGCGAACGATTACATGCCCAAGCCGGTGGACCCAGGGCGGGCGATCTCCATGATGCGCGTCTGGCTCTATAGGTGACGGTTTGACTCTTGACGCTCGGCGTGTTAAACACAGGGCAGTCAGCAGATCGGGGCAAGAGGCCGGTGAAGCGGATTCACGAATTAGACGTCTACAGGCTGGCGGAGCGGCTCTCCGACATGGTTGGGAGCGACTACGATGAATGGCCGGAGAAGGCTCAACGCACCCTCGGTTACCAGATCATCAGGGCAGGTGACAGCATAGCCGCAAACATCGCGGAAGAATACGGCAGGAGGACCGCGCCGGAGCGAAAGAAGTCCTATTTCTATGCGCGGGGTTCCTTCGAGGAATGTAAAACCTGGTTGCGAAAGGCGATTCGGCGCAGGCTGGTTTCGGACGTGAAAATGGCTCAGTGCAAGGAGATTAACGACGAACTTGGGCCCCAGCTTAACGCGTTCATAAGAAAACATGACGTTCGACGCTGGACGCTCGGGGCGCCGACCCAAGCTTCGAGCGTCGAGAGTCAAAGGAGTCCACCGTGGGCAAGCCCGACATCGAAGATATCGAGATAGACCTCCTGCTGGAGGCTATCTACTGGCGCTACGGTTACGATTTCCGTTCTTATGCTCGGGCCTCCATCGAGCGCAGGACCAGGCAGTTCCTGTCGGTGGCCGGGTGTGCGTCGGTGTCCGAGATGATCCCCAGGGTCCTGCGCGATGAGGAGTTTTTCTCAAAGCTCGCCCGGTACTTCTCCATCTCAGTGACCCAGATGTTCCGCGACCCGCTGGTCTACCGCGCCGTCAGGGAGAAAGTGATCCCGCTCTTGAGGACCTGGCCGCACTTCAAGGTCTGGCACGCCGGGTGCGCCACCGGCGAGGAGGTCTACTCGCTGGCCATCGTGCTCAAGGAGGAGAACCTCTACCAGCGCGCGACCATCTACGCCACCGACTTCAACGACGAGGCCCTGGAGCAGGCCCGCGAAGGCGTCTATGAGATGGAGAAGATGAAGGAAGCCACCCACAACTACCAGCAAGCAGGCGGCAAGGCGTCGTTCTCGGAGTATTACCACGCCCGCTGCGGCGCAGCGGCCATGGACGCGGCGCTCAAGGAACGCATCGTCTTCTCCAGCCATAACCTGGCGTCGGACAGCGCCTTCGGCGAGATGCACCTGGTCTTGTGCCGAAACGTGCTCATCTACTTCAACGCTGAACTCCAGAACCGGGCGCTGGGACTGTTCACAGAAAGCCTGGTGCACGGCGGCTTCCTGTGCCTCGGAACTAAGGAAGGCCTCCGATTTCCTGAAGTCAACGACCAGTATGAGACCGTGGACGGCAAGGCGCGAATCTACAAGAAGAAGGACGTGCCGTGAGGACGGCGAAAGATCAAAACGCACAATATACCGCGCGTTACAGGGCGGTCGTCATGGGTGGTTCCGCGGGCGGCTTCGATGCGCTTGCGGCCATCCTCCTGGCGTTTCCTCCTGATTTTGCGCTGCCGGCGCTCGTGGTCCAGCACCTGCATCCGAGCGACGACGCATCGTTCGCCCGGCGCCTGGCCCGCACGACGCGGCTTCCAGTGGTTGAGCCGTGCGACAAGGAACGGATCGAGCGCGGGCGCGTATATACCGCACCCGCCAACTACCACATGCTCGTGGAGAGAAACGAAACGATCAGCCTGTCCGTGGACCAAAAGGTCAACTGGTCAAGACCCTCTATCGACGTGCTCTTCGAGAGCGCCGCCCGCGCTTGGGGCGGACCGGTTATCGCGGTCATCCTCTCGGGCGCCAGCGCCGACGGCGCGGAGAGCATGAGAGCTGTCAAGGATGCCGGGGGCCTGACCATCGCCCAGGAGCCGGCCAGCGCCGATAGCCCACTCATGCCCCGGGCGGCGATTGACACCGGAGCGGTTGACGAGGCGCTGAGACCAGAGGAGATCGGGCGGCGATTTCTCCAACTCGGGAGTCGGAACGCAGAATGCGAAAGGGCGTAGCAAGTGAACGCAGATGGCAGTAGAGCTTCTGTCAGATATCTATCGTGAGGTAGACGAAATCCTGTCCATGGTCGTAGCGTCCATCAAAACCGTGAGGAAACACAAATGAGCAGCGATTCTGACACTCCGCGTTTCGAGTTCCCCGGTCCGAATTCGACACAGAAGATCCTGATCGTGGACGACAAGAAGGACAACCTCGTCGCCCTCCGGCGGGTACTGAGCGTCCTGGACGCCGAGGTCGTCGAGGCCACAACGGGCAATGAGGCCCTTGTAGCCACGCTCGACCACCACTTCGCCGTTGCGATACTCGACGTCGGGATGCCAGGCATGAGCGGCTTCGAACTGGCCGAGCACCTGCGCGGGGACAAGAAGACCCGTGTGATCCCGGTGGTCTTCCTGACTGCGTCGTACGACGACGAGCAGCACATGTTCAAGGGCTATGAGGCGGGCGGCGTGGACTACATCATGAAGCCCTACGCGCCCGAGGCCCTGCTCGGCAAGGTGAGAGTGTTCCTCGAGATGGATCGCTACAGGCGCGAACTGCAAAGACACCGTGACCACCTCGAGACACTGGTCACGGAGCGGACCGCTACGCTTGAGAAACGGATCAAGGAGCTCAGGTGCCTTTACAGCGTCTCCAGACTGACTGCCGAACCTGCTAAGTCCATCGAGGACGCGCAGAAGGCCGCGGTAGACCTGATCCCGCCTGGCTGGCAGTATCCCGAGATCACCTGCGCCAGGATTACCCTCGAAGGCCGTCAGTTCGCCACCCCCAATTTCAGGGACACCGCCTGGAAACAGTCCGCCGACATCATACTGTCGGGAGAGACCGTCGGCACGGTGGAGGTCTGCTACCTGGAGGAAAGGCCCGAATCGGACGAAGGACCTTTCTTCAAGGAAGAGCAATATCTGGTCAACGACATTGCCAGGCAGTTCGGCGTCATGATCCAGCGAGAGAGGGCGGAGGAGGCGCTGCGGGAGAGGGAACGCTACTTCCGCTCGCTGATGTACAACATGCATGAGGACATCGTGGTCATAGACCGGGACTACGTCATCACCGACGTCAACAACACTTTTGTCCAGACCGTAGGCATGACGCGCGACGAGGTGATCGGCAAGCGCTGCTACGAGGTATCCCACGGCTACGCCGAGCCCTGCGACCGGGCCGGCCAACGATGCGCGGCGCGCGAGGTTTTCGAGACGGGCAAGCCCGAGGCCGTTCATCATGTTCACACGCGCGCCGATGGCTCAAAGGCGCACTTTGACATCCTCCTCTCGCCCGTGAAGGACGAAGCCGGCAATGTCACCAATGTCGTCGAGGCCAGGCGCGACGTGACCAACCTTATGGAGGCGTACGAAGCAATGCGCAACTCGGAGGAGCGCTACAGGACAATCTTCGAGGGCGCGGCCGAGGGCATCCTCGTGGCCGATACCGAGACGAGGCGTTTCACATACGCCAACCCGGCCTTGTGCAGGATGCTGGGCTACAGCGAGGAAGAGTTGACGCGGCTGGGCGTTGCGGACATACACCCTGAGGAAGACTTGCCCCATGTGATTTCCGAGTTCGGAGCCCAGGCACGAGGCGAGAGGCCGTTGGCGGTTGAGATCCCGTGTCTGCGCAAGGACGGCAGCGTGTTCTACGCCGATATCAGGACGGCTCCAGCCGTGATTAACGGCCGCACATGCAACGTGAGCTTCCTCCTCGACGTCACGGAGCGCAAGCGGGCTCAGGAGGAGTTGAGCCGGCTGGCCAAGTTCCCTTCCGATAATCCGAACCCCATAATGCGCATCGCCCACGACGGCGCCATCACGTACGCTAACGAGAGCAGCGGGCCGTTGCTGAAGAGCTGGGGCTGCGCGGAGGGGGAGCCCCTGCCGGCCGAGTTCCGGCAGATGGCCCTGGAGGCCATCAGTACGGGTGTCAG
Source organism: Planctomycetota bacterium (assembly GCA_021161675.1). Taxonomy (GTDB): domain Bacteria; phylum Planctomycetota; class Brocadiia; order SM23-32; family SM23-32; genus JAGHAF01. Next base: position 10,222 of record JAGHAF010000014.1, on the reverse strand, counting down.
AAAGGAAGCGGAGGTAGCCTGTGATGCGGCTGTCTACTCCCTGACGTTCACTCCCATACCGGGAACCGACTATCTCGACCTGTATGGACGCGACGTGACCGAACAGCGGCAACTGGAAAATCAATTCCGCCAGGCGCAGAAGCTGGAGTCCATCGGTCGCCTGGCCGGCGGCGTGGCGCATGACTTCAACAACCTGCTCACCGGGATGAAGGGCCTTATTGGCTTCGCGCTGGAGGCCGCCGAACCGGGCTCTCAGACCCATGAAGACCTGACCGAGGCGCTGGACCTGGCTGACCGCGCCGCGGGCCTCTCCCGCCAGCTCCTGGCCTTCAGCCGCCGCCAGACGCTGGCGCCGATGGCGCTCAACGTTAACGAGCTGATCGCAGACCAGATCAAGATGCTGACGCGGCTGCTGGGGGAGGATATCGATCTGCAGTTTTCCCCCGCGCCGGACCTCGGCAACGTGCGCGCCGACCCCGGCCAGATCGAGCAGGTCATCATGAACCTGGCGGTCAACGCCCGCGACGCCATGCCGGACGGCGGCCGGTTGACCATCGAGACGGATAACGTCGAGCTTGGCCAGGAGTATGCCAGCAAGCATATGGGGGTCACTCCAGGGCCATACGTCATGATCGCCGTCAGCGATACGGGCTGTGGCATGGACGATAGGACCCGGGCGCAGATCTTCGACCCGTTCTTCACAACCAAGGAGCTGGGGAAAGGCACGGGCCTCGGGCTCTCCACCGTCTACGGCATCGCGAAGCAGCACGGCGGCAACATCTGGGTTTACAGCGAACCGGGCAAGGGAGCGACCTTGAAGGTCTATCTGCCCCGAGTGGCTGCCGAAGCAGAGAAATTGGGCCCCAGATCGAAATTCGTCATTGGCGGGGCGGAGACAATCCTGCTGGCCGAGGACGACGACGCCGTCAGGGGAGTTGGCCGCCGCCATCTGGAGGCGCTGGGCTACACGGTGCTGTGCGCGGCCAGCGCCCGCGAGGCCGAGCAGGTCGCGCGAGCGCACGAAGGCCGCATTGACCTGCTGCTGACCGACGTGGTTATGCCAGACCGAAACGGGCGTGAGCTCTACGAGTCGCTGGCGGCGAATCAGGCGGGCTTGAAGGTGCTCTACATGTCCGGCTACACCGACAACGCCATTGTGCATCGCGGCGTGCTGAAGGCGGGGATTCCTTTCCTTCAGAAGCCCTTTGAAAAAGAAGACCTGGCCACCAGGGTGCGCCAGGCGTTGGAGGGATAGTGCAGACTGATCCAGGACATCAGGCGGACAAAGCGCCGCAGGAAGGAGAAGGGAGTTGAACCAACCGGACACCACAGCAATCCTTGTCGTGGACGACGAATTGTCAGTGACGCGCGTGGTCTCGCGCTGGCTCTCGGCGCAGGGGTATGAGTGCGAGCGGGCAGCAGACGGCCAAGAGGCGCTTGAGGCGCTCCGCCGGCGGGAGTTTGCGCTCCTCCTCACGGACATCATGATGCCTGGCATATCAGGGATGGAGTTGCTCGAACAGGCCAAAGAGCAATTCCCCCGCACCGCCGTCATAATGTTGACGGCGGTGGAGGACCGCGACACAGCCACAAGAGCCGTGGAACTGGGGGCCTATGGGTACATCATCAAACCGTTCGAGCAGAACGAGGTCCTGATCAACGTGACCAATGCCCTGAAACGTCGCAGTCTGGAGATACTGAGAGACCAATACGAAGAGCAGCTCGAGGGGACCGTGCAGGAGCGCACGGCCGAGGTGCGCCTCTCCCGCGAAGAGATCGCGCTGCGACTGATGGCCGCTCAGCAATACCGCCACGACGAAACCGGGGCTCACATTCGGCGGCTCGGCCTCTATGCCGAGGTCATGGCCAAGAACATGGGCAAATCCGATGCGGAGTGCGAGATGCTGCGCCTGGCGGCGCCGATGCACGACGTCGGCAAGATTGGTGTTCCCGACTCGATCCTGCTCAAACCTGGCAAGCTAAGCAAGGATGAGTTCGAGATTATGAAATCCCATACGACAATCGGCGCTCGGATCCTGGAAGGGTCGAAGGTTAGCATGCTCAATCTCGCGCGCGATATTGCCCTATCTCATCATGAGAAATTGGACGGATCGGGCTACCCGAACGGGCTGTCCGGGACCGACATACCGGCAAGCGCCCGAATCGTCGCCATTCTCGACGTCTACGATGCGCTCGTGCACAATCGGGTCTACAGGCCCGCCATGCCGGAGGAAAAGGCGCTGGCGATCATCGCCGAAGGACGTGGTTCCCACTTCGAAGCGCCCCTGGTGGACGTCTTCATGGACGCCCTTCCTGAGCTGCGCGGCATCCGCGCCGAAGTGATGGAGGAACGGCCCGCCTGACTGGGCGTGCAGTCGTCGGACGCGTAACGGCAGACCTCAAACAGGCGCCTCCGAGACGGCATAACCCATGCCCGTAGCCCCGAATCCATTGCCCGTGTACCAGCACCGCCACTCGTTCTCATGGCGGATTATCGTGGGATACGAGCGTTGGAAGTCGTCGAAGCAGCCGCCCTCCCCCGTCCCCAATTCGCCATCCGGCCCGACCCGCTTGCCCCACGTCCAATGAACCCCGTCTTGACTGAGCAACCGATGGACCCGGTAGGCCGTGCCGAACGTGTTGACCCACAGGACATAGCCCGTCTCGCCCCTGACCACACATGGCTTGGAGCAGATGTACTCGTAGGGCTCCACGGCGAAGCCGCGCGGCCGGACTACAAGATCGTCGAGGGGCTTCTCCCAATGTATCCCATCCTCTGATTCGGCGTAGGCGATGCCGATCCTCGGGATGATCTCCCCGTGCCCGGTCTCGACGCCCGCCGGCCGGGGGTAGTACTCTCCGATGGCGGTGTAGTACATGCGTAGTCTCCCCCCTTCCGCCATGACCCAGAGGCTTCCGGTGGCTTCGCGGTCATACTCGCGATCCAACGGCAGCATGGGATGCTCATCATGATACCGCCAGGACCGGCCCCCATCTTCGGATATGGCCACTCCGGTCGTGTTGGAAATCTTGCCGGTTTCCGCCCAACGGCCCCACGCCGTGAAGTAGAGCAACCAGTGGCTCTGCGTCAGCGGAAGCAGGAAGGGGAAAGAAGGTCCCACGCAGTTGTATTCCGTCTCCGGCTGCGGCCCGATCAGGGGGCCGCCAAGGGGCTTCCACTCGTTCGGCTCCTCAAGCGGAGCCTCCGCCTGAAGGATATAGTTGCACCCCTCCGAATCGCTGCCCCAATAGATCATGCGGTAATTCTCGCCGATTCTGATCACGTGGGCCGCGCTCGCCCGCGTTGCGTCAAACCGGGGAGAGAGCTGCCCCGGGCGAATTACCGCTTCGCGCCTTGCGATGATCCACTTGGACACTTCCCCTCCCATTCTGCCAAACCGTTAGCACAAGCTCCCTGATACGTTGTTCGCACTTTACGACACCTTCGACAAAGCCTTCAACCCGCCATAGACCTGCCGGCCCATAGGGCGGCGGCATAGCAAGCGCCCGTCCCGCTCTTGACCCTCTGCTGCACACCATAGATAATACAAGTGTGTTACCACTACCGCATTGACCGAACGTTCTACCTATGGGAGAAAACCCATGAGACAAGTGGTCATCTACCCCGGTGAAGACGGCTACTGGGTTGCGGAGTGCCCCAGCCTGCCGGGCTGCATCAGCCAGGGCCAGACGAAAGAAGAAGCAATCGCCAACATCAGGGAGGCGATAGAGGGATTTACGAAGGCACTGGAGGAAGACGGCCTCGAAGCGCCCCCGGACCACTTTGATGCGCTGCTATTGGCTGTATGAGCAAGTTGCCGACAATATCCGGGCGTAAGTGCGTGAAAGCTTTGGCAAAAGTGGGCTTCAAGCTGAAGCGTCAGCAAGGCAGCCATATGATTCTCCGGCGGGACGAGCCTTTCTCGCAAGTCGTCGTGCCCGATCACAAACAGTTGGACAGAGGGACACTGCGCGCCATCGTTCGCCACGCCGGCCTGTCCGTACAGGACTTTCTGGCCCTCCTATAGCTTATAGCAAATCTTCTTCATCCCTCATCCTTCATCCTTCCACATTCTTCCCCTCCCATTCTACTTTGCGCTTTCTGTCTGCCCGGGGCGCACTACCCGGCCGATGAACAGAACGGCGCCGGTCGCCCTGTGGTAGATAATGAACAGGAACGGATGGTCGGCCCTCACGACGGGGATCTCGGCCGGCGGTCCCACGGACTTCAACGTCATGACTACAGCGGTCGCCGCGGCGGCCTCGGTGCCCTCCTCGTTGACTTTCACGTATGTTTTGTGGACTACCGCGGAGATGAAAAGGTCCTTCTCCCCGTTCATGCCGGAGAAGTCGGCCGGAGGAAGTGAGAACGCATCCTTCATGCCGAGCGCCTTCAACGGGTCGCTGAGCCGAAAGGCCGAGGTCATCTCGAAGCGTGGCAGGTACAGCCTCGTTTTGCGCTGCCGCAGCCGGTCCAGCCAGGACTTGAGCTTCTTGCTGCTGAGGCCGCTCTCCAACTGACGCAGCCCGTCCCGCTCTTCAGGCACCACGACCAGCATCGAGAGCCTGTCTCCGGCGTACGGCAGCTCCACTATCTGGCCGCCCTCTATCTCGGCGTAGCCGAGCCGCTCGACCTGGCGCATCATCGGCGCCTGGATCTCCTCCTCCGCTGAGACGTGGAAGGGCATCTCGCGGGTCCTTTCCTCTTTGAACGGTTTCTTCCACAGGCCCTTGAAGTAGACGGCGTTGGTGAGAACAAGCCTCGTGAGCCGGGTGATAATGCCCGGCGGGATCAGGTCCTTTATCTTCTCCCGCGTTTTCTCCTCCGCCCAGGCGTTGATGGTCTTTCGCGCCTTTTCGGGCTCCGCGATGAAGTTCACCTCGTGCAGCGGCGCGTCATAGCTTTCCTTCAGGAGACTCAAGAAATGCGGAAGGAACCGATAGCCCTTCTGCCCCCAGAGGGCGTTGGCGATGTCCAGCCGGCATTGCTTCCCCTGCCCTGAGCCCGTCGAAGGGGCCTGCCCGATACTTTCGAGCAAGTCCCCGGCCGCGCGGTGGAGCTTCTCGCCGTCCTGAGGCAGATGCAGAACCGCGGACATCTGCGCCCTGGTGTCGCCCCCGGCGCCCGCGTAGGTCATGGTCAGCGCGCTGGACAGGCTGTAAGGGGATAAGAAGAGATTGCCCTCCTTCTTGGCCAGCTCCTTGTAAATGTCAGTCGCGAACGCGTTGTTGGCGGCTGTGACGTCGGCCTCTTTGATCTCGACGGTTTTCTTCTCTGGCGTTCCTGCGCCCAGAGCCAGGAGACAGACCACCATCAACCCCGTCACGATCCCTGCTCGCTTCATCGCTTATCGCCCCCCTTTCCTTCGCTCAATTGGAACCGCTGATTCCAAACCGCGCCTGTTCGATCATTATAGTCCATGCAGTTCCGACCTGAAAGCGGCGCAGCGGCGCGCAAGAGGTAGACGCACGCGCTCAGAACTGCCATAATGTTAGTGTCTATCCGGGAAACATTGTTCGTTCCCAATCGAGGATCAAATGGTATTGCCCCAACGCGAGAAGGTGCTTTTTCGGCTTTTCGGGGTGCCGGTCAAGGCCAGTTTTTCCTGGCTCTTCCTGGTGGCCCTGTTGTGGTGCAACCTGGCGCTGGCGCATTTCCCGAACGTCCTCGGGGCGCAGGAGCCGGCCTACGTGTATTGGGGGCTCGGTTTTGTGGCAACGATGGGGCTTTTTGCCTCCCTGATCGTGCACGAGCTCTGCCACTGCCTGGTGGCCCGCTACACGGGCGTGTCGGTTGCGGGGATCACCTTGTTCATCTTCGGCGGCGTAAGCCAGCTCGAGGGAGAGCCCCCGACGGCGCCGGCCGAGTTCTTCATGGCCATCGCAGGGCCGGCTTCGAGTATCGCGCTCGGATGCTTTTTCCTGGCGTTCTGGCTGGTCGCATCGGCCCTGGGATGGTCTCCCCTCGTGTGGAGCGTGGCGCAACTGCTGTTCTTCATGAACTTTGCGCTGGCGGCGTTCAACAGTCTGCCGGCCTTCCCGCTGGATGGTGGGCGCGTGCTGAGGAGCTTATTGTGGAGCGTGAGTAACGACCTGGCCATCGCGACCAGGATCGCCGCTCACGTGGGGACATTCTTCGCCACCGGCCTGATGATGCTGGGGCTTTTCAGCCTCTTCAAACACGCGCTGGTCCAGGGGCTGTGGTTCCTTGTGCTGGGTTACTTCCTGCGGCGGGCGGCCCTGGGCAGCTTGCTCATGCTCATCGAAAGGCAAAGATGAAGAAACGACAGGCTGTAGGTACAGCAACGGCAGGCGCCGAGGCCGCCAAGGATGAAGTTTATCCGCCGTGGCGGGGATGAAGCTAACCCGGATATTTGCCGTTGCCGTTCAATTTCATCCTTCATACTTCGTACTTTTCAAGTTCCCGTTTCCCAACCTGCCAGGTATGCCTTCTGCTCGGGCGTGAGCCGGTCAATCCGGATGCCCATGCTTTCCAGTTTCAGCCGGGCGACGCGGTTTACTATTTCCTCTGGCACCTGGTGGACCCCGGCCCCCAGCTTGCCCTTCTGGGCGGCGCACCACCGGCTGGTCAGCGCCTGAGTGGCGAATGACATGTCCATCACGCAGGAGGGATGCCCCTCCGCGCAGGCCAGATTCACCAGGCGGCCCTGTGCCAGCACGTAGATGCTCTTGCCTGATTCCATGACGTATTGGTCCACGTCGGGCTGGACGTCCTTGATGATGTCGGCGGACATCTCGGCGATGCCGGCCATGTCAATCTCTACGTCGAAATGGCCGGAATTGCACACGATAGCGCCGTCCTTCATCTCCCGGACGTGTTCGGGCCGGATCACGTGCATGTCGCCGCTCAGGGTGCAGAATACGTCTCCCTGCGGGGCGGCCTGGGCCATTGGCATGACACGGTAGCCGTCCATGGCGGCCTCCAGCGCCCGCACCTCGTCCACTTCGGTGACGATCACGTGGGCGCCGTGTCCGGCGGCCCGCATCGCGAACCCCCGCCCGCACCATCCGTAGCCGGCCACCACGATCGTCCTGCCCGCTATCAGCAGTCCGGTGGCGCGGATTATGCCGTCCAGGGTGCTCTGCCCGGTGCCGTAGCGGTTGTCAAAAAGGTATTTCGTGCGCGCGTCGTTGACGGCGATCACGGGGAAGGTGAGCACCCCTTTCTGCGCCATGGACTTCAGGCGGATCACGCCCGTAGTGGTCTCCTCCATGGAGCCCAGGATTCCCGCGTGGAGCGCCGGATGGTCCTTGACGATGGCGGTCACCAGGTCGGCCCCGTCGTCCATGGTGATGTTCGGTTCATGGTCCAGCGCCGCCTTCAGGTGCGCGTAGTAGGTGTCCGTATCCTCGCCCCGGACGGCGAAGACGGGTATCTCATATTCCCGCACCAGAGCGGCGGCCACGTCGTCCTGGGTGGACAACGGGTTCGAGGCGCACAGCACCAGGTCCGCCCCGCCGGCTTTCAGGGCGCGGGCCAGGTTGGCCGTCTCGGAGGTGATGTGAAGACAGGCCGACATCCGCAGCCCCTCCAGCGGCCTCGATTGGCCGAACTCCTCGCGTATCTGCCCCAGCACCGGCATATCCCGAGAAGCCCACTCCACGCGCTTCACACCGTCCTTCCACAGGCTCAAATCCGCCACGTCGTGATCCATTCTTCGCTCCTTCTCTGTTCAGTCGGATTCTTACCTCACCGCCCCACTCGCTCCCGGAGCCGGCGCAGCAAGTCGAATACTTTCTCCGTCTCGGCCTCTTCCAGGCTCCCCGCGCCGCACGAAGGCGTCAGCAGCGACCTCCGGCGAAGCAGGGCGCCGTCGAGCCCCTTGTCCGTCAGGGCGGCCAGGCCCTTCTCGATCCCAAGCGTGAGGGACTCCAGGTCGGCCACGGCTATGTCGGCGGTCGTGGGCACTATCCCCCACGCAATGCAGCCGCCGCGTTCAAGGAAGTCGCTTATAGCATCGGGATAGAGGCCCAATGTGTGACCGAACTGGTAGGCGTCGAAGTTGAGCACCTGGACGCCGGTCGAGGCCATTACGGGCCAATCGCTGTTCCCGCACACGTGCATGCCGCTTATGCCTCCGGCGTCCTCTATCGCCTCGAACACCTCGCCGAGCATTTCGCGCACGTGCGCCTCAGAGATGGCGGCCAGCGCACTGGAGCCGTAGACAGCCAGCACCGGTTCGTCCACGAAGATGATCACCGCCTCCTCGGCGAACTCCCTGAGCTGCTCCACCTGCCAGCGTGCGTTGCGGGCCAGCGCCTTGACCGCCGCATCCCGCAGCTCGGGGTCGCTGAACAGCGTGGCGCCTTCCTCGCTCTGGATGCTTGTCGTAAACGTGATGGGCCCGGTAACCTGTCCCTTGACGTAGCGCCACTTCCGGCCCGCACAGGCGCGGCGCAAGGCGCTAAAGCCGGCGGCCCTTTCCTCGCTCAGCCCGAACGGCGACCCATCTTCCGCCAGGAATTTGCCGTAGAACTCCTCGAGCTCCTCGTACTTGCGTTCGGGCGTCCAGTAGACCTTGCCCTCGGCTGGATCAACGCGCACGCAGGGCATCGGCCCGCTGAACTGCGGCACCATCCGCTCCGCGAAGCGCCGCTTCGGCAACTGCGGCCAGAAGGGGATTGAGAGGCCAGCCTCCAGCACGAAGGCGGCCGCTTCGTCGGGATCGGTCAGGGGCAGGCTGCCGACCCCCGTGGTCATCAGTGATGGTGTGAATGGCGTTTTCATTGTTATCCGGGCTGCCGCCCGCGTCCTCTGCTGGAGATGCCGACCCCAGAGGTTATAGCACGCGCCGGCGCCCCTGTCGAACGACGCCCGCCCGCTCCGCGTGCCCTCAAGTGGCGCGCGCCGCCAGGAAGATCATCCGTTCTCCGCTGGTCTCGTCCTTAAGATTCACGTCGAAGCTCGGGAAGCTTTCGACCTGCTCGAAGCCGGCCTCCCTCAGGTATGCTCTCAGCTCTCCCACGGTCATGGCGCGCAGCCCCTCATCGCTGTGGAATCGCCACCGGCGCCCCGGCTCGCGGACCGCCGCTTCGATCTCCACGTGGTAGATCGAAGCGAAGTCCTCGTACCAGTGCCGATCGTGATAATCAATCCGCACGCCCTCCGCTTCCCTCACCTCGCCGTAATCCTCCTCCAGGCGGCGCCACTGCGCGAAGAAGTTGCAATTGTCGGCGACCAGCAGGCCCCCGGGCCTGAGCGCGCGGCCCAGCCGGCGCAGAACGTCCACGACCCCCTCCGCCTCGACGAGGTAGCACAGTATCGAGTTCATGCACAGGACAGCGTCGTAGCGCCCCTCGGCCTCCAGTTCCTCCATGTTCCCGTCGAGCAATTCCGCCTCAAGGCCCTCCGCGTCCAGCTTCCGCCGGCACTGGCGCAGCATGTGCGCCGAGCAGTCCAGTCCGGTAACGCGATAGCCGGCGCGCGCCAGCGGCGCCAGGTGATACCCGGTCCCGCAGCCCACGTCCAGCACATCTTCGACCGGGCGGACGCAGACCTGCTCCAAAGCCCACCGCAGGAACGCCAGCTCGTGCCCCCCGGCCTGGGCGCGCGGTTCGCCGTAGACGAGCAGGTCATAGACGCGGGCCACGTCCTCGTTGTAGGGGCTCGCCAGTTGGGCCATACATCCTCCAGGAACCTGTTACCACAGCCCCCCTATCGTATCCATAATGCCATCCGGTGTTCAAAGTATAATCGCTCAGGGCAAGGGATGTCATGGACTGAAGCTGCCCGCCGGCCCGCAAGCTGGAGAAAGAGATAGTTACCCCGGATATTTCACGAGCATTTTCCGGATTCGTCTGCAACTCTTTACAGGGAGAGGAGTTCCGCCTCGAAAGGCGCCCCCGCACACAGCTATCCCGCGCACATCGTCCACACGGGACGAAGCTGACAATCCCAACAATGACACTAACCGCTCCATGTTCACATTTCAACGTGCAGGTTTGGCTATCGTAGCTAACCTGCTACCCGCATCACCTTCCTGGCCGCATCGCTTGTGGTGAACACCAGGGAGCCCTCTTCCGGGAGAAGGACGGCCTCATTGATGATGAGGCGGAGCCTCTTGGCCAGAGTCCGTCTGCTAATCGAGCGCGAAGATGTCGTGAGACTGGCGGGTCACGCCGATGCCGTATTCAACTAGGAGGTCCACGAGTTGCTCCCCGTTCATGAGAGCCACCGGAACGGCATTTGAGCGCAGCGCTT
>JAGHAF010000019.1 GCA_021161675.1 Planctomycetota bacterium | reverse complement strand
TCTCCATCCCCTCTTCATCGTTCTCTGGCAGAAAGCCCGTGCCCCGGTGCCGCACCTCTATCAGGTCGTGCAGGCGCTCCAGCGCCTCGTGCTCTCCCGTGGAGCGCTCTTTTATAAACTGGATTATCAGCACGCGCATTTGATGGCCCGCGGCGCGCAGGGCTGCCCCGAGCGCAGCGGTGGTTTTGCCCTTGCCACAACCGGTGAAGATAAGTATGCGACCAGTATTCGACTCGACGCCCATAGCTGAACTCTCACTTTCCCGCAAGCGTCAACGATTCGCAACCCGCCTCAGGCGAATCCGTCTCCTGGCTCTGCTCCCAACCACCTTCTTCGCAAATAGATACTACAGAATGGGTTCGTTTTGCGACCGGCCCGCTCCGGCGTCCTTTCCGGGACAGAACGGAAGTCAAGCTCGAATGCCGAACCAGCGTTCTGTGGCGTATACTTCGACATTGGATAGTCCTGTTTTTCTCTCTCTCGCTCTGCTTTGGCGCAAGTCGCATTATACTCGTTTTACAGATTCTATGTGTCCGTAGAGTCCCCTATGTCCGATGAAAAAAAGAAACAACACAGAAATGGCGCCGTTCGACCGCCCATTCGACATACTCAGAGCCATGAGTCCCTCGTCCCGCGGTCGCGGGATCGGGACCATAAGCCTGTCGAATGGCAAAACGACCGTTCCGTCACTACGTCAATCATTACTCCTCGGACGTTTCGATATGCGGTTCCACCGCGATCTGGCAGCTCACCGAGTTGGATATCAAGCAGCGTTCTTTAGCGCGGCGTATGGCGGACTCTGCCTGGTCTCGTGCGGACCGCGGCGCGACAACGATCTTCGGGCTGACCACCACCCGGGTAAAAGCCAGCCCTTCCGCCGTCAGTTCCGCAATGCCTTCGGCGCTGCTTTGATAGTCCACCAGCTTGAAGTCGGCTTTTGCGCAGTAATAGAGGAAAGTGGTCATAACGCAGGAATTGACCGATGCCACCAGCAAATCCTCCGGCGTCCAGATTCCCTCATGACCTCTGAAATCGGCTGGAGTGGCAATCTCCAGCGGCGGCCTATGCTTCGCGGTCAGAAGGCCTTTCCTTTCCCCTTTCCACGATACGCTGTTCGCATATCGCCAGGATCTCGGCTTTGCTTTCACCCCTGCCATCGGTCACCTCCCGGCACATGAGGCGGGTTCAAGAACGGTCATTAACCCTCCATGCGCCTGAACGAGAACACCCTCCCGCGCACGAGGTTGCCATCGTAAGCGAGCTTGATGAGCGATTCGGCGCATAGCGCGAAACCCGAGCGCCGGTCCAGGGATCTATTATAGCGGACGCGAAACCGCGTGTCAGGGACGCGCTAGACCGGATATTTCACGAGCATTTTCCGGATTCGTCTGCAACTCTTTACAGATGATAGACAGAAGCGCCTCGGCCAGGAGCGGACGGCACAGATTCTACAAGAACTCATTCAGGCGCGCGGATGCGCCTTCTGATAGACTTCCCGCAGATGCTCGTGGGAAAGGTGCGTGTAGATCTGCGTGGTGCTCAGCGTCTGGTGCCCCAGAATCTCCTGCACGATGCGCAGGTCGGCGCCGCCGGCCAGCATGTGTGTCGCGCAGCTATGGCGCAGCGAGTGCGGGCTGATCTGGGGGTCCAGCCCGGCCTGCATCGCGTATTTGCGCACCTTCCGGCGCACGCTCCTTGCGGTGAGCCGCCCGCCGTCGCGCGCGTTCACGAACAGCGCCCGGGGGTCGCGTCCTTTGGGCGCGCCCTCTGAGCAGAGATATTCCTTCACCGCGCGCAGCGCGTAGCGACCCACGGGGACGATGCGCTCTTTCTTGCCCTTCCCCTCGACCCGCACCAGTCCGGTGGCGAGGTCTATGTCGTCGTAGTCCAGGGCCGTCAGTTCACCCACTCGCAGGCCCGCCCCGTAAAGCGCCTCCAGAATGGCAAGGTCGCGCCGGCCGATCCAGGCGCTCCTGTCCGGCTGATCGAGCAGGCGCTCCACCTCCGAGGGAGTCAGGAAATTCGGCAGCTTCTTCTCGGCCCTGGGCAGACGCAGGGCTGCCATCGGATTGCGCTCCAGAACCCCTTCCCTGGTCAGGAAGCGGTAGAAAGAACGCACGGCGGACCCGCGGCGCGCCACGGAACTGCGCGCCAGCCCTCTCAGGTGGAGCGTGGCCAGAAAGGCCCGCACGTCACGCACGTCGGCGTCCTGAACGCGCCGGTCACGCCCTTGCAGAAAACCCGCGAACTCCGCCAGGTCACCCGCGTAGGCCCGCACGGTGTTGACGGAATAATTCCGCTCCACCGACAGCCGATGAAGGAACTGGTCAACTACCTCATTCATAGCTTCTACCCGGCATGCTAACGCGCGCGCGCAGGCCATCTCAAGCTCGCCTGGTTATCTGACCGTTTTCATAATCTCCAACATGCGCGCCGGGGGGATGTAACCCGCGCGGGTCTGGCGCCGCCCGTCCGTGCCGATCAGCGCCAGTTGCGGCACACCCCGAATCTGATATTCCCCGATCAGACGCCGCACTTCCGGGTCGTTGCGGTCCGACAGGTCGACCCTCGCGCAGACGAAACGCCGGGACTCGCTGACCACCTGGGCGTCGCGGAACGTCACCTTCAGAAGCTTGACGCAAGCCGGGCATCTTTTCGTCCAGAAGTCCAGCAGCACTGGCTTCTCGTCCTCCTGCGCCCGCTGAATCGCCTCCGCCTCCGAGCTGAGCCATTCGACACGGGGGCCCTTGTCCCGGGACAGGACGCCCGGCTCAAACACACCGGCCACCATCAGCAGCACGGCCAGTCCGACTACCACCAGCAGCAGCCCCAGTGCCTTTCGCAACCTGGGCCAGCCCCCTGCATCCGCAGGGAGCCTGTCAAAGGCCCCGACGAACACGCTCACCGCCAGCAGGCACAGCCCCACAAAGGCCCGGTACCACGCCGCCGGCAGCAGCGCGCTCCTGCCGACAAAATAGATGGCCAGCCCGAGCAGCGCCAGGCCGAAGAACTTGCTCACCCGCACCATCCACTCCCCGGACCGCGGGATGGACTTGAGCAGGCCGGTGAACGTGCCAATGACAACCAGCGGCGTCCCGAAACCCCATGCCAGCGCGAAGAACACCAGGAACCCGAGCAAGGGGCTGCCTTGCCGGCCGACATACAGGAGGAAGCCCGCGATGACGGGCGCCGTGCAGGCCGTGACCGCCGCCCCGCTGAGCAGCCCGACGACCCATATCCCCAGGAGCCCCGCGCGACCGCTCAACCCCGCCTGAAACCGCTGAAGGCGGGCCGACGTGAACTGGATGGAATACCAACCGAACATCCCACCGGCCAGCACGACGAACACCCCGGCCAGGACGAGGTAAACGGCGGGATGCTGGAGGAAGTCGCCGAACATGCTGCCCGTCGCCGCCGCCGCCGCCCCGGCCACGGAGTAAATGGTGGCTATGCCCAGGACGTAGATCACAGACCGAAGGAAACTGTCCAACCTGCTGCGCCCGGCGGTGGCGCCGACAATGCCTATCGTGATGGGGATAAGGGGATACACGCACGGCGTCAGCGTCAGGCCCAGCCCGGCCAGAAAAGCCATCAGCACGGCGCCCAGCGCCCCCAGCCCGCTGAACTTCCGGGCCGTCTCCTCAACCGTTCCGCCAACTTGCGCGGGCGAAGACGGTGGTTTGCGCGCGGGCGCCTGCGCCGTCTCAACGACCGTCAAGGCGCCACTGGCCCGCGCGGTCTCCATCAGGCAGCGATCTGCCTCGCACGCGACGTAGTCCACGCTGAAGGCGACTTCGTATTGCCCCGGCCCCGCCTCCGGGCTCACGCGCAGCGGGACTTCCGCCCGGAACCGCCCCTCGAAATATCGGAGGTCCATCTCCAGCAACTTGTCGTATTCCTGCTTCGGTTCGGGGAACCGTGGCGGGCCCAGCGCGCTGACGGGCGCCGTCGCCTTTTCATCGTCCAGCTTTATAGTCAGCCCATCCGCCTGCACGTGGAGGCCGGAGGGACACGAGAACTGCACCAGAGCGGTAACGTCCCCGCCGGGGGCCTGCTCTTTCGGCTCAAGGGCGAGACTGACGTCCACGCTCTGCGCCCAGGCCGAAGCGGCCAGCACCGGCAGCGCCAGCATCACTGCCATGAAGTGTCGCGCGTTGCTCATGCGGTCCATTCTACCATGCCGCCAGTTCGCCGACTATTTCCTCTACCAGGTCTTTTGCGGTCAGGATTCCGATCGCACGCCCGTCCCCGCCGACGACCACCGCAAACTGCTGCTGCGCCTGCCGGAGCCGGCTAAGGGCGTCGGCCACCGACGTATCGGAACGGAAGGTGACGGACACTTCGCGCATCAGGGAGCGGGGCGCGCCTGGCGCCTCGGCGCAGGCCACGTCTATCACGTTGACGAGCCCCACGATGTTCTCGGGCTCGTCACGCCAGACGGGCAGACGCGAATAGCGATGCTCCCTGAACTTCTCAGTCAGCTCCTGCCACGAGGCGCCCTCCGGGATCATAACCACCTTCTCAAGCGGGACAAGCGCGGATTCGACGGAGACTGACTGGAGCCGCAGGATATTCTCCGCCATCCGCCGCTGGTAGGCGGAGAGGGCGCCGGCCTCGGCGCCCTTCCCCAGGTAGAAACGGAACACGTCGTGAGTAAGTGGCGGTGGCGCCGCGCCGGCCCTCTTCCCTATCAGCCGATAAGGCACGGCGCTGACCCACCGCAGCGCCTGCGCGAACGGATAGAGAGCCACTATCGAAAGCTTCAGCGGATAGACCACCGCGCGCATCAGTCGGTCCGCGTGGCGCTGGAAGAGGCACTTGGGGATTATCTCCGCGAAGATAAGCAGCACGGGCGGCATAATCAGACTGCTATAGAGGTCTGCCCTTGCCGCCAGGGCCGTATGGCGCAGCACTTGCCTGGTGCACAGGATGGTGGCCGCATAAACGCTGATGTTCGTGCCGAGCAGCATTGCGCTGAGCGTCAGGCGTGGGCGCTCCAGCAAGGATTCCAGCGCCCGCTCGGCGGGCCGCCCGCGCTCGGCGGCGGCCAGCAGCCGCAGCCGGTTGAGGGAGTACAGGCCGGTTTCGCAGCCACTGTAGAAAGCGGCGAGAAAAACGACCGCGGCCAGCAAGACGAACTCAAGCATCTTCCCGCTCCGAATCAAACGCGCCTGTCTGCGCCAGAAGGCTGCGCACCCGCCGGCGCGAGACGGACTCGACGCTGAAGCGCTGGCCCCGCCAGAGGACTTCCTCCCCCGCTTCGGGGACCCTGCCCAGCAGCGCCGTCACCAATCCGCCCACGCTGTCCACGTCCACGTCCGGCAGAGAGGCGCCCGTCACCTCGCACCAATCCCGCAGGCTCACCCGGCCCATAACTCGATACCTCCCGCCGCCCAGGGGCTGAAGCGGCGGCGTCTCATAGTCGTATTCATCTCGAATCTCCCCGACGATCTCCTCCGCCAGGTCTTCCAGCGTCAGCAATCCCGCCACAGAACCGTACTCGTCCACCACAAAGGCGCTCTGCGATCCTTCTTCACGGCACCGGCGCAGGGCCTGCTCCACGGTGGCATTCTCCGGGATAAAGGGCAGCGGGCGGACCATCTCCCGGATGCCCACCTCATCGCTCTTGAAGAGAATGTCTTTGACGTGAACCATGCCCCGCATATTCTCCATTCTGCCCTCATAGACGGGTATCATGGTCAGCTTCTCACGGCGGAACATCTGCAGCAGCTCTTCGCGCCGGTCCTCCAGGTCGAAAGCCACCATGTCCGCCCGAGGGATCATGATTTCCCGCACACTGACTTCGGCCAGGGCGAAGACCTCACCGATCATCCGCCCCACGCTCCGATCCAGGACGCCCTGGCGCGCTCCGATGTCCAGCAGCGCTTCCAGTTCCTCGGTCTCGATACCGGTGGAGATTCCTCCTCGGGCGGTCACCAGGCCGGCCAGCCATCCCAGCGGGGCCACGACAACCCAGAAGAGCCGCTCCATAACAAAGAGCGCCGGCGCCGCAAACCGGCTGATAGGACGGCGCAGCAGGACGGCCACGTTCTTGGGCATCACCTCTCCACCCACGATGATGAGCGCCAGCGACCCGGCGCCGATCAGCATGCTTCCCGCCGCCCCGATTTCAGGCCTCAGGTCCATCGCCAGGTAGAACGACACGCTGAAAAAGATCACGTTGACCAGCATGTTGCCGAACAGGACGGTGGTGAGCAGGCGCCTGGGGCGCTCGCGCAGGGACGCGGCCAGCCGGTCCAGCCCCGCGCCCTCGCGCATGTGCGCAAGCTCGTGCGGGGCAAGTGAGAAAAGCGCCGTCTCTGAGCCGCTGAAAAAAGCGGAAAGGCAGAAAGTGACGGCCAGAACGAGAAGACGTGAGATTTGGTCAGCTAGCAAAACGCGGCCTCATAAAGACGTACTATCCCTCAGCATAGGATGTCCGCACGGATGAATCAAGCGCTCACTCTACATCCGCCGCATCTTCGTCATCAGCACCACGAGGAAGAACGGCCCCCCCAGCATGGACGTCAGCACCCCGACCGGAAGCTCGGTTGACTTGAATACGACGCGCGCCAGCGTGTCCGCCCCCGCCAGGAACACACCGCCCGCAAGGAACGAGAGGCACAGCAAAAGGCGATGATCGGGGCCGAAGATCCCCCGCACAACGTGCGGCACGATCAGCCCCACGAACCCGATCGGGCCGGCCACCGACACCGCCGCCGCCGTCAGAACCGATCCGGCGAAGAAGACTTCCGCCTGAACCGCCCCAACGTTCACGCCACGCCCCCCGGCCATCTCTTCCCCAAGGGCCAGCTGGTTCATGGCGCTGGCCTGGCTGAGAAGCGCCACCAGCGCGGGCAACAGGAAAGGCAGCAGCGCGCCCAGGCTGCGATAGCCCTGCACGTCCAGCCCTCCCATCAGCCAGCGGTCCACCACCATCAGCTTCATCGGATCGGAGATGAATCGCACGAACATGATCATGGCGCTGCATATGAGTCCAAGCGTCACGCCCGCCAGCAGGAGCTTGAGGGGGGAGATGCCGCCCTCCCTGCGCGCCAGCAGGTAGATCGCCGCCACGCACACCAGCGAGCCGGCCAGCGCGAAGAGCTGCACCGAGGAGACGCTGCCCACCGCAGGCGCCTCCAGCCCGAGAGAGATCGCCACGACCGCGCCCAACGCCCCCCCCGCCGAGACGCCAAGCGTATGCGGAGTGGCCAGGGGATTCCTCAGCAAGCCCTGGAACATGGCCCCCACCACGGCCAAAC
>JAGHAF010000128.1 GCA_021161675.1 Planctomycetota bacterium | reverse complement strand
GGCATCACGCCATATACGATACACCTCCTTAGTAATGAACCAGGGCGAAGAAGGAGCTCATACGCACTCTAAGGTCGCAAACGAACGCCCCACGGAAAGGTCCCAGGTCCCCCTCGGACCACCCACCGTTCCCGTCACGTGGAATAAACCTCTACGGTAAATCATACCATGCCAAATGCGGCGTGTCAACAATTATTTCCGACAAGCGGGCGGCCCGCCGCGCGCTCGGATCAGAAGAGCCGGACGGTCGGATTCAGCTCTGGTATTACGGCGGCCCGCCGCGCGCCCGGATCAGAAGGGCGTCGGTTGACAAACCGGAGGGGCCTCTCTAAAATCGCCCCCTGTTGGGGGATGACGGGCTCGAAAGCGAACTGGCGCGCCAGTAGTCAGGCTGCCTCTAAACGACTGGAATTCTCAGCATGTCAAAGACACCGGCGGTCGAGCGTCCCCAGAGAACCGAGCTCGCGGCTCGCGATGGGGGCGAGCGATCTCTGCTTCTGTTGCTCTTCTTCCTCTCGGGTGTGGCCGCGCTCATATACCAGGTCACGTGGTTCCGAATGCTGCACATGGTTTTCGGGGTCACGGGCTTCGCGATGGCCACCGTGCTGAGCGCCTTTATGGCCGGGCTGGCGCTGGGAAACCTGGTCGGCGGGCGGATCATTGACAGGCGCAAAACCCCCCTGTTGTTTTTCGCCTGCCTCCAGTTCGGCATAGTCCTGTTCGCCGTCGCGTTTCCCTCGATAGTGGGGGGAATCACGGCGGTTTTCGTGCAGATTCGCCGCGTCTGGCACGGCAGTTTTTACGTATTCAGCCTGATGCGTTTCGTCCTTGTCTTCGGGGTGCTGCTCGTGCCGACCACGCTGATGGGCGCCACGTTGCCGGTGCTGGCCAGGCATTTCGTGCGTCGGCCCGGCAAGCTCGGCGCCGACGTCGGGGCGCTGTATTCGGTGAACAACTGGGGGGCCGCGCTGGGAGCGCTCGCGGCGGGCTTCGTGCTGATGGAACTGCTGGGGGTCCGTGAGACGAGCTACGTAGCGGCCGCCATCAACCTGGGGATTGGGCTGAGCGCATGGACGCTGAGCCGGCGCGCCCCGGCGCCCGACGCGGCTGGCGAGATAGTGACTCCGGCGCGGGCGCCGGAGGAGGAAGCGTCCGCCGCGCCCCTTTATCCGCGTCACGTCCTCCACATTGTGCTGTGGGTCTTTGCTCTGGAGGGTTTCACCTCCCTGGGCTACGAGGTGGTGTGGACCAGGATATTGAGCGCTTCTTACGTTGTGATAACCACTTACGCCTACAGTCTGGTCGTGGCGACGTTCATCGCCGGCCTGGCCATAGGGAGCCTGTTGGTGCGGCGCTACATTGACGGGGGCAAGGACTTGCTGAAGCTGCTGGGCGGCATTGAAATCGCCGTAGGCGTCGCCGCCGTCCTTCTGCTTCCGCTGTTCAAATTCAGTGAGCAGGTATTCCAATGGATGGAGCCCCGCCTGGCAGGTTCATGGGTGATGTGGACGGCGGGCACGGCCGGATGGCTCGCGCTGCTCATCCTGGTTCCCACTGTCCTTATGGGCGCCACGTTCCCCATAGTCAGCAAGATATATGCGACGAACTTCCGGCAACTCGGCCGCCGTATCGGCGTGGTGGGCTGCCTGGACACCGTGGGGTCCATCTTCGGCGCATTCGCAGGGGCGTTTGTGATGATCCCGTTGCTGGGAATGCAAAAGAGCGTCCTCGCCCTGGCGGCTCTGAACGTGGCTATCGGGCTGGCGGTCATATTCAGCCATCCTCGGCTCAACTGGAAGTGGAAGAGCATCGTCGCAGCCGCCCTTGTCCCGGTGGGGATCGCCGCCTGCCTCCTCGTGCCGACTGACGTGCAGTTCCTGCCCTGGAACAGCGCCGACGCGGACATCGAGCAGGGGAGGGGGTTCTACATTGCCGACTACAAGGAAGGCGTGGACGCCACGGTGGTGGTCAGACACCATTTCGCAAGCGACCACCGCACCCTGGACGTCAACGGGATTCCCGTCGCCGGCACGGGCCGGGTTCTGAAGACCACCCAGAAAGTTCAGGCGCACCTGCCGCTGCTGCTCTACGAAGCCCACAACGGAAAACCGGCCGAGAGCGTCCTGACCATCGGCCTGGGCAGCGGCTCGACCTCCTGGTCACTGGCTCTGCACGACGAGCTGAAGCGAGTCCACTGCGTGGAACTGCTCAAGGAGGTCAAGCAGAGCGCGCAGGAGAACTTCCAGGACCTCAACCATAACGTCTTTGACGTCCCCAAGTACCACGTCTTCATCGAGGACGCCAGGACGTTTGTGTTGGCCTCGGAGAAGAAATACGACGTCATCATGGACGATTCGGTGCATCCCGGCTTCCAGGGCAACGCCAACCTCTACAGCCGCGATTTCTTCTCGAACTGCCGGCAATGTCTCACCGAACGCGGCGTCATGTCCGTCTGGATACCGGTGTACCGTATCTCCGACGACGACCTGAAGATGATATTCAACGCCTTCATGGACGTTTTCCCCCACGCGACGCTCTGGCTGCCGAACAACGGCCTCAACAAGCACATGGTCCTGGTCGGCGCGAGCGAGAAGCTCCGGATTGACCTGCCCAAAATGATCGCCCGGATGCAAGATGAGAAAGTGCGGGAAGACCTGGCAGTGGTAGACCTGGACGATCCCTTATTCCTGCTGGGCTCTCTATTGATGGACGAGGAGGCGCTCCGCGAGTTCAGCAGGGGCGGCAAGACCCACACCGATAATCATCCCTACCTCGCTTTCTCCTGCCCCAGGAGCAGGTGCCGGTATGGAGTTGACGACCCCTGGCTGGACAGAATTGACCGCATGCGGGCGTCCAGCGGGAGCGTGATTCCTTACGTCACCAGGTTCGGCCGCGACCCCGAGGAGGCCCAGGGAAACCGGCAAAGGCTCCAGACCCAGATCAAGCTGACGGACATCTTGAGGAAGGCCTACCGCCTCTTCTACAGCAAGAAAGGCAACGAGGCGCTGGCCGAAGCTGAACGCGGGCTCCAGCTTGACGGGCGCAACAAGTCCTGCCTGCTCGTCTGGAGCCAGAGCGAGTGCCTGGTCGCTCAGGGGGAGTTCAGAGCGGCTTTGGAGCTGAAGCGAAAAGAATTGGTCCAGTCGGCTATCCGGCGCTGCTCCGGCGTGCTCGAAAAGAATCCGGACTTCGCAATGGCTCACTGGACCCTCGGGCGTATTGCCCTCAAGACGGGCAATCTGAACCAGGCCATCATGTCGGCGGAGAAGGCGATTCAATGCGACCCCGAGAGGGCCACCCGTCGGTATTCGCTGGCATGGCTCTATACCGGGCGGGGCGACTTTCAGAAGGCCCAGGAGCAACTGCGGAAACTTCAGCAGATATTCCCCGGCAATCCCACCGTGGAGAAGCGCCTGGAGGAAGTCCGGGCGTTAGCGCGGCCGGATTTCCAGCAATAGGCCCTGCCTGAAAAAGCCGGTTCTCGGATCGAGTCACAGAACGCGAAATGTCAAAGAGCGGCCTTCGTTTATTGGCGCCGCCAGTGTCGGAATATCCGACGCCCGCCTGAGTTTTGTTTTGTCATAGGCCCCCTAATTGGCGAATATGGCCATTAGAAGCTCGTGACGCTTCACCAGAATGAGCAGGAGAATAGGGGTCAGGCGCCGAAGGCGCCAAGTATGAAGGCAGAAGGATAAAGGGTAAAAGGAAAGCTTACATCCAGATTTTTGGCGTTGCCGTTCAATTTCATCCTCGCCTTCGCCAGGGCGTCAGCCTACTCCGCCGAAGTAGCCTTCGGCTACCAAGGCCGGATGGCGCCGCGCTTCGGCGCGCCGGCGGCTTCTGCCTTCATACTTCATCCTTCGCCGGCCACGGCGCATTCATCCTTTCGTTGACAACTATACACGTGCGGCGCACACAAAGCAACTGAAAAGCCTTTGTTTCTGGTGGCCCGATTCAGACTGAACGGCGGTGTCCCGTTGCCGTCCGAGTATGCTTTTAGCCTTGACTTCGCGTTCTTCCTACTTCGCCCCTGGGGGGCTACGAAGGACAAGTCGTGCGCTTCGTGATTTATCGGTCTTTCATTGTGTTCGTGGTGTCGTTGTGGTTAGTCTTTTCGCTAAGTGGTTCTTCCTGCTTTGCCCCGCCGGACGGGGCTACCAACGAGAAGCGCTGTTCCGTGGTGAGAGGCGCCTGAACGGTTACCGTAGGAGAGAGTCATGCAGTCGACCTCGAAGTCTTCACCGTTGAAGTTGGGTTTTATCGGTGGCGCTCTTTGTTCCGCCGTTGGCTATGCCCATTTCGCATCTTGCATGATGGACAACCGGTGGTCCCTGGAGTCCGGTTGCTTTGCCCCCGATTCGACAGAGAATCTGGATACGGCCCGCGCCTATGGCGTCGCCTCCGATCGCCTTTACGACCGGTGGGAGGAAATGCTCGTGGGGGAAAGGGGCCGTCTGGACGCAATCGTCGTCCTGACGCCAATCCCGTCCCACTGCGCAATCGTTACGGCCTGCCTCAAGGAGGGGTTCCCTGTCATTTGCGAAAAAGCTCTCACCGCCAGCGTCGCCGAGGTGGAGCGTGTGATGGAAGTGCGCGACGCCGTGAAGGGCTTCCTGGCCGTCACCTACAACTATTCCGGCTATCCGATGGTGCGCGAGCTGCGAAGCCTGATTCGCAAAGGCGCCCTGGGCAGGATTCTGCATTTTCAAGCCGAAATGCCACAGGAGGGCCTGATCAGGGTGGATGCGCATGGCCACAAGATAGCCCCCCAGCCGTGGCGGCTCGCTGACGAGCCGATTCCGATGGTCCATCTGGACCTGGCGGCTCATCTGCACCAACTGATTCATTACTTGACAGGGCAAGAGCCGCTTGAGGTCGTCTCTGACCAGGGAACGCATGGCCTGTTCGATGTCATTGACAATGTGACGTGTCTATGCCGCTACTCGGAGGGCGTTCAAGGGCAGATATGGTTCAGCAAATCCGCCCTTGGTCACCGCAATGGCTTGCGGCTGAGGATATACGGCTCGGACGCGTCGGCGCAGTGGTTTCAGGGCAATCCGGAAGAACTCGTCCTGTCCTTCTCGGATGGGCGCCGCCAGGTCGTGGACCGCGCTTCAACGCTCGAGGTCGCGGGGATGCGGCGCTACAACCGGTTCAAGGCGGGGCACCCGGCCGGTTTCATCGAGGCGTTCGCGAACCTCTACAGCGATATTGCGGATTGCCTGCGCCAGTACAAGTCAACAGGGCAGTGGGGCTCTGAAGAGGTGTTCCGCGCCGAGCTGGCTGCGGAGGGCCTCCGGATGCTTGAAGCCATGGTCAGGTCGGCGCAACGCAAGTCATGGCAACAAGTTGATCGGGTTCTTCCATAACGCTGGAGCGCGCGGGTTCACTGCGTTTTACCGGCCCCTTCGGGCGCATCGGAGCGCATGGATTCGAGGTGGCGCTCGAATTCACCGGGGCGCACGGCCTCCTTCATCGGGCCGACGGCGTCCACCTCCTGCTTGGATATCCGGATGAGCTCGGTGGCCTCTCTGGCCACGTGCGGGGTGAGGAAAATGAGCAACTCTGTCTTTCTCGTGTCCCGGACCTTGCGCCTGAACAACGCGCCCAGCAGCGGCACGTCCCCGAGGAGGGGGACTTTCCGGACGGTCTCGGTCTTGCCGTCTTGCATGAGGCCCCCGATGACGATCGTCTGGTTGTCCTGGATGGCTATGCGGGTTGAGGCGGAGCGTTTGGCGAAGACGGGGGCGTCCACCGTCTCGGAGATGGGCACGGTCTCAGCCGTGGTGCTGGATATCTCCGGGGAGACGTCCAT
The DNA here is from genome assembly GCA_021161675.1 of Planctomycetota bacterium. Lineage (GTDB taxonomy): Bacteria > Planctomycetota > Brocadiia > SM23-32 > SM23-32 > JAGHAF01. The sequence goes on along the minus strand of JAGHAF010000128.1, from coordinate 39,326 downwards.
TATCACCAGGCCGTCCGGGTTGATGTGGGGGGTGACCTCCAGGATGATGCCGATGTCTTCGTATTCGATGGTGTTGATGGTCTGGCCGGTTTCGGTGACGCGGGTGTTTCGGATAAAGGGCACCTCCTCTCCGACTGTTATGGTGGCTGTCTGGTTGTCGCTGGTCAGGATGTGCGGGCGGGAGAGCACATCGGTCTTGCCGACCTTCTGCAGCGCGCGAAGGGCGGCTGACACGTCGCCGCCGACCATCTTGAGGACCAGGCCGTCGCTCTTGTCGGCCACTCCGAAGTCCGTGAAAACTGAGGTCTGGTCGCCGTCGTCTTCCATGTTAAGAATTGAGAACTCCATACCCAGATCGATGTTCTTGTCCCAGGTGACTTCGGCGATGAGCACCTTGATGAGCACCTGTGGGATGGGGCTGTCGAGGGATTGAATAATGGCGCGCAGACGCTCGAAGTTGCTCGGGGCGGTGAGGGCAAGCAGCGTATTGGTGTCTTCATGCGCGACGCAGTAGACCTGGCCGGACAGGGCGCCCGTCGTTTTGCTTTGGGTCGACTGGGCGCCCTGCACGAGCCTCCTGAAGAAATCGCCACGGCTCGGTGCGCTGCTTGCTCCTGCGCGCGGGGCCTGGGTTTGCTGCTGTCCGAACAGATTGTTGAGCAGTTCAGCCAGGGTGTCGGCGCTGGAGTTTTTCAGGTGGTAAACGAGGACCGATTCCTCCTCAACCGGATTCGCGTCCAGCTCCTTGATTACCCCTTCAACGACCGGAAGGACCTCCGATGGGCCGCTGACCACGACCGAGTTGCTGCGCTCGTCGGAGGACGCGATAAGCCTGGGTGCGCGGCTGGTGGGCTGTTCAGGTTCTTCCTGTCGGCCGGCCCCCCCCCGCATCATCTGCCGCCAGTAGGACGCGGGCCCGCGCTGGCCGTTGGCCGGTGGTTTCTCCTCCTGGAATATCTCGTTAATGAGCTTGGCGGCATCCGCGGCATCCGCGTATTGCAGCGCGAAGACGCGCACCTCGGCCACCCCGGCCATCTGCCTGTCCAGCGCGCTGACGATCTCTGCTATGCGTCTTACGTTGGCGGAGGTGTCGGTCATGATCAGGGCGTTGCTGCCGGCGTTGGCCGAGAGGTCGGCGTAGGCGGGGATCAGGGCCGCCAGGTCTTCCTTGACCTGGGCGGCGTCGGCGTATCTGAGGGGTATGACCTGCGTGATGATCTCATCGGTGGGCTCGATCGCGTCCGGGTCGGCCCCGGATCGCACGGGCACGCGCATCTGCTTTGCGTCCTCGAGCGTCACGATCTTGAGTATGCGTCCCTGGCGAACCGCCGCATAGCCTTTCTCTGTGAGCACGCTGTTCAGGAGGGCCACGGCCTCTGCAACGTTGAGCGGTTGCCGGCTGGTCACGGTGATTCGGCCCTCGACGGTGACATCCTCGACGACGGCGAGGCCGGCCGCTTCCGAGAGGCGCTCAAGAACGGCTGACAGTGGGGCGTCCTTGAAGTTGAGCAGGATGCCACCTTCGGCCTGTTGCTCTTCGGGGGGCGCATCAGGCTCCGCGGCGTTCACCTGCCAGGCGATGGCGACCAGGGCCAAAGCGGCCAAGAGCGGCGGGGCCGCCATCCATCTGAGCGCGTCCGTGAACTGCTGTCTGCGTTTTCTCATTGTCCGAGTTCCTCTTGTCGTCTCTGCTTTAGCTTCTCCAGAATGTCCGCGGCGCCAGCGCTCGCGGGAAGCGTCTGCTCACTATCGTCCGATGGAGCGGCAGTCCCTTTTTCCAGGTTCTCACCTACGGCTATTGTCACGCTTTGGTCTTTGCTCACGTATTGGACGGCGTCCAGTGTGACTTCCCCCACGTGTCCGTCGAGCAGGTCGTCTCCGTCCATGACCCTCATTGTGTCGCCGGAGCGCGTGTCCTCCAGGAAAGCCGCGTAACCTTCCTGCGTGCGCATCACCCCGCGCAGGAACACGTAGTGTTCGGGCGTCTGGGGCTCGGCTCGGGGGACGTCATCGGGCGCGTTTGTCTGCGCGCGGCGGTAGCGCAGAAAGATGTTGCGCTCGACGAGTATCTTATACTTCTCCCATGATTGGTCTTCGGGTTTGCCGGACTTGATGGGGTCTGCGCCGTGAGAGGCGCCGGCGGCCATCAGGAAACATATCAGCAGCGCGGCGAATAGCTTTCTCATCGTTCTCCTCCATGAGCCTGTATGGGCGCCGCACCGGGCGTGGCGTCCATCGTGTAAACGGTGGAAAGCGTCAGTTGCAGCGACAGGTCGTCGGCGCCTTCCTTGCGAGAGCCCAGTTGCAGGTGGCGGATGCGCAGGGGCAGGCTCGTCGTCTCGACGCGCCACAGGAAGCGGGCGACGGACTGCATCGTCCCCGTCCCCGAAGCGAGCACCGTAATCTGGGCGAGTTTATCCTTCCCATCGCCGCGGTCCGGCCTCATGGAGGAAATCGTCAGGCCGGTCTCCTCGGCCCAGTTTCTTACCGCGTGAAGCACGTTCCCTTCCGCCCGGGCGGGATCGGCGCCGAGGCCGCTTTCGGTCATCTCCTGCCACTTCAGGGCCATGCGTTGCCTTCGCTCCAACAGTCGCGCGCTTGTCTCCAGTTTCTGCGTGAGCTGCGTCTTTTGCGCGCTCAGGGACGCGTAACTGTTCAGCGCCGGTGTGATCAGGTAGCGATCCGCCACCAGCAGCGCCACCGCCAGCGCCGCCACAAGGGCAATTTTTCTCTCTCTCCCGGACAGCGTCATAGTCAGCTCCGCTCTGCGTAGGTGAACGCTATGGCGAATGCCTTCTCGGCCGCTCCTGCGCGCGTCTGACGGATGTAAAGCAGTTTTTCCTCTGTGAACGGTTCCGCTTCCTTGAGTTTGTCCAGCACGTCCAGAATAGACTCCTCATCGGTGGCTTTGCCGACTATCACGCCGCGGGCGCCTTCCTGGATGTCCAGGCTCGTCACCCAGATGCGTCCTTCCTGCGGGAACGCTTCTGTTATGTTCACCAGGCAGTCCAGGATGGGCGGGCGCCTCTCATACCATTTCCGCGCCATCTCGACGGTCTGGACGATGCCTTTAGCCTCCGCGATAGACGGCGCCATCTCGTCGAGTCTTGCCTGGAGGGAGGCGATGTCCGCCTTCCGGGCCGCCCTGTAGGAGAGCAGCGCCGCAGCCACTGCCGAGGCCACAAGAAGTATGATGGCGACCCTCACGACCTGGTGGCGCCAGTTGCGGGGAGGGCGTCGGGCCAGGCGGGGTCTTGTCAGGTCGAACGGCAGCGTCCCGGCGCAGGCCGCCGTCAGGGCCAGAGCCGCCGGCGGGGCGGCCACTCCGGCCGCTATGTCCGCTTCGTTCAGTCCTGCGACGGGTATGGAAGGGGGGTGGGGCGCCTGAAGCCCTGCCGCTTCGGCAATCTGCGCGATGGCGCGCCGCCCCAGTCCCAGGCTGTCACATATATCGATGCGCTCCACGCTGCGCCCGGCAGACGCCAGCACGGAGCGCAGGGCCAGCTCAACCACCTTGTCCACGGCCTCGCCGGCGGCCAGGGGCGCCGAGCCCAGGGCATGGAGCGTCCCATCGCTGACCAGGGCGACCTCCACTCCGTCGGGGCAGAGCAGCGCCGTCGCCGCGTCCGCTTCTGCTGAAGATGCAAGCGCCAGAACGGCGCCCGTCGAGGTGACGGCGCTCACCTTCACCCCGGCTGAGGCCATTGCCTCCTGGACCGCTCGGAGCCGCTCGCGCGTTGTTCCGACGATCAGGGCCGTTCCTCCATCGCCCCCTTCATTGAGGTCCGCGCAGAAATCGCAGACCATGCGCTCCGCCGGGAGTGAGAATGCCTCCTCCGCCGCGAGCCTAAGAAGCCCGACCCGCGCCTCCTCGTCCACCGGAGGGACCTGTCGCTTCGCGCTGAGGAGCCAGCGTGCGGGCAGCCCGATGAGCGCTCGTCCCGTCATTTCCTGCTCTCTCAGCCAGGCGCCGAGCTGAAGGCCCAGTTCGGCCGGCGCGGTATGCCAGGAAGCGCCCTCGGGGAATACGAACGTCGCTGCGCGCAGGAGCGCACACTCCTCCCCGTGCGTCCGCTGCACCACTGCGGCGAGGATGCGGCGTTCCTCCAGGGCCAGGCCAAGGAATCGGTTCCTGCCAAACATCAGTGAACCTCTGTTCATCGAGTTCATCCTGCTTCTATGGTGTGGCGAAGTTCGGCCAGGGTCTCCCGATCGAGGGGCCAGCCGTGTTGTGTCAGGTCCTGCCATCTGAGGACGCGCGGCGGGCGGGTCGAGGCGTCAATGATCGCCCGGTAGCGGCGATAAGCCCGTCCGTCGCCGCTGACGGCGACGATATCCGCCGAGAACTGGTAAGAGTGAGTCGTTACGTAGGCGCCGACGGCGACGGCCTTCTCGCGCGGCAGAGCCTCAGCTATCCATGCGACGCTGCCCAGGTCCGCCTCGGAGTCCTGGCGCATGGCCAGCAGGGCGTCCACGTCGCTTTCCTCCAGTTCGGGCAGACAGAGCAGAACCTCCCGAGGGGCCGTGTTCACGTTCACCAGGCCGACCAGCCTGTCTTGCCGGGAGGTCGTGAGCCGGTCCGCGAGGGCGGAGAACTCTTCCGACGTGAGGCCGCTGCGGAAGTAGTAGTCCAGCAGGTTGGCGAACGGACGGCCGTTCCTGGTGTTGTTCAAGATCGCAAAGGCGCGATCACCCTCGATTACCTCCTGGAGCAGTTCGGAGAGGTCCTGAGTATTCATGTCATTGACGTTTACGCGATTCTGTCCGTCCGATGAGAGATTAGGCTCCGAGCTGTAGACGGTGGCATAGTCCAGGAAGCCGCGTTCCAGGCTGCCGTTGCGGTTATCCGCCGGCGCGCTTTGGTCGGCGTCGTTCTCGCAGGCATCGAGAAATCCGTTCCGGTTCGTATCCTCCCCGTAGAGCAGCTCGTCGGATGCGCCGCGCACCAGGAGGACCTCCTCGACGGTCTCCAGCGGCGCGTCTTTGCAGTGGTAGGGCTTGTCGAGCAGCAGGTAGTACTCGCTCTCGGCGCCGTTGGGGGACACCTCGGCGTTGCTGTCCCGCCAGTCCACGATCGAATCGGCCAGTTCGGCCGTCATCCCCGGCAGTTTCAGCAGCATGTCCGAGGACGCCGAGTTCAGGTTGATCTTCGAGGCCTCATCGGTAAGTCCGTAGTAATGTTCGCTCTCGTCCTGGAGGTTCACGCGCAATGCCCAGAAGAAACCGTCGCCGACCCGGCGGCCGTCGAAATCCGTCTCCTCCAGGGCGCCCACGTCGCCGTTTGAGTCCTCGATCGCTGCCAGCGCGTAGCGCAGGGCGCCTCTTGCCACGGCGTCGGCCTGGAGCCCCGATGCCCGGTTGGCGGCCGCGATGGCCTCCACTCGCGCGCCATGTGCGAACACGAGCACAAGCCCGGCCAGCACGAGCACCACCCACATCGTCACTATGAGGACGGTGCCGCGGTCCGGGCGGTGACGTTCTTGCGCATGTATTCTCATCAGCCCGGCCCTCCGGCTCGCGGGCCCCCGCCGGCATCCGTCCCGGCGCAGGGGATATTGAACGTGCGGGACAGCTCGTAGCTCTTCTCGCCGTCCTCGCCTTCCAGCGTGAGAGACACCGCCACGGCCATCGGGAGCGAGTTGCCGGTCATCGTCGAGTCCCAGGAGTCCGTCCACGCGCTGCCGTCGAAGTAGGACGCGTCGAACGCCCGCACCCCCTGGCACAGCACCTCGTCCACCGGTTCGGACACCTCGGGGGAGAGCAGGTTCACCGTGGTATGTCGCACCAGCGCGGTTTCTCCGGTTTCGTCATCTGTGCTCAGAAAAATCTCCAACATGTTTATCGGATAAGGCGGCCGGGCGCCGGACTGGTCTTGCGCGAGGGCGTGGAAAGTGAGGCGGTCGGCTGGTTCTCCATTCTCGCCATCGGCGTCTTCTCCCAGGAACTCGCCCGCCAGCAGGCCGGTCGGTGGAAGCGCCGCTTCCAGGTTCTGTCCCAGCATGTCCAGGGCCGCCGCCGCTCTGCGCGCCGGTTCCAGGGCGCGCTCGGCGGCCCGGCGGCCCTGGAAGGCCGTGTTCAGGCTCGCGTAAAGAGAGCCCGCCAGGATTGCCATCAGCGTCATGGCCACCAGCATCTCCAGTAGCGTGAAACCCTTTCTGTCGAGCCGGCGCTTCATATTATTGGCCTTCCGCGCGCGCTAGAGTGGATAACGATACCGCAAGTGTTTTGCCCCGTAACGGGCGACTCACGGTGAGGGTTACCTCGCTGACGCCGGTTTCTTCCCAATCCTCGACCTGTATCTGCCACGAATAGTCCGGCCAATCTTCGCCGAAGTCTCCCTTGGTTTCGGCGCTCTGCCACTCGCCGGTGTCTATCAGTTCGGCCAGCTTGCCGCTGGCGAGAGAGGCGGCTTCCGTGCGATAGCGCGCGGTTTCCTCCATCTTCATGGCCAGGGAGACGCCGGCCATCGCCGTCGGCAGGATTATGCCCACCAGCGCGAGGCTGACCAGCACCTCGGCCAGGGTGAATCCTTCTCGGTTGTGGCGCCTCAACTGCTGTCCTCCGCGGGGGTGATCCGGAACTGCTCCGTGGGTGCGTCACATCGGACCAGGACGGCGCCGCCCTTCATGTCCTCGATGCGGACGCTCGCCACTTCGACCCGGCCGTCTGGGAGGAACTCCAGGTAATTGCGCCCCGGCGGGGCGCCCGGCGCCTGAAGCGCGAGACGCACTTCGTCCGGCGTCCGGAAGGGTTTATACATGCCTGTGTGCGGGCGCTGGAAGCCGCCGGCGCCCTCTGCGACCAGGTAGAACGAGCGAGCTTCGTTGTCGAAAACAAGGCGATAGACTCTCCCTTCGCTTACGGCCATCGAACGCGCCAACCGGGTCAGTGAGACGATTCGCGAGGCCGTGTCCTCGGTTTTGCGGGAGACGAAGAAGCCGCGCAGCGACGGCGCCGCCATGCCCAGGAGCGTGCAGATGATGAGCATCACCAGCACAAGCTCCAGGAGCGTAAAGCCGTCGTTACTGCGTCTCCCAGTTGACGATGTCATCGCCGCCTCCGCTCTGGCCGTCGGGTCCGAGCGAGTAAAGATCGTATCCGTCATCATTGTGTTCGCCCGGGTACTTGTAGACGTAGGGTTTGCCCCATGGGTCCTTGGGCAGCCCGCGTTTGATGTATGAGCCGCGCCAGTTTTGCACGTCGCCGGGGTCCTTCACCAGGGCCTCCAGTCCCTGCTGGGTGCTGGGGAAACGGCCCGTGTCGATCTCGTACGCGTCGAGGCACAGTTCGAGCATGGCGATATCGGTGCGGGCGGCCGTCACGCGCGCTTGCTCTGAGCGCTTGACGAACTTGGGCACGACAACCCCCGCCAGCACGGTCAGGATCACCAGCACCAGAAGCAGCTCGATCAGGGTAAACGCGCTTGTTCTGTCCGGTTTTCTCTTCACCGTCGCGCCGTCCATAGTCTCCTTCGCCTCCTTCTTGTAGGGTTCGCTCAGCGGATCAACTCCTGCAACGTGAACACGGGCAGCAGCATCCCGATGACCACGGTTCCTATCAGCGCGGCCATCACGAACAGCAGCGCCGGTTCCGCCAGCGCCACCAGCATGCGCAGCCTCCGGTCGAGGTCCTTCTCATAAGTGTCCGCCAGGCGGATCAGCTCCTTGTCCAGCCGGCCCGTCTGTTCCCCGACCGAGACCATCTCCACCACCGACGGCGGGAACATCTGCGGGCATTCGCCCAGGCTCCGGGCCAAGGGGGAGCCTTCTTGCACCTCACTGACGGCCTGTTCCACGGCGTCGGTGAGCGTCTGGTTCCCGATCGCCTTTCCTGCCGCGCCAAGCGCGACGATCAACGGCACGCCCCCCGCCAGCAGTGTGCCCAACATGCTGCAGAAGCGCACCAGCGCGAACTGCGCGACGACCCCGCCGATGGCCGGCAGTCCCAGAGTAGCCCGTTCCAGGAAGCGTTTGCCACCTTCGCTCGAGAGCAGCCGGCGCCCCGCCACTACGAGCGCGGCGAGCCCCAGCAGCGCCATAAGACCGTGCCTGACGAGAAAAGTGCTCGTCCCCACAATGGCGCGGGTCAGCCACGGCAGCTTCCCGCCGAATTCGGCGAACACCGCCGCGAAACGTGGAATGAAGAAGGTCAGCAGGAATGTCATCACAGCCACTGCAAGCACGCTCAGCACGGCGGGGTACACCAGCGCCGAGGTCGCTTTTCCCAGCAGGTCGCGTTCACGCTCTCGGAAATCCGCAATCTGCTGGAGCACCTTGCCGAGGAATCCGCCCCTTTCTCCGGCCCTCACCATGGCGACGTAGACCGGCGGGAAGGCCCGCGGCCAGCGGCTCAGGGCGTCCGCCAGCGACGTGCCGCCGACCACGTCTTCACGGATTTCCCGCCAGCATCGGCCGGCCGCCGCGCTCGACGCCTGTTCGTTCAGAATCTGCAGGGCGCGGCCGAGCGGGACCCCGGCCTCCAGCAAATTGGCAAGCTCTCTGGTAAAGGCGTCCACACGTTTCTTCGGGACACGGCCGGGCACGCCCGATTCCGCGGCGGTTCGCCTTTGCTCACCGCCCTGAGCTTGTCGAAGGGCCGCGGGACGGCCGTCCGCCTGCCGGGCCTGCTGGATGCGCACCGGGTAGAGGCCGTCGTTGCCCATCTGTTCCAGCGCCGCGGAGCGCGAGCCGGCGATCAGCGCGCCGCTCACCTGGGCGCCGGCCTCGTCCACAGCCGTGTACTCGAACTTCGGCATCAGGGCTCTCCTTCTGTGCGCTGCGGCGCGCTGGCGGCGCGCAGTTGCTCGTCCTTAGTTACGCGCAGCACCTCCTCAACTGTGCTCTTCCCCGCCAGCACGTGGCGCCAGCCGTCCTGGCGCAGGCTGCACATGCCCTCGGCGAGGGCCGCGGCGCGTATCTGGCCGGTGGATGCCCGCCGCAGGATCAGGCTGCGGACCTGCTCCGTGATCGCCATCAGCTCGAACACGCCTGTTCGGCCGTAGTAACCGGTTCCCTGGCAGCGTCGGCATCCGGCGCCGCGATGCAGCAGCTCGGGCGCCTCGCAGTGGAATGTAGCCTTCAGCGCCTCCGGTTCGGACGGTTCGTAGGGCTCGGCGCAGTCCGGGCAAATCACGCGCACCAGCCTCTGGGCCAAGACGGCTTCCAGAGAGGAGGCCACCAGGTAGGGCTCCACCCCCATGTCGACCAGGCGGGTGACTGCACCCGGGGCGTCGTTGGTGTGCAGCGTGGAGAAAACCAGGTGGCCGGTCAGCGATGCCTGCACGGCGATCTGGGCCGTCTGCTGGTCGCGAATCTCTCCCACCAGGATCACGTCCGGGTCGTGCCGCAGAATGGACCTTAGCCCCAGGGAGAAGGTCATGCCCGCCTTCGGGGCGACCTGTATCTGGTTGATGCCATACAGGTGGTACTCGATCGGGTCTTCGATGGTTATGATCTTGCGCCGCACGTCGTTGATCCGGCTCAGCGCCGCGTAGAGTGTGGTGGTCTTGCCGCTGCCGGTAGGACCGGTTACCAGGACGATGCCGTGCGGTATTTCGCAGATGCGCTCCAGCGCCAGGCAAGTTTCGGGCGACATGCCCAGCGCGTCCAGCCCGCGCAGCGCCGCGCTCCTGTCCAGCAGCCGCAGCACCACCGCCTCTCCGTGCAGCATGGGGATCACCGAGACGCGCACGTCTATCTCGCGCCCGGTCACCGTCAGTTTTATTCGACCGTCCTGCGGGGCCCGTTTCTCGGCGATGTCAAGGCCGCTGAGTATCTTGAGCCGGGAAACGATGGACGCCTGGAAGTGCCTCGCCGCCGGCGGGATAGCTGCCTCCTGCAGCACGCCGTCAATGCGGTAGCGCACGCGTAACTGCTCCTCGAACGGCTCGAAATGCACGTCCGTGGCGCGCAGGTCGATAGCCTCGCTCAGGACCTGATTGACGAAGCGGATGATCGTGGCGTCTTCGGTGTCCTCGCCCAGGTCCACGGCGCCCTCAGCGTCGCCCGTCAGCCGCACGCCGCCCTCCGAGACCAGCGTCTGCACGGTGTCGGCGCCCACTCCGAGGAGCCGTTTCGCACAGCGTGCAATCTCCTCCTCCGTGGCGAGCGCGGGGCGCAGCTCCCGTCCGGTGGCAAGGCGCAACTCGTCCAGCCCCGACGTGTCAAACACCCGGCTGGTGGCGACCAGGACAGTGCCGTCTTCCTCTCGCAGAGGCAGCAGACCGCGCTTCAGGAGCAGACGGGCGGGGAACTGCCGCAGAAGCTCCGCGTCGGGGGCGGCCGATTCCGGTTCCACGTAGGGCAGCCCGAAAGCGCCGGCCAGATACCGCAGCGCCGCCTTTTGCGAGGCGGCCGCCCGGGCCAGCGCCTCGTCGAGGGAGGCGCCTTCTTCTCGCAGGCGGCGAGCGCGAGCCTTAGCCGACGCGTCGAGCACGCCGTCCTGCTCCATCATGTCCAGTATGTCCTTCATGTCCCGATCTTAATAGGGCAAAGGGCACGGCGCGCCGTGCCCCTATGCTTCGGTGAACCTTCACGCAGCGAATCAGTCAAGGGTCCCCATCAGCACCAGTGTGGCTTCCTGACGCAGCGAGAGGACTTCGCGCAGCTTTTCCTGCGCTTTGGCGAGTTTCTGGCGGGCCTTTTCCCGCGCCTTCCTGTAGGCTGTCAGTTTCTTCTTCAGCTGTGCGACGGGGGTGCTCGCGTCGTCGAGGGCTTCCTGCAGCTCAGTGGTTGCTTTCTGCAGTGGGGTTTGCTCTTTCTGCTCGGCCTGGGGTTGTGCTACGGGGCGACCGCGCCGCCCGGCGAACATGGCCCAGATGCCACCGCTGCGTATCTCGCGGGAGAGCTCTTGCACCTTCTCCAGCAGTGGGGCGATGACCTTCCATTCCTCATCGCTCGCCCCAAGGGCTTCCTTCATCCGGTCGTTCATGCGCTGGCGCCATTGCTGCGGATCGAACCCTCTTCCTCCCATTCCGCGTCCCCCACGGCCGCCGGGCGCCCCTTGCTGCGCCATCAGCAACTCGCTTGAGGCCAACATCGCCACCGCAAACAATCCGACCAGCCCCACCGTCTTCCATCGCGCCATAATTCCATCCTCCTCGAGGAGCAAAGGTTCGGCGCCGCTGCGGCGGCGCATACGGTCATCTATCTCTGCTCATACAGTTCCCGCGGCGACCCGTTTTCTTCCATTGTTTTCTTGCCGTGTTCTTCGGGGCGCCCCATACCGCGGGGGCGGCGGGACCGTCCGCGGCGTTCCTGCATGTTGCCCATCAGCCGCTCGTACTTGTCGCGTTGCTGGGGCGTGAGTATCTGTTTCGTGCGCTCGATGGCCTCCTGAAACGCTTGCCGGCGCTGTTCGGAACGGGCCTCCCTTTTCTGTTTCTGCTCTTCGATGATCTGCTCGTAGCGTTCCTTTTGCTCTTCTGTCAGGATTTGCCGCACCGCTTCGCGCTGCTCGTCGTCGAATTGGCCGCGCCAGGTGGGCAGTGATTCGCGCAGCCGCCCCATGACTTCGGACCATATGGCTTTCATCTGTTCCCTCTGCTCCGGGGTTAGATTCAGTTCGCGGTCCAGCCATGACCTGCGCGAACGGTGTGGCGCGATCTGGGCCGTCAGGCGCCCGAGGGCAAGGCCCGCCCCAAACGCCACTGCCAGTGAAAGCACAATCAGGACCTTCGTTTTGGTCATTATTTGGTCTCCCGGGACAGTTCTCTCACCATCCAGACTGTGATCTGTTCCGTATCGTCGGTCTCCAGCGTGCCCGTATCGGGGGTTACGGCGGCCACTTCCCATGCCTGTGGGGCGGAGGACGGGCCGGCGGGCGTTCTGCCGTAGAGCCACAATCCGCCGGTGAGCGCCAGCAGCGCGGCGGTGGCGAGCAGGGCGTTGCGGCAAAGCGTTATGATGGCGCGCTCGCCGCACGTCGCGACGGCCTCGTGCAGTCGTCCCATCATACCGTCCGGCATGGCCGGGGCTTCGGCCTGCGCGAGCAGATGCGAAAGCCCTCTGAGCCGCTCAAGCTGCGCCCTGCACCGCGCGCAAGCGGGCAGATGCGCCTCGAGCCGGCGGCGCCGCTCGGCATCGAGTTCGCCGTCGTGATACAGCATAAGCCAGTTTTCGTATTCGCACTTTCTCATCTGTGGCTCAATCCGTTTCTGTAAGGTAGCCGCGCAGTATTTCCTTGAGTTCCTGTCGCGCCCGGTACAGGCGTGACTCCACTGTTCCCTGCGGGACCTGGAGGGCCCGGGCCATCTCCGCGTACGACAGACCCTCGAACTCCCGCAGGATCAGCGCTTCTCTGTGTTTGGCCGTGAGCATCTGCAGCGCCACCCGGATGTCTTCGCGCCGGTTCGCGTCGTCGGCGACCGAGCCGGGCGTCTCGACGGCGGCGGCCGCCTCATTGAGGGAGCGCTCATCCCTTCTGCGGCCCCGCCGCCGGTAGAGGCGCGCGGCCTGCCGCATGAGGATGCGGGTCAGCCACGTCTTTACCGTGGACCGTCCCTGGAAACGACGCATGTGCTGGTAAGCGCCCACGAGCGTCTCCTGCAACACATCCTCTGCGTCTGCCGCGTTGCCCACCAGGGACCAGGCCAGCCGGAACAGGACGCCGGCGTGCCGATCTACTAATGTATGGAATGCCTCATCGTTTCCCCTGCGGGCGGCGGCCAGCAATTGCTCGTCCGTCGCGCTCACTGCTTCCTCGTTTGTTTTCCACGTACATGGTTGCGCCGGGGGGCGGTTTTCTTCCATGATTATCCCGATCGGGAAATAGCGGCGCGCAGTCGGCGGGCGGCCAGTTCCGGATCCTCAGCGCCGCACAGGGCCGAGCAGAGAGCCACCCCGCTTGCCCCCGCATCGAGCGCCGCCCGCGCGTTCTGCTCCGTGATGCCGCCGATTGCCACCGCGGGCAGCCGCGCCCGGCTGCACACGCGGCGGACCAGCTCGATGCCTTTGCCCTCGGCATAGCCGCGTGTCTCGGTAGCCGCCACGGGGCCGACCCCGATGTAATCCGCCCCCGCTTCGACTGCGTCCTCGGCCTGCTGGACGGTGTGGGTGGAGAGCCCCAGCACCAGGTCGGGCCCGACAATCCGCCGGGCCGCCCGCGCGGGCAGGTCGTCCTGGCCCAGGTGCACGCCGTCCGCCCCGGACAGGACGGCTATGTCAGGCCGGTCATTGACGATGAACAGCGCGTCCGCTTCCGTCGTCATCTGCCGGAGCAGCCGCGCCCGCCGAAGCAGCTCACTGTCCGTGAGATGTTTCTCCCGCAGCTGCAGGGCGTCCACGCCGCCGGCAAGGAGGGCCTCCGCCGTCCTCCGCCAGGGATTCACGCAACGCTCCTCTGTCAGCAGGGCGTAAAGCCGTATTGATTGCAGCTTTAGTCTTATAGGGATATTCACTTTGGCGCCACCCGCGGCGGGTTGAGCGCGGCCTCGATCTGGTCCGGGGTGGCGCCGCGGGAACCGAAGAATCCGACTATGTGCGGGATGTCGGGGAAGAAGTCGTCGAATATCTCGCAGTCCGTTTCCGGGGCGATCCGAACTTCGTCTTCCAGGCAGGCGGGGACGAAGACGGTCTCTCCCCGCCGAACCATCATGGCTTGATCGGGCGCGCGCAGCTCTGCCGTCCCGTCCAGCCAGTGCAGCACGTGGTAGCTGGCGCAGCATACGCCGAGCGAATAGGTTCCGGCCGCGCTCAGGGCCAGCCGGCATTTGGCGAAATGGGGATCGAGAACGGTTGCTTCGGCCCGGTGGCCGTGCCCCACCTGCGCTTGCAGGGGGGGGACCCGCCGAAGGCCGGCCTCGGGGTCCACCAACTCAAAGCCGAGTTCCGGATATTCTCCCGGGCGGCGCCCGAAGTCGCAGACCCGCACCGTGGGGTTGCTCTGGAGGTCCTGGTAGAGATAGAGCCGTCCTTCCACGCTGTCTGCGACGGTTTGATCGTCCGGGTGGACCTGCACGCTCAGCAGGTCGTTCTGCACCATGAGAATCTTGGACAGGGTTGGCAGAAGGCAGTCGCCATAGCCCTCCTGGATCTCGTCAATAACGAGCCGGCTTTCCTGTCCGACGGCGTAAATTGTGTGAAGTGCGCCGGCCGGCACGAGGAAGATTTCGCCGCCTTGCAGTGGTTCCACCAGGCCGAAGAGGCGCCTCACCTCATCGGACCATGTGGTCGTATCCGGTGTCAGGGAGCCGCTCTGTATGATCTTCTTGAGCTGTTCGGCGTCTTCCGGGCTGCCGGGACCGGCCGCCACGCCGGTGTGTCCGTCGGCCACGCGCACGCACCAGGCTTCCGTCTTGCCTCGATGGGGATTGGAGCGCATGTAGTTTACGGCGCCGGCTCCGATGAAGTCGGCCAGGGCGCTATCTCCCATCAACTGCGCCTCTCGCAGGAGCTGGGCGAGGGTCTCTTGCCGGGGCGGCTCGCCCAGCATGTTGGAAAGATTGCCGGGGCCGGTTTGAGCGGAGCCTATCCACAGCTCCCCTACGCCGACCTGAACGCCGGTGAGCCGTAGCGCGTCGGAGTGCACCAGGCCCCAGGGCTTGACGACGGCCTCCGGCTTCAGCTTCCAGAGTTGTGCGTTTTTCATGGCTCGCCCTGCACTGACGCAGATGGCGGGAATGCCCACTCGAGGTATTTGTCGCGCACCCGGCCTTGCTGCGCGTCGCCGGCGTGTATGTAAATCCGGTAACGGAAGCGCAGGCGGCCGCCTTCGGGCAGCACGTAGGAGCCGTCGGCGTTTTCGTCCACGAAATGGGAAAGTCCGAACGGGTTGGCGGCCATCAGTCCGTAGTCTCGCACGTGCCAGTAGGTTGGGTGGCGGAGGTTTGAGGGGCTGTCGAAGACGGCGATGCCCACGGTTTCGCCCCCGACCTGGCCGGAGTAATCGCACCAGTGGGCCCGCTTGCCCCAGGTTTCCGTTTCGTTAATCCCGCCCAAGGAGTTCTCGATGCGCCCCGTGTGCTCAACGTCCATCGAGGTGGCCACTCGCACGGAGGCGAAGCCGCCTTCCTTGGTGTCGCCGAACCGGACGTCGCCCTCGCTGGCGTAGAAAGTCACCGCCATGTCGAGCAGTCGGAAGCTGGGCGGGGCGCCGTAGAAGCGATATTCCAGGCGGTCTTGCATCAGGCGGGCGCCCTCCGCGTCCAGCCAGTCGTTCAGGGAGACGAGCCTGCCGAAGACCGGCCCGCTTTCGACGGCCTCGAAGTAGCGGTGTTCCATCCGGCCGCAGCCGGCGCCTTCCCCCCAGTTGTCCGAGCCGTTCACGTCCCCCCAGGCCACGTACAGGGAGCGATGGTGAACGTGGTCTTTGGAGCCGCCTTCCAGGCCCTCCTGGGGATAGGCGCGGGTCAGCCCCATTCCGAACGGGCCGATCAGGGGGTAGAGGCAGGGCTTTGGGACGGCTTCGCCGTAGATGTAACGGGTGAACATCTCGCCACCGACCTCGACGGTTATGGAATCATCCACGGGCTGCCCCACTCTCACCTGTGGGGAGGGCGTCTGTCGCTCCGCGCCTCGAAGGACGTATTCGATGCTCTGTCCGGGAGCGAGGGAGTCCACAATCCAGTGAACGACGGAGCGGCCGGCCAACTCCTCCGCCTGGAAGGGGACGGCCCGGGCGGCGGCCAGGTCGAAAAGCTCGCAGTTGCTCAGCTCCGCCCGGGAGCGCGGCACCTGGACGCTGACGGGGCAGAATGAGACGGCTCGCCGGTTGCCTTCCAGCGCTATTCTAACGGCTTCCAACTTTCTCTTTTCTCTTGCTCGTTGGGATCAGTATGGCTGTCCGAAGACGCTGATAAGGTATTCGATGCTCTTTCGAGCGATTTTCTCCGCCCCGGCCGAGAAGTCAAGCGCTTCCACCGAGATGAAGCCCTCGTAGCCGACTTCTCTGAGCGCCCGGGCAATCGGTTCAAAGTCCGTATCGCCGAATCCCGGCCCCTCGCGATTGGCATCGTTGGCGTGGAAGTGTTCCAGGTAGGGGGCCGAGCGGCGGATGATCTCCGGGATGGGTTCGTTGTCCTGGACCATCGCCTTGACGTCCAGCATCATGCGGAAGTTGGGATGATGGACGTCGCGGACCAGGCTCCGGGCCTGGGCGGCGGTGTGGATGAAATTGGTTTCATCCGCGCCCAGCGGTTCGATGCAGAGCATCACGTCCCGCCGGCGGCCGTGTTCGGCGAGCTTCCTAAAGACCTCGACGCTGCGCTCCCACACCTGCCGATAAGACTGTCCGGGCGGCACGTTGCGCTGCTTTGGGGAACCGATGACGAGTTTCGAGCCGCCCAGGTCCGAGCATAAATCGATCTCGGCGCGCAGGTAGTCGGCGGTTCGCCGGCGCAGGTTGGGATCGGGGCTGTTCAGGTGAAGCCCCTCCGGCTTGCCGAGCAGCCAGTGGAGCCCGACGACCTGAAGCCCGGCGTCCTCTGCGACGCGGCGCAACTGCTGGCGCCGTTGGTAGGTGATGTCCTCCACGGAATCGGCCAGAGTGAATGGGGCTATCTCAACGCCCTGATAGCCTGCGCGGGCGGCCAGCTCACAGACGCTTTCCAGGTCCCAGCCTTCGCAGAACTCGTTGCACATGGCGAATTTCATCGCACGCCCCTCAACCCGGATGTCACGCAATATCGAATATCGATCGCCCAGTCGCGAATGTCGAAGGACGCGCCGAGCAGCCCTTGAAGATCGAGCCTTCGATATTGGCTATTCTCATTTAGTTCACTGCTGTCGGCTCAGGCGGCATTCTTCAGCCAGCATTTCCAGGAAGGGGCCGAACAGAGCCCGGTTTCCTTCGTTCAGCCGAATCAACTGGCTATGGAGGTCGCGTATTCTTTCGAGCCGTTTCCTCTTGCTGTTTGCGAAATCCACGAAGCTCATCTCTTGCAGCTCCACGCCCTCCGGCAGTTCGACTTGCTCTTGTTTCATGCACACCATGGGAACCAGCCCGATGCGGGCAAGCTGTCTCGTGGCGTGCTGGTCGGCGTTCAAAATGACCACGCTCTTGCCAGGCTGACGTGGCCGGGCCAGCGCCGCATCTGCAATAACGCCCATGAACGTGCTATCCATCCCCTTGCACTCCGCCAGGTCGAACACAACGCACCTGCAGCCGGCGCGGAACATGGCTGCCAGGAAGTCCGGTATGCCCAGGCTGTTGCGTTGCGTGGCGTAGCCCCGGGACTTGAGATAGACGGTTTTCCCCAGAACGGCCACTTCCAGGCAATCTTGCTCGACGTTACTCATAGTTTCACCATATTAGGAGACCAACGCTTTGCGCCCGCAGCAGTGTTTGTATTTCTTGCCGCTGCCGCATGGGCAGGGATCATTACGGCCGATAGGGTGGCCGGGTGGCTGCGCCCGCGCTCGCGGGGCCGGCGAGGCCGTGCGGGCGGGGCCGGGCTGACGTCGCTGCGCATCAATCCGGCCGGCAAGACGATTCAGAAAGGAGTGAAGTCGCGGAGCCTTATCCGGCCGAGCCTTCAGCTCTTCCAATGTCGGCGTCACGTGGCTGAAAATCCGTTTCTTCGCCTCGCAGAGGTAGGGCATTTCCTGCACCCCGATTCCGAGCTTCTCGCGGTGTCGGAAGCATCCGGCGTGACAGAAGGAGAGCCACTCGCAGTCTCGGCAGACGTCAGGGAGCCGCTCCGCCCTCGACACGAAGTCCCGGAAGGCGCGCCCCCGAAGCATCTGCGAGAGTGTCTGCTCGCGGACGTTGCCCAGCCGGTATCGCTCCTGCACGTAGAAATCACACGGGTAAACGTCGCCGTTCCACTCTACGGTAAGCAGGTTGGAGCAGTCCTGCCGGTACTCGCAGCACTCCGGGGGCAGGCCCAAGAACATGTGCAGGTAGTTGTCCACTCGCCGGATGTAGAAAGAGGGATCGTCCAGCTCCACCCATGCGTCGAAGAGCCGGATGATGAACTCGGCGTATTGCCCCGGGCTGATCGAATGCTCGGAGACGGCGCCGGCTTCGCCGGCCGGTTCGGTGCAGGGAATGAACTGTGCGAAGCGGCAGTCGTGTTCCAGCAGGAACTGCAGGACTTCCTCCGGATGCTCGACGTTGGCCCGGCTGATAACCACGAGGATATTGTACTCGACGTGGCCACTTTTCAGCAGGTCGAGGGCGCGCATTGCGGTGTCGAAGGCGGGCTTGCCGTTGCGGAACTTGCGCATTGTATTCAGCTCCGCAGGCCCGTCTATGCTCAAGCCAACCAGAAAACGGTTGTCGGCCAGGAAGCGGGACCAGTCTTCATCCAGGAGCGCGCCGTTGGTCTGCAGGCTATTGCCCCAGGGCTCTGCGCCACGCGCGTGGCGCGCCTCGATGCGCACGGCCTCACGGAAGAAGTCCAGGCCCATCAGTGTCGGTTCGCCTCCCTGCCAGCCTATCTTCATCTCGGCGGGCTCCAGGGCGCGATACTGCTCGCATACGGCCTCGAAGACCTCCGGCGACATTCGGGGATTGTCCGCCCCGGGGTAAAGCTCCTGCACGGGGCGGTAGTAGCAGTAGTCGCAGGCCATATTGCAGTCAAAGCCGGCCGGTTTGAGCAATATGCCGAGATTCGGCTTTCTCATGATCTCTTACCGCGCCTGCGGTGAAAAGGGCTCTCGAGTTCTCGAATTCGGCCATTATAGCAAGGCCGAACAGCTAGTTCACTGACATGCGCCAATCCCCGGCGTCTCGGCCGGGCGAGCTCCACCTGCGGGCGTTGAGCAGAGCGATTATAACACGCAGCAGCAGCAGCGAGATGAGAAACGCGGCCGCCAGTTGCGCGGCGCTCCATGAGCGGGGACGGCTCACGAGGTAAGTCGCTGCGGCGGCCCCCGCCAGGGCAAGGCCCGCCCAGACGGCGGCCACCATGGCGCGGATGGCTCGCAGCCCCCTCCGCGCCAGCATGTGCAGCGCGATCGAGCCCGCAGAGAAGACGGCGACTATTAGTGCGGTGGTCCGGAGGGTGACGGCATCCCAATTGGCCGTGCGACGCGCCGCCTCGTTGAGCAGGGAGCCGCCCTGCTCATGCAAACGCTGTGTCAGGGCGGTCAGCCGTGAGGCATACCAGGGGTTGGGTCGGAGAGCGGCGTGCAGGACGAGGGCGCCTGCCAGCGCGCAGAGCCCCAGCGTGAGTGAACCCAGTCCGTAGGCGGCGCTTTTCTGTGGCCTCGGGTCGCGCATAGAAGCCGACTCGCCCGGGTAGTCCCGTCTCAGGCGCAACCAGCGGGCCCATAGGAATATGGTGGCCAGCAGGAATGCCGCCCCGGGCAGGAGAGCCGCGAGCATTGCGGGGGAGAGGCCTTGCCGAAACATCCGCATCCATTCCACCGTCAGATAGGCCAGCAGCAGTGTCCAGAACCCCGCCAGAAGGGGATAGGCCGCCACGCGGCCATGGCGGGCCTCCTCGCTCACTGACAAGAGGAGGTAGAGCGCGATCCCGGCGCAGATTGCATACGCGGACCACTGCGCCGAAAGGACTCCCACGTTCGCCGCGACGGCGAAAGCCGCGCTGCACCAGCGGGCCGCCTCGGCGCTGATCTGCGTGAGCAGCGACTCCATGCGCGCAGATGGAAACATCACGAATGCAGCCACCAGCCCCACGGCTGAGAGCAGCACGGCGGCGCGCACCAGGAATATGAGATGTTCGCTTGGAGCGGCGGTTTCCGGCGAGTGGCCTCTATCCGTCCTCAGGCGCGCTCCCTGGCGCCGAAGCCTGATGATCGAGAGGAACGCCTCCCAGAGCCGCGCCGCCAGCGCGACCAGCGCGACCATAGTCAGAAGCCTCGTGGAGAAGCCCGACTCTACAGAACGTCCTAAAGCCGTTCGCAATCCTACGGTCGCCCAGGGGAAGAACAGGCGGGAGCTGAAGCCCAGCGCGAGCAGCGAGACAAAGATCACAGGCGGGGCCCAGAGGAGGGCGAGCGCCGTAAGGTTCCACCTGGCGCGGCGCGCTGACGTGGCATTGAGCGCCAGCGCGATCAAGGCCGCGCCTGCAATGGCGGCCCACCAGAAGGGGCGCCAGGCGGCGGCGAGGGCCTCTATAGCGTTCTGCGCGCCATTGGCTACTGGGGAACCGAGGCAGAGCGCCAGGATATCCTTACCGTATCTGGCGGCGTTGGACGTAATGGCGTAGATGCTTCCGGCCGCTTCTGATGAGGCGGCGTGGATCGCGAATACAAGCCACAGCACGGTCAGGGCGACGACGGCCCCGACTGCGCCCAGCGCATCCACGTCGTTGCGCAATGCCTCCCGTCCCTGACGCAGCCTGCTGAGGCGTCGCCTGGCGATGAGCCCCCCACTTGCGAGCGCCAGGCCCACCACGAGCACGGACCAGAGAAAGGCCGTGCTGGCCATCCACACCGTTCCCTCGGGGGCCGCCATGTCCAGCAGGGCGCTGAGGGCGCACATCACGGCGACCACGAGGCCCACGGCGGGCAGGATCGCCCAAGAGCTGAACCACTGGCGTCGCCTCGTTCCCAGCCAGGCTACCACGAGGCTGGAGAGAATGCCGATCATTACGAGCAGCAGTTCAATGCCGCCTTCTTTCCAGCGCAGGGGCGCCCAGACGGCCAGCGCGGCCAGGGCGCCAACGACGACGAGTATCCAGATGAAGTTGGTGGCTTCCAGCAGGTCAGTCTCCAGGTCCCGGCGCCGACGCCACACCAGCGCCATGCCCAGGCCGGCCACCGGCAGCAGCGCAAGCGCCGCCCACAGGAGGGACAAGACCCACAGCCACTGGAAGACGGTCGTGTAGTCGTAGAGCCGCAGAAGGCGCAGGGACACCAGCGTGCTCGCCGCCAGCAGCAGCAGGAGCCAGAGCCCTCTTATGGCCCATCGCCAGAGTGGTTTCAGACTTCCATGACGGGGCCAATCCCAGAAGATCGCCAGCGCCGCCGCGCATCCCACAGCCGACGCGACGCCGCCCCAGGAGTGGGAGGGCACCAGCTGCGGCAGTGAGATGTGATGACCGAACAAGGCGCTGCCTTTGAGGAATTGGACAAGCAGGAGGATCGCGAAGACCAGGGAGGAGATAGAGGCCGTCCGGCAGGCCCAGCCCAATCCCCGCAGCGACTGAATGAAGATTATGCAACCTGCCAGACCCAGCAGGCCGAACGTGAAAAAGCGGGAGAGAACTTCCAGGGGGGGGGCGCCGTATACGAAACGGGTCGCCGAGCGGAGGAGGATCACCTGAAGCACGATGATGCCGGCCGTGAGCCCGAGCAGACTGAAGACCCTCCGGCAAATCTTCCGCACGTGTGCGCCGCCGATGGCGAACCCGCGCACTATCAACACGATGATGGCGAAGTCGAATGCGACAAGCCCGCCGCGCCATTCAATTGGATGCGTGCCGTGCCACAGAGATATCACAATAGCCACTGCCGCCAGCGCCAGCGGTCCGACCCCGGCAAACAGGAGCCAACGAGCCAGCCAGCGAGAGAGCGGCGAGCCCGACGGCGGGGGCGCAAGTCGCGCAAGAGGACTTTCGATTGTTTCGTCGGTCGCCGGCCGCTTCTTGCCGGGGAAGGGGTCCCGGTCGTCGGGCCGCCCGGCAGGGCTTCGTTCGGCGCCGGGTTGTTGCGCAGAGGCTTCCCGTTCGTCGAATTGCATTTGCATCTCCCTTTCCCCAGGAGGCGGCAATCAGGGACGGGAAGTCTACGTCCTGCTCAGTGCCACTTCAGCCCTGTTCTCGCGGCCGTTCGTGGGCGCTGTCGCCGCACTATTATTGGAGCGTCAGGTGCGGGACGAGGGGGGCCCGCAGGGCAAGTTCAGGAATCTTCGGATGTGATTCTCTGCTTTACGGAATCGATCTTGTCCCGCAGGCGCGCTGCCATTTCGTAGTTTTCCCTCCGAATGGCTACTTCCTGCTCCGTGCGCAGGGACTGGAGCAGTTCGCGATCGTTTAGCGGGATCGTGTGGCGCTCCCGCAGGCTGCGGCGCAGCTCGATCAGAGCCTGTCGCTCGGCGCTCCCGGCAATCTCCTCGTCCAGTTCGTAGTCGAGGTAGAAACTCTCTACGTCCTTGATGCCGCGGTTGAGCGCTTCGAGGGCGAGCCGCACGTGCCCGGCGCGGACCTTGGCCATCATTTCCGCACGTGCGCGCTCCAGCACCAGTCCCGGGCGATATTGATCGAACTGGAAGCTGCGTTCCGGGCCGTGACGCCTCAGGATGGTAAGGATCCTCAATGCGTGGTCTACGTCCGAGAGGGCCAGATCGTAGTCCCCCAGACGGAACAGGGCCTGGCTGCGTCGGTAAAAGTCGAAAAGCTCCAGGATCAGTTCGTCGATCAGGTCAGCGTTGAAATTCTCCAGGACGGAAGCGCCGCGGGCCAGCATGTTCTCGCAGTGCTCCAGGACGCTGGCGCAGCCATAGGGCTCTGCGCCGTCCGGCCTGCCCTTTGCCTCCCACTGGATGATCCCGTTGCGGATGCGCACCTGGATTTTCATGTATCCGTCCACGCCGTTGACTTTACGAACGTTGGCGGCGTCTTCATGTTCGTCATAGGGCCAGCCGTCTGTGAGCAGCGCCAGGTCCATGGTGGACAATCCTGTCTAATCCAATTCCATTATAAGAACGTCCCGATGCAGCGTCAATCTGCGTCGCTTGAGTCCCGCTCGGGTGGCTGTGGCTGCGGAGGGGGAGGGGTTTCTTTGTCGGCGTCCCTGGCGTGGACGTAGCGCATTCTCAGATCAGTGAGGATGTTCTGCACGTAGCCTTGCTCCTCCGCTTCCAGGCTGCCCTGGGTTTTCTCCTGTAGCATGGCGATGGTGTCAATCAGATACTCGGCTTCCTCGAGGTCCGGTTGCCGCTGGCCCGTCGCGGGATTCTCCAGACCGCCCAGGGCCATCAGTGTCTGGGTGTAGAGGCCGGCCATGAATATCTGAATGTTGGGTTTTGGGAAAGCGCGTCCGCCCTGTGGGCCGGTCTCCTTCTTCTTTTTCTGTTCGCGGATCTGCTCTTTCTCCTCCTGCACCTTCTTTTTCCATTCTTCGTCTACGTGAATATCAGGTTCCTTCTGATCTTCTTTTTCCGCCATTCTTGTCTCTCCTCGCCGGGATTGCCAGATCATTTAGATTCTACAAGAATAGACAAACCGTTTTCCGGTTGTTTTTCAAGTTACTTCTCGTTTCCGCCGGCGAAACAGCCGATTCTGTTGACAGAAAAAGGGGGTGTCGTAGAATGGTAAGATTTGCTGTTTTCGGCGGAGGGCCGCCCTGCGCGTGCCGCTCGAAGGCCCTATCCCGACCGTTTCACCGGAGTGTCCAGGCGATGAAACTGGCGATTACCGGCAAGGGCGGAGTCGGCAAAACCACGATCGCCGTGTTTCTTGCGAAGTATCTGGCGCAGCAGGGCGAAAGCGTCGTTCTGGTGGATGCGGACCCGGACGCTAACGCCGCCCTGACGCTCGGCTTAGGGCCGGACGACTACCCTGAGCCCATCTCCGAGATGAAGGAGCTCATCGCCCAGCGAACGGGGGCCGCCGGGACAGGGGGCGAGTTCTTCACCATCAACCCGAGGGTTGATGACATTCCCGAGCGTTTCGCGGTTTCCGCGGGCCGGGTTAAGCTGCTCCGCATGGGGCGACTGGCGCGGGGCGGGAGCGGCTGCTTCTGCCCTGAGAACGCTTTCTTGAAAAACCTGCTCGCGCACCTGGTCTTCGCCAATGAGCAGAGCGTTATCCTCGACATGGAGGCCGGGGTGGAACACCTGGGGCGCGCCACCGCCGAGGGAATGGAGATGATGCTGGTGGTCGTCGAGCCCGGACGACGAAGCATCGGGACAGCTTTTACCATCCAGCGATACGCCGCAGACATAGGTATTCGCCAGATCGGCGTCGTGATCAATAAGTATCGCTGCGAGGACGAGCTAAGGGCGGTCGAAGAGCAGCTCGGCGAGCTTGAAGTGGTGGGGCGCTTGCCCTACGATGAGTCAATTGCCGCGGCGGACCTGGAAGGAACGTGCCCGTACCAGGGAACAGACCAGCACCAGGAACTTGTCCGCGCATTGCTGGAGTCAATAGCAAGAAAAACAACACGAATCAGCGGAGGATGAGATGGCGAGCAGCAGCGAACAGAGGAGCAGCGACCCCGCGTCGCAGGAAATGATCGAACACGCGGCCGCGTGCGGATTCGAACTTGCCTGGGACCGTTACGAAGCGATGCTGCCCCAGTGCGATTTTGGGAAGCTGGGCATTTGCTGCCGCAACTGCTCGATGGGGCCCTGCCGGATCGATCCCTTTGGCGAGGGCGCGCAGCGCGGCATCTGCGGGGCCACCGCCGATACTATAGTCGCGCGTAATCTGGCCCGCGCCACCGCGGCGGGCGCCGCGGCGCACTCCGATCACGGGCGCGATATCACCCACGCCCTCCTGCTGACCGCCCGCGGCAAGACGGAAGGCTATAAGATAAACAACGAGAAGAAACTGCGTAAGCTGGCCAGCGAGTTCGGCATTGAGACCGCAGACAAGGACCTCAAGGTGATAGCCACCGAAGTGGCCGAGCTGGCGCTTGCGGATTTCGGACGCCAGGAAGGGGAGCTGCGCCTGGTGAGCAGGGCCCCAGAACCTCTGCAGAAGAAGTGGCGGCAGTTGGGTGTCACCCCCACCGGCATAGACGCCGACATCGTGCGCGTGATGCACGCGACCCATATCGGGGTTGACACTGACCCGCTCCATCTGATGAAGACCTTGATAAGAACGGCCCTCTCCGACGGCTGGGGCGGCAGCATGTATGCCACCGACTTCAGCGACGTGCTCTTCGGCGGGCCGGAGCCAATAAGGAGCCACGCGAACCTGGGCGTACTGCGCCCGGAGGCCGTCAACGTCGTCGTGCACGGGCATGAGCCGACGCTTTCGGAGGCGATCGTGGCCGCGGCGCAGATGCCGGACATACGCAAGGAGGCGCAGGACGCCGGCGCCGATGGCATTCAGCTCTCCGGCATGTGCTGCACGGCGACCGAGATATTGATGCGTCACGGGATACCGGTTGCGGGCAACTTCCTTCAGCAGGAGCTTGCCCTGGCCACCGGCGCCGTGGACGCCATGGTTGTGGACGTGCAGTGCATCATGCCCGCCATCGCCGACTACGGCAAGCGCTTCTCCACGCGCCTTATCTCCACGTCGAAGAAAGCCGCCTTCCCCGGCATAAAGCACATGGTTTTCGACGAGGAGCACGCCCTCACCAGCGCCAAGGAACTGCTGCGGGAGGCGATCGAGGCATTCAAAGAACGCGATCCGAAAGAGGCCGTGGTGCCCGACGTGGTGGAGGAGCTGATTGCGGGCTATACGGTCGAGAGCATCTTCACCACCCTGGGCGGCACGTATCGCCCGCTGTTCCGGCCGCTGAACCACGGGATCATGGACGGCAGGATCCGGGGCGTGGCAGGCGTGGTGGGCTGCAACAACGTGAAGATAACCCACGACTGGGGCCACGTCGAGATGGTCAAGGAACTGATCCGCAACGATGTCCTCGTGCTGCAGACGGGATGCGCGGCAACCGCCTGCGCGAAGGCCGGGCTCATGCGGCCCGAGGCCGCCGAGCAGTACGCCGGCAAGGGGCTCCAAGAGATTTGCGACGCCGTGGGGATCTCCCCGGTGCTGCACGTGGGCTCGTGCGTGGACAACAGCCGCATCCTGCTGGCATGCGTCGAGATGGTGAAAGAGGGCGGATTGGGCGATGACATAAGCGAGCTGCCCGTGGCCGGCGCCGCGCCGGAGTGGATGAGCGAGAAGGCCATCTCTATCGCCACTTACGTGGCCGCCAGCGGCATATTCACCGTCTGCGCCGAACCGTTCCCCGTGATGGGCAGCAAGATCGTTCGCGAATACCTGACCGGAGGGATGGAGGACGACCTGGGCGGGATGCTCGCCTTCGAGCGTGATCCGATTGCGGCGGCGCATCTGATGATAGACCACATCAACAAGAAACGCGCCGCGCTCCATCTCTCGGAGATGATGTACGAGGCCCGCGAGCCCGTCGAGTCTGAAGCGGTCCCGGCAAAGTGAGAGCGTCGCCCTGAGGAGGGAGAGAGAACATGCCACAGCAGACCGAAACTCGGACGGTAATCGTTGATCTGGAGCGCTGCATGGCGTGCCGCAGTTGTGAGACAGCCTGTGCGAAGGCGCACGCGGGGTATGAGGACATTGTCGAGGCCATTCTGGCCGACGCTCACATGGTCCCGCGGGTCAAAGTGATAGCCGCCGCCGGCGTGGCTGTGCCCATACAGTGCCAGCACTGTGAGGATGCGCCCTGCGCCACCGTGTGTCCGTCGGGGGCGCTTTCTTTTGACGAGGAGACGGGCGAAGTGCGCTCTGAGCCGGCCAGGTGCATCGGCTGCAAGGCATGTGTGATCGTCTGCCCCTTCGGCGCGGTCGAGTGGAGCCGGCGCACCGGCGAGATTGTCCGATGCGATCTGTGCGAAGACCTGATCGAGGAGGGCGAGGAGCCATATTGCGTGCGAGCCTGTCCCACCGGCGCGCGGCAGGTAATTGATCTGGACGCCCTGGCGCAACGGAAACGCCAGGAGGCGGCCCAGCGCACGGTTCTTGTGATGACTGCAAAACCATGAGGCTTATCAAGAGAGCCCCAAGAGAGCAAAAGAAGGGCCGAAAGGTGGCCGTCATCGGCGCCGGACCCGCAGGACTGTACGCCGCGGGTTGGCTTGCGTCGGAAGGCTATACGGTAGAGCTGATAGACATGCTTCCGGAGCCCGGCGGCCTGCTGGCCTGCGGGATACCGGACCTGCGCATGGAGAAGGTCAATCTCAGGGAAGCTGTCGGTGAGTTGAGGGGGCTGGGCGTCGCCTTCCGATTGGGGACGAAGGTTGGGGAGAATGTCGAGCTGGAAGAGCTGATCGAGGGCCATGACGCCACGCTGATTGCCACGGGCGCTTGGCAGAGCAGAAAACTCAATGTAGACGGAGAGGGTCTGGCGGGCGTCTATTCGGCCCTGGAATATCTGGTGGATTACACACTCGCCCGGCACAGCCACGATGGAGAGCCGCCCGCTCTCTCAGGCGGGATCGTCCTGGTGGTGGGAGGAGGGCTGAGCGCTGTGGACGCCTGCTACGTTGCCCGGGAGGCGGGCGCCGCCCAGGTAGTGTGGTATTACAGGCGGGGCGAAGAGCAAGCGCCCGCCAGGGAAGCCGAGCCGGAGGCATTCCGGCTGTTGACGGAGCAAGTGGACTTCCATCCCCTGACACAGCCTGTCAGTTTCATCGGCGCCGGCGGGAAGCTAACGGCGGTGAAAGCGGTCAGGATGAGGCTGGGAAGCAAGGACGCCTCCGGCAGGCCCAGGCCCATACCGATTGAGGGTTCCGAGTTCGAGAGACGGATTGATTATGCGCTCGTAGCCGCCGGCGAGATTGCCACCGCCCCTCCGGGAGCGGTCGAGTGTGGCATAGAAGTGGCCGACGAGACTGCGCTCAGGACGAAGGGCGTTGTTATCACCAATGAAGTCACGATCCCGGTGGAAAGTTCAGAAAGTGGCGGCCCGCTCCAGTATGTTTCCATTCCTCGTGAGCGGGCCGTTAGAGCTAAAGGGTCTACGTCGCCCCGGGCCGCCATAAAGGTGGACGGCCGATACAGGACCACCAGGCGCGGCGTGTTTGCCGCGGGCAACGTAATAGATGGGCCGACGCAGGCTGGCTTCGCCATCGTGGAAGGTGTCATGGCGGCGGTGGCCATAAAGGATTACCTGGAAACGGATCAGTGGCCCGCTGAGCCGTACGGTGGAGTGTATGAATGGCAAGAGCTGCTTTTCGGCTGAGTTCTTGAATGAAAGGCCTCGCGTGTTATTGCAGGGCTGCGAGCCTTGTCGCCAACAAGTGTAGGCGGTAGAGAAGCGAATCCCCGAAGGAGGTAAGCGATGTCTCGGAAGGTGTTCCAGGCGATCATACGCGGCTCACACGAGTTCGTCGAGCAGGCTGAGAAAGTGTGGCAGGAGGCGGTGGATAAGCACGGTGAGGGCGCAGAACTGAAATTCCCCGGGACGGCCTTCGCGCTGCCCATGATTCTGGCGCTCACGGGACGCAAGGTGCAGACGCTCGCCGATTGCGAGCCCGTGCTCAAGCACTGCCGCGAGGACCTGTTGCACGCGGCGCCTGCGAATCAATCCTGGCTTCCCTACCTCGGCCATGGTCTGGACGGGGGGGCCGCCACGCTCTTCGCCCAGGAGATCGTCTGCGCCATAGATTACCTGAACGGCTACAAGCCCCAGGAGGGTTACCACGGGTTCCTGACGGATACCTCCATGCGTGAGCTGGGCATACAGCTCGTGGACGGGCGGATGCCTGGTTTCGCGGCCATCCTCGGCCCCGCCCCCACTGAGGAAATAGCCGTGGACGTGGTGCGCGAACTGCAAAAGCGCAGCATCCTGATCTTCCCCTTCGCGAACCGGGACGGCAAGACGCTCAAAGAGCAGCTCGACAACCAGAAAGTCCAGATGGGCTGGGACACTTACATCGTGCCGACCGGCCCTCGAACGCTGGACGGCATTTACGTGCTGAACTGGGCCGTGCGCAGCGCCCTGACGTTCGGAGGCCTGAAGCCGGGCGACTTCCAGAAGATTCTCCAGTACTCGCGCGATCGCGTCTTCGCCTTCGGCATCACCTTCGGCAGCATCCCGGACGACTGGTATGCGACCGGCGCGGCCTCCATCCTTATGGGATATCCAGTCGTCAGCGACAGCGAGGACACCCCCGAGGTGCGTCCCACGGGCGTCACCACCTACGAGGCCCTGGTGCGTGAGACGGATTACGAGCAGCTTGTGCCCACCTGCATCGAGGTGCGCGGCGTGAAGGTGAAGGTGGAGGAGATAGACATTCCCGTCGCTTTCGCCGCCGCCTTCGAGGGCGAGCGGGTGCGCCGAGGCGACATGCAGGTGGAGTTCGGCGGCAAGAATGCGCACTGCGTCGAGTTCCTCCGGATGGTGGATATGGAGGAGATCACCGACGGCGAGATCGAGTTGGTCGGCTCTGACATTGACGACGTCGAGGTCGGGGCGGCGATTGACCTCGGCATCGAAGTCATGGTCGCCGGACGCGAGATGCAGGAGGACTTCGAGGCCATATTGGAGCGCCAGATACACCGCTACCTCAATCACCCCACCGGCGTGATGCACATCGGCCAGCGCCACCTGGCGTGGCTGCGCTTCAGTAAGACGGCCTTCGAGAAGGGCTTCCGGATCAAGCACATCGGCAACATCCTCTACGCCAAGATTCACGACGAGTACGGCAAGATAGCCGACAAAGTGGCCGTCAGGCTCATCACAGAAAAGGATGAGTTTGCAAGCCTTCTCCAGAGGGCCAGGGAGGCATACCGTGCCAGGGATGCGCGCCTGGCCGGGCTGACGGACGAGGAGGTGGACCTGTTCTACTCGTGCACCCTTTGCCAGACCTTCGCCCCGAACCACGTCTGCGTGGTCAGCCCCGAGCGTCCCGGCCTCTGCGGCGCCTATAGCTGGCTTGACTGCAAAGCGGCCTTCCAGATCAGCCCCGAAGGCTGCAACCAGCCCATAAGCAAGGGCCGCACCATAGACGCCGCCATGGGGGAGTGGGAAAACGTCAACAAGTTCGTCTACGAGAACTCCAATCGAACGGTCGAGCGCTATTGCCAGTATTCCCTGATGAACCATCCGATGACCTCCTGCGGCTGCTTTGAGTGTATCATCTGCATCGTTCCGGAGGCGAACGGCGTCCTGGTGGTGAACCGTGAATACATGGGCATGACCCCCATCGGGATGGAGTTCAGCACACTGGCCGGCCAGGTGGGCGGCGGCGTGCAGACGCCCGGCTTCCTGGGCATCGGGCGCCGCTACATGCTCAGCAAGAAGTTCATCAGCTACGAAGGTGGCTTTCACAGGATAGTCTGGCTGCCCCGCGAACTGAAGGATGAACTGCGTGAAGACCTCGTTGCCCGCGCCGAAGAACTGGGCACGCCGGACTTCGTGGACAAGATAGCCGACGAAACCATTGCGACCGACGGTGCGAGCCTGGTAGAGTTCCTGACGAAGGTTGACCATCCGGCCCTGAAGATGGAATCCTTGCTCGGGGTACCCGGCTCGCGTCGCGACTGATCCTCTATTGGACCATGGCGCTTGATTTTGCGACCGGCTTTCTGTCGCAGTTGCTGAGTTGTCAAGTTGTTGAGGGAGGCCGTCCTTAGCAACTTAGCAACTCAATAACCTAACAACTCAAAAATTGCTTACTCACGCGGATTCTAATGTCATGAGGCACTCGATTAGCCGGCGCCGTAGAAGAAAAGCGACCGAATCCACAGATTACGCGGGCCGAACGGCAAGAACAGGAGAAATTGCGCGATGGCACTGACCGGTTTAGAGATCTACATGCTGCTGCCCAGGACAAACTGCGGCGACTGCGGCGTTCCTACCTGCCTGGCCTTCGCAATGAAGGTGGCCTCCAAACAGGCATCGTTCGACGAATGTCCTCACGTCACCGACGAGGCCAAAGAGAAACTCGGCGCGGCAGGCGCGCCGCCCCAGAAACTCGTCACGATCGGCGTCGAGAAGCCACTGAAAATCGGCAACGAAACGGTCATGTTTCGCCACGACGAGAAGTTCTACAACCCCTGCGGCATAGCCGTGCTGGTGCGCGACACGGACGACGTCGCCCGGAAGGCTCAGAAGGTCAAGGCGCTTTCCTTCGAGCGCATCGGGCAGGTCATAGAGGTTGACACGGTGGCCCTCGAATGCGCATCGGGTGACGGCGAGACCATGAAGGCGGCCGCGACCGAACTGAACCAGTCCCTGGCAGGGATGCCCATGGTGCTGATCGCCGACTCGTCCGAGCTGCTTGCAGCGTCCGCGGGGGCGCTGGCGGCCTCTCGCCCGCTGCTGTGGGAGAGGGGGGGCCCATCCGACGCGCTGATCGAACTGGCCGCGTCGAGCGGCCTGCCCCTCGTAGTGGAAGGGGACCTGGAGAAATGCGCCGCCGATGCGCAGAAGGCGAAGGATGCCGGCATAGAAGAACTGGTGCTCTGCCCGGGCGACGTCGGCCCGAAAGAAGGCCTTCAGTTCCTGACCATCACGCGGCGGGCGGCGACCCAGAAGAGCTACAGACCTTTAGGGTACCCCTCGCTAATCCGCGTGACTTCGGAGGATCCGGTGGCGCAGTCCCTCCAGGCCTGCCATTATGTCTACAAGTACGCCGGGATTGTGATCATGGACACCGATCAGCCGGAATACATCCTGGCGCCGCTCGTTGCGCGCCAGAGCATCTACATAGACCCGCAGCGGCCTGTGCAGGTGGAGGCGAAGATATATGAGGTCAATGAACCCGATGAGAAGTCTCCGTTCTTGATAACCACCAATTTCTCACTCAGCTATTACAGCGTATTCGGAGAGGTGGACGGCAGCCGCGCCCCCGCGCGCATCCTCGCCGTGGACACCCAGGGCACAAGCGTGCTGACCGCGTGGGCGGCTGATGCGTTCGGACCGGAGCAGATCAAGAAGGCCATCGAGAAATCGGGCGTCTTCGACCAACTGGCCGAGGGCTACCGACGGCCCGTGATCCCCGGACTGGTGGCCGTGATAAGCGGCGAGCTGTCCGAAGAGATCGGCCAGGAGGTCATTGTAGGTCCCCAGGAAGCCAGCGGCCTGCCGAGGTTCCTGAAAAACGAATGGCCCAAGCTGGTGGGGTGAGACAGGAATCAGGAACCAGCCGCCGGCGCGCCGAGCCTGCTTCGGCGAAGTGGCTTCGGCTACGAAGGCTGAAAGCGCGGCGCTATGGCGCCCTCCCGAAGGCGGGGAGGCAGGATCGGCAAAGACAAGAGCGATGACAGCGGCAGAAGTCTGGGCGGAAGGTTTTCTTTTGCCTTCTGACTCCTGACTCCGGGCCTCTGACTTACGAGGTTCTTATGCCAAATGTGACGTTTCAGCCTGCCGGACGGACTGTCGAGGTCGCTCCAGGCGTCACGGTGCTGGAGGCGGCCCGGCGCGCCGATGTGCCCATCCGCAACGAATGCGGAGGGCACGGCGTCTGCGGGCGCTGCGTTGTGGAGATACGCCGCGGCGAGGTCGAACGGCGCCCGGCTCGTCACACACCGCCCGCGGGCAAAGACCTGGCCTGCCGCTGCGTGATCACCGGACAAGACGTGGAAGTGTTCGTCCCGGCAGAGAGCCGCCAGGTCGAGACGGAAGTCACCATTCGCCAGGTCGAGGCGCTGCCGCAGGCGTTCCCGCCCGCCGGGGCGGTGGTGGAGAAGGTGAGCCTCCAGTTGGCGCCGCCGAGCCTTGACGACAACCTGGCCGACGCCGAACGCCTGGTCAGAAAGCTTCAGAAGTGGCGTGAGGAGGATAATTACTCGATCAGCCTCAGGCTGCTGCGCGACCTGCCGCTGGAGCTCAGACATGCCGAGTGGAATCCCGAGGTAATCCTCTCCGTGGAACCGTGGGGCCGCCGTGTCCTCAGGGCCGGCCCGCCACGCGGAAGAGCGCTGTGCCTGGCGGCGGTGGACGTGGGCACCACGACGGTGAAAGCGCGGCTTCTCGCTCCCGGAGCCCACCGGGTGGCCTCCTGCTACAACTCGCAGACCATGTTCGGTCCGGACGTGATTTCCCGTATCGTCCACTGCCAGCGCGACGAGGAGCAGGGATACGCCGACCTGCAACTGCGCGTGGTGGGGGACATCAACCGGCTCCTGGGCGAACTGGTCAGGGAGAGCGGCCTGGAGCGCAGCGACGTCTGGGGCGTCGTCGTCAGCGGCAACACAACCATGATGCACCTCTTGCTGGGTATGTATCCCATCTGGATCCGCCGCGAGCCCTACGTGGGCTGCGCCTATCTTCTCCCATCGGTCAGCCCGCGGGACGTGGGGCTGAAGATCAACCCGGAAGGGCGCATCTTCTGCCTGCCGTCCGTGAGTTCATACGTGGGCGCGGACATCACGGCCGGCGTGCTGGCCACCGGGCTGGCCGACCGGGAAAAGCCCTCCGCCCTGATAGACCTGGGCACCAACGGTGAGATCGTGGTGGGCTGCCGCGACTTCCTGGTGTGCTGCAGCGCCTCGGCGGGGCCCGCCTTCGAGGGAGGGGCCAGCGCTTCGGGGAGCCGCGCTCTGCCGGGCGCGATAGACTCGGTCTGCGGCGGCGAGCGCGTAAGCTGGGAGACTATCGGCGGCGCAGCGCCGGTCGGCATATGCGGGACGGGTTACATTGACCTGTTGGCCGTGCTGCTCAAAGAAGGCATAATGGACAAGACGGGCAAGTTCGCGCCGGGCGCGCCGGGCGTGCGCCGGCTTGACGATGACACGCTGGAATACCTGTTCGTGTCGGCTGAGGAGGCCGGCCGCGACGATGATATTGTGCTCACACAGGCCGACGTGGACAACCTGATCCGGGCCAAAGGGGCCATATACGCGGCCGGGAACGTGCTGTTGGAGAGCCTCGGTATGACGTGGTCGGACCTGGAAGCAATCATGCTGGCCGGCGGGTTCGGCGAGCGGCTCAACAAGGATAACGCGGTTACCATAGGGCTGCTGCCCGACGTGCCGCGGGAGCGCATCGAGTTCGTCGGCAACACGTCGCTCGCCGGCGCCCTGATGGCGGCGCAGGATGCGACGGGTTACTGGCGGACGCGGGAGATAGCGCGTTCGATGACCTATTTCGAGCTGTCCACCCATCCCGGCTTTATGGACCAGTTTGTGTCTGCCTGTTTTCTGCCGCACACTGACCCGGAGCGGTTCCCGACGGTGACCGGCGCCGGATAGAACATAAAGCACAGGAATCAGGAGACAGGAGGCAAGAACGGATGCCTTGTTTCTGACCCCTGCCCCCTGACTCCTGACCCCTGGTTAGAAAGGAATTTCGCATGGCTGTCCCGGACGTGAAGGAGAACTTCAGCGGAACAATCAATGAGGTCACCATCGGCGCCACCAGCGAGGAAGGCGGCACGCGGACCTCTACGGTGACTATCGGCGGCGAGACGGGGTATCCAATGCTCGGCTTCGAGGCGGAATATCCCCATCCTCCGGCCTTCGCCCTCGAGATTAGCACCGCCGGGGTGGAGGGCTGGCACGATGAATGCCGCAAACACCTGGCGGACGTGGCCGGCGACCTCGGCGCATGGGCGGCGAAATGCGAAGAGTGGGGCGCGGACATGATCTGCCTCTGTCTGGACGCCGCTCATCCGGATAATGAAGGACGCAGCCCCCAGCAGTGCGCCGACGACGTCAAGCGCGTCCTCGAAGCGACGGGGCTGCCGCTGCTTGTCTGGGGCACGGACGTAGATGAGGTGGACAACAATGTCCTGCCCAAGTGCACGCAGGCGGCCGCCGGCGAGAACTGCCTGTTCGGCACGGCGAAGGAAGACAACTACCGCACCATAGCCGCCAGTTGCCTGGCCGATAACCACAAGGTCCTCGCCGAGGCCCCTTCGGATATCAACCTCTCCAAGCAGCTTCACATCCTCCTGCGTGACGTGGGCGTAGACCTGGCAGACATGGTCATGCACCCGACGACCGGCGCGCTGGGATTCGGCATGGTATACATCTACACCACCATCGAGAGGGGCCGGATCGCGGCGCTCAGCGGGGACCGGCTCCTCCAGCAGCCGGTGCTCGTCAACATCGGCAAGGAGATAGGGCGCGTCAAAGAGGCGGTTTCCCCTGCGCAGGCCGATCCGCAGTGGGGCAGCCATGAGGTCCGGGCGCCGCTCTGGGAGTCGGCAAGCGCCATCAGTTACGTGGAGTCCGGCGCCGAACTGCTCGTCCTCAGGAACCCGGAGGCCCTGCGCCAGGCCAAGACCGCTATCGAGTCCATGTGGCCCTGAATAGACTCAGAGGAAAGGAGCGAATAATATGTTTGTGATCGGCGAGCGCATCAACGGCATGTTCGTAAAGGTGAAGAAGGCCATAGAAGCGCGGGACAAAAGCGCGATACAAAAGATCGCCCGGCGCCAGCTTGACGCCGGGGCCGACGCGCTGGACATCAACGTCGGGCCGGTCCGGGGAAGCGCCCTCGATAATATGTGTTGGATGATCGAGGCGGTCGAGGAAGTCACCGACGCCCCAATATGCATTGACACCCCCAAGTTCGACGTTATGAACGAAGCGCTCCACGCCTGCAGCAATCCGACGATCATCAACTCCACCAAGGCGATCGAAGAAGAGCTGGACCGCTACGTGCCGCTGGCGGTGGAAACGGGCTCGCAACTCGTTGCGTTGACAATTGACAAGACCGGCGTCCCGAAGGACGTGGACGGACGCGTGGCCATGGGCGCAACCATCATCACCAAGGCGATGGAACACGGTCTGGACATGAGGGACCTTTACGTAGACCTGGTGATCATTCCGGTCAACGTGGCCCCGAAGCAGCCGGCCGCCGTGCTGGGCGCCATCGGGCAGTTGAAGATGTTTTCCGACCCGCCGCCGAACTTCATCCTGGGGCTCTCGAACGTGAGCCAGAGCTGCAAGGAACGTTCCCTACTCAACAGCGCCTTCGTGGCCATGTGCATCGGCGCGGGATTGAACGCTGCCATCATGGACGCGCTGGACCATGAGTTGATGGAAATAGCCATCACCGCCGAAGTGCTCCTGCAAAAGCAGCTCTATTGCGACGATTACATAGCGGCCTACATGAGCAACAAATAACCGCCTCAAGAGGGCAGAACTTGCTCCAGCTACCCGAACAGGACCACTACGAGATAGCCCGGGCGAGGGCGCTCGGCGGGCTGCTGGGGCGGCTGGAGCCGGCCCGCCTCGCGAAGCTGGGCGCGCGGGCCGCCCCGGAAGGCGGCGCCGTGATCTTGCCCACCTTGCGCTGGGAGCTGGAGGTTCGGACAGACCCTTATGAGATGTGTGTTCTGCCCGGGCGGGCCGAGGTGGACGAAGTCTGGGAAGTGCTGGCGCTGGACTACCTGGCGGCGGAGAGTATAGTCGCCCCGGGCGGTTTCGTCTCGTTCGCCGACTTCGCGGAAGGGCGCGGCTACGAGCAGGCGTTCGACGGGCGCGTCAACCAGCGGCTCAGCCACACGGCCGGGCGGGAGGCGGACGGACTTCGGGAGGCCGTCCGGCGGCTCGGCGGCTCGGTGGCGGAGGGCGATCCGATGCGTTGCGTGCTCTCGGTCTTCCCCCTGCTGGAATACCAAGTAATTCGCTACGAGGCGGATGAGGAGTTCCCCGCGGCCTGCAAGGTGCTGCTGCCGGATAACGTGTTGGCGCTTTTCTCGTTGGAAGACGGTATAGTGGGCGCAGAGAAACTTGTCTCCGCCCTGGAGGGTAAATCACCCGAGAGGCAAAAGCGATGAAGCCGATCTACATAGCGGCTACCGAGCAGCACGCCGGCAAGACCACCGTGAGCCTGGGGCTGTTCCGGGCCGCGCAGCGGAGAGGATTCAGGACGTGCTTCATCAAGCCGGTGGGCCAGCGTTACCTGATGGAGGAGGGCCGGCAGATAGACGAGGATGCCGTGCTTTTTAGGCGCTCTCTCTCGGCCGACGGCCCCATCAAGTCCCTCAGCCCGGTCACCATACCTCGCGGGTTCACCCGGGAGTACATCAATGAACCGAACCCGGAGGCCATTTACGGACCCATAGACGAGGCGATCGCCGAACTGGCGGATGAGCACGACGTGGCCATCGTAGAGGGCACTGGCCACGCGGGCGTCGGCGCCGTCATAGACGCCTCCAACGCCCAGGTCGCAGCGCACCTCGGGGCAAAATGCATCATAGTCGCCGGCGGCGGGATCGGGCGCTGCATTGATGCCATACGCCTCAACGAGGCCCTCTTCGAGCAGTGCGACGTGCCGGTGATCGGCGCGGTTATAAATAAAGTCTACGAAGAGAAGTATGACAAAGTGAGCCAGGCGGTGTGCAAGGGACTCGATCGCCTGGGCATCAAGTGCCTCGGAGCGATCCCCTACAGAAGGGAGCTGACTTTCCCCACCATGCGCCACTTCAAGGAGGAGTTCGGCCTGGAAACCCTCTGTGGCGAGGCGCACATGAACAACCATATCCATGACAGCATCGTCGCCGCGATGGAACCGCAGAATATGGTCGATTACCTGAGCGACGACTGCCTGGTCGTGGTCCCCGGCGACAGAGCCGATAACATACTGGCGTCCATCAACGCGCACCTGATGAAAGGTCGGGGCGAAGCGTCTGCGATCGGAGGGATGCTGCTGACCGGCGGATTCGTCCCGCACCGGAGCATAGTCAAGATGCTCTGCGCCGTGGAGGTGCCCGTCCTGCTCACGGGCGACGACACGGCGACCGCCGCCTTTCGGGTGCGTGGCTTCGTGCCGAAGATCACGCCGCGCGACGCCGACAAGATCGGACTGGCCGAGGAGTTGATACAGTCGCACGTTCAAACAGAACACATATTCCGGGTCATGGGCCTGTTGGATTCATAAATCACGTACTCTTGACCAAGAGCCTAAGGAGGACGGTTGTGCTAAGTGATCTTGAGATTGCGCAGCGGGCGAAATTGCGGAAGATCGAGGACGTCGCCGGCCAGGCCGGCATCCTCAGGGACGAACTGGAACTCTACGGCGACTACAAGGCAAAGGTGAAACTCGGCATCCTCGAGCGCCTCGCCGGCGAGCCGAACGGCAAATACATCGACGTGACGGCCATCACCCCAACGCCGCTGGGCGAGGGCAAAACCGTCACTACCATCGGCATCACCCAGGGGCTGCGTCAGATAGGCAAGAACGCCATTGTCTGCATCCGGCAGCCGTCGCTGGGGCCGGTCTTCGGCGTCAAGGGCGGCGCCGCCGGCGGCGGATACAGCCAGCTCGTCCCCATGGAGGATTTCAACCTCCACCTCACAGGCGACGTGCACGCCGTCAGCATCGCCCATAACCTGGCGGCCGCCTTCCTGGACAACAGCCTCAAACGCAAGAACCGGCTCGGCATTGATCCCGACGCCATCTCCTGGAACCGCGTGGTCGACCTGAACGATCGCTGGGCGCTCGAAGAGATCGTGATCGGCCTGGGGCGCGGGTTCGTCCGCAAGAGCGGATTCGACATCAGCGTGGCCAGCGAGCTTATGGCCGTGCTCGGACTGGCCACGGATTTGCAGGACCTGCGCCGGCGTGTCGGGCGCTGTGTCATGGCTTTCACTTACGACAAGAAACCTGTCACTTGCGACGATCTGGACGTCGCCGGCGCGATGACCGTCCTGCTCAAGGACGCCCTCAAGCCCACCCTCATGCAGACGCTCGAAGGCGGCCCGGCCTTCGTCCACACCGGACCCTTCGCCAACATCGCTCACGGCAACAGCAGCATCCTGGCCGACCAGATCGCCCTCAAACTCGGCGACTACGTCGTGACCGAAAGCGGCTTCGGCGCCGACATCGGCATGGAGAAATTCATGGACATCAAGTGCCGCGTCAGCGGACTGGCGCCCCATGCCGTCGTCATCGTCGCCAGCGTGCGCGCACTGAAGATGCACAGCGGCCGCTTCAAGGTCGTAGCCGGCAAGGCGCTGCCGCCGGCGATGCTCCAGGAAGACCCCGAACTCGTCCGGCAGGGATGCGCAAACCTGGCCAAACACATCGAGAACGTCGCCATCTTCGGCGTCCCCTCCGTGGTTTGCATCAACCGCTTCCCCGACGACAAGGACTCCGAACTCGAAGCCGTCCGCCAGGAAGCGCTCGAGGCCGGCGCGCGGAAAGTGGTCGTCAGCGATGTCTGGGCCAAAGGCGGCAAGGGCGGCATCGAGGCCGCCGAGGCGCTGGTCGAGGCCTGCGAGGAGCCAAGCGACTTCAAGCTCCTTTACCCCGACGACGCCTCCATCAAGGAGAAGATCGAGACAATCGCCACCCGCGTCTACGGCGCATCCGGAGTGACTTACGCCCCGGAGGCGCGCCGCAAGATCAGACTCTTCACGAAACTCGGTTACGACAAAATGCCGATCTGCATGGCGAAGACCCACCTGTCCTTGTCCCACGACGCCAGCCTCAAGGGCCGTCCCACCGGATTCACCTTCCCGATTCGGGACATCCGGGCCAGCATGGGCGCGGGCTTCCTCTACCCGTTGTGCGGCGACATGAGGACAATCCCCGGCCTGCCCACCACGCCCGCCGGCGAGAGCGTGGACATTGACGAAGACGGCAAAGTCGTCGGCCTGTTCTGACGCCTTTCCGGGCTAAAGACCTATTGGAACACGGAGACCACGGAGAAAAGCGGAGAACGCGGTTGAAACATTGTTGGGCGACAAGCCCGAATATTGACATGTGAGTCCGGTCTAAAAACTTCGTTTACTGCGGCCGTTTTGGGCCGGTGCGCCGGCGGCGGCACAAGTCCGCGAGGCGACGAGAGACACAGCGATCAGGCGGGCCAAATTGGCGCAGGGGCTCAAGGCGGCTCAGATGCTGGCGAGGCCCAGTTTAATC